>JBHELH010000207.1:0-30757 GCA_046263215.1 Gemmatimonadaceae bacterium | reverse complement strand
CCGCCCAGGTTGCTGTCGCGAGTTCCTGCCAGATCTTCCGGGCTTCGGCGGTGTTCCCGGCGGCCATTAGAACCCGGGCTTTGCGAGCCATGTAGAACGCGCGGGCGCCATCGAAGCGTGCCTGATCGGCAGCCCGCTGGTACGCCTGCGCCGCGTCGTCCGGCTTGCCCAGCTGAGCCTGACCGTCACCGATCAGCGCGTGGATCTTCGCCACCGACGGTTCGGCCGCCGACTTGTCGACCACGCCCCGCAGCGCATCAATCCCTTTCTGGTACTCGCCTCTCCCGTAGTGCAGTTCGGCCAACAGGAGCGCTGCCTCGACCCCGGCGCGGGTGTTCCCGTAGCGACGAATGACCGTCTGAAGGTCACTCTGCGCCAACGCCGCGTTACCCTGGCCGACTGCCTGCTTCGCCTGGGCCAGGCTCTGTTCGGCCCGTTGACTCTTGATCTGGGCCGAACGGATATAGAACCAGTAGCCAAGCCCGGTCGCCAGAACCACGGCGGCCCCGATGGTCAGATACCTGGTCCGGATCCGCAGCCAGTCGAGGAGCGTCTCTCCACGATCCGGCGCGGGCCTCGGCGTGCTGGGCGCTTGGGGGTTCGTCATGCGGAGCGTCTCTTGTCTGTTTGGGGGGGGGCGCGAGCCGTCGAGGTGCCCCTGGGGTGACTCGAACACCCGGCCAACGGTTTAGGAAACCGCTGCTCTATCCATCTGAGCTACAGGGGCCGAACAGGTCGAAGTCTAACGCCGTCACGCTTGGGGCTCAATCAGTTAGCCCATCAGGCCGAGCGCTGTCGCGCGCCTCAGTACGTGACGAGCGTCTCGATCCGGCGCCCCGCCAGGGCCTTCCGCCCCGGTAGGAACGACAAAACGATTAGAAATGAGCAGCCGACGACTGTCGCGCCCAGGCCTTCGACGAGCCGGCACGTCGCGGCCGCTGTCCCTCCCGTCGCCAGGACGTCGTCCACGACTAGCACTCTCGCCTCGGGGCTGCACGCGTCAGCGTGGATCTCCAGCCGGTCGGATCCGTACTCGAGCGCGTACTCCGCTGCCGCGGTCCGATGCGGCAACTTCCCTGGCTTGCGCACCGGGACGAACCCCGCGCCAAGCTCGAGGGCTACCGGTGCCCCGAGAATGAACCCTCGGCTCTCGACCCCGACTACGTAACGCACTCCGGCAGCCGCAAACGGTGCCGCCATCGCCTGGGCGGCGCGACGAAAGAGCGCCGCGTCCGAAAGCACCGGCGTGATGTCCTTGAACACGATTCCTGGCTTCGGGAAGTCCGGAACGTCGCGTATCGCAGCCTTCAGGTCCCGGGTGAGCCTTGTGTCCGTAACAGTCGGGATGGTCGCCACTTAGCGTAGGATTGCGAACGGCGAAGGAAGGTCGGCTGGGTCGTCGGGCGCTGCTAGCTCCTCCACAACGCTCACTCGTGCCCCGGGAGGGCCTTTGCGGAGCAGCTCCCGTAGCCGCTCGATGGTTGCCAGCTCGCCCTCGGCTTCCACTTCGACGGAACCATCACCCCGGTTTCGCACCCATCCACGGACGCCGAGCTCACGCGCGCGCTCTCGCACGAACCAGCGAAAACCGACACCCTGAACGCGCCCGCGCACGAGGGCGTGAAGGCTAGGCATGACCTCAGCGTTGCCACCCATGCCGACCCACGAGCCGGACGAAGCGCACCGCCCCGAGTTCACGCGACTCGATCCCGGCTTCGGTACGCGTGTACATCTGTAGGACCTGGTCGTCGCCGCGACCGACCGGCACGAGGAGTCGCCCTCTCGTCGCTAGCTGCTCGAGCAGCGGCGTCGGGACGTCGGGCCCCGCCGCGCTCACGAGAATCGCATCGTACGGCGCATACTCGCGCCAGCCGATCGTCCCGTCGCCTAGGAGAAGCGAGACGTTCTTGGCGCCGAGTCGCTGGATCACCTCGCGCGCGGCTTGGAGAAGCGCCGGGATCCTCTCGACTGAGAAGACCTGATCGACCAGGTGCGAGAGCAGAACAGTCTGATAGCCGGAGCCGGTCCCGATCTCGAGGACCCGCTCGCGTCCCGTCAGTCGCAGCAGCTCCAGGTAGCGGGCATGGAGCGACGGCTGCGAGATCGTCTGGCCGTTGCCGATCGGCAGGGCGGCGTCCTCGTAAGCGCGGTGGCGGACGCCCGTCGGGACGAACGCGTGCCGGGGCGTCATCTCCACCGCGCGAAGCACAGAAAGATCGGCTATGCCCTTCTGCCGAAGGGTATCGACCAGCCGGCGCCGCGCGCCGCGGAACTCGCCGTCTACTGTTCCGACCACCAAGTCTCCGCAGTGCTCAGCATCGTGTAGTGTGTGAGGTCGAGGTGCAGCGGGGTCACCGAGACGTAACCTTCCTGGATTGCCTGAAAGTCGGAATCGGCCTCTCCCGTCCAGCTGATCTGCCCCCCGCCGATCCAGAAGACCCGTCGTCCCCACGGGTCCTCCATCGGCTTGAGGGAGTTGGAGTATACGCGACGACCCAGGCGCGTGAGCCGGACGCCTCTAACCCCGTCCGCGGGCAGGGGCGGCAGGTTGACATTGAGAAGCGTGTTATCGGGGAATTTGGGGAGCGACGTGATCCGCTTGAGCAACGGCGTCAGAACCTTCACCTGCTCCGCCAGGTGGGTGAGGTCCGCCCGTAGATCCCCACCGGCGAACGAGATCGCGACGGACGGAATGCCGAGAGCGAGACCTTCCATCGCCGCGGCGACGGTGCCCGAGTAGAGAACGTCCTCGCCCATGTTCTGGCCGTGGTTGATGCCACTGAGGACGAAGTCGGGCCGCTCCGGCATGAGGGCCTCGACGGCGATCATGACGCAGTCCGTAGGCGTGCCCGCGATCTGCCACCGCCGCGGCCCACGCTCCATCGGTCGGATGGGATGGTGCAGCGTGAGCGAATGGCTCATTCCGCTCTGCTCGCGGTCGGGGGCTACGACGGTCACCTCGCCGAGGGACTCCGCCGCCTCGACCAGGCACTGGATCCCGTACGCCAGGATTCCGTCGTCGTTGGTGACGAGGAAGCGCGGCCGTCTCATGCGGGCGACGTCTCGCCCTGGCCGTCCAGTGTCCGGATGATCTCGCGGCAATCCTGCTCCAGCGATTCGAGGAGCTCGAGGCGCAGCGCCCCGGTCGCGACGGCGCGAAGGTCGCCCGCCTTTCGGTGCTCATCGATCTTCTGCCGCGCGCCCTCGATCGTGTACTTCTCGGCGTAGAGAAGGTGCTTCACGAGGAGGATCAGCTCTATCTCGCGCCGCTGGTAGACGCGGTTTCCGGAGCGGTTCTTCGCCGGGTGGAGGAATCGGAATTGACTCTCCCAGTACCGGAGGACGTGCGGCTTCAGCTCGGTGAGCTCACAGACTTCACCGATGGAGAAGAACTCTTGGATCGGATCACGCGCGCTCACGCGTCGCGCTCGGCGCGCAACCCGCGCGACATCAGCGCGATGACGCTGTGACGCGCCGGATAGCTCTCGAACAGCACGCGGTAGACGGTCTCCACGATCGGCATCTCGACTCCCTGGCGTTGCGCGAGCTCGCGTGCGCTGCGTGCGGTCGCGACGCCTTCGGCGACTGACTCCTTGCCGGCGAGCGCCTGCTCCAGCGTCGCTCCTTTACCGATCGCGAGGCCCACGGCGCGGTTGCGGCTCAGCGCGCCGGTGCACGTTAGCACCAGATCGCCAATGCCGGCGAGTCCCGCAAAGGTTCCCGCCTGCGCCCCGAGGGCGAGCCCTAGGCGCGTCATCTCCGCCAGGCCGCGGGTAATCAGCGCCGCGCGGGAGTTGAAGCCGAGCCCGACCCCTTCGGCAATGCCGGTCGCGACCGCCATGACGTTCTTCAACGACCCGCCCAGCTCGACGCCGGCGACGTCGTCGTGCGTGTACACGCGGAACGTGGCGCTGCTGAGCAGCTCCTGCACCTGCTGTGCAGCCACGACGTCACGGGAGCCCGCGACGACGGCGGTCGGCTGCCCTGCCGCGACTTCGGCGGCGAAGCTCGGGCCGGAGAGGGCGACGACGGGCCGGCCGGGCACCTCGGCCTCGACCACGTCGGTCATGAGCGCGAGGGTATCCTGCTCGATCCCCTTGGTCGCGACGGCGAGGATCGCGCCGGGCGCGACCGAGCGCGCGCCGGACCGGGCAACCCCGCGCAGGTGCGCCGACGGCACCGCGTAGAGGACCAACGACGCCGCGGATAGCGCATCCGCGAGGTCACTCGTCGCCTCGACTGCAGGCGCCAGGGGCACGCTAGGCAGGAAGCGGGGGTTCTCGTGGCGCGCGTTGATCGTCGCCGCGACATCGCGCTCGAACGCCCAGAGCTTGACGTCGGCGCCGTTCGTCGCCAGGAGATCGGCCAGCGCGGTGCCCCACGCGCCCGCCCCGACGACGGCGCAGCGCATCAGCCTTCGGCCTTGCGGCCGAACCGGTATTCCTCGCCCCGCCGCAGCCGCCGGATGTTCGCCCGGTGCGTCCAAAAGACGAACACGGCCAACACGACGCTGACCTGGAAGACGGGCGATCGCGCGCCCTCGGTCACCAGAAGAAGCGACGGGAGGACGACGGCGGCGGTGAGCGACCCGAGCGAGACGTAGCCACTCGTGAGAAGAACGACCGCGAACACGGCGACAGCGGCGAGCATCGGCAGTGGGGCGAGCGCGAAGAACACGCCCGCGGCGGTCGCGACGCCCTTCCCCCCTTTGCCGAAGCGCAGGAAGACGGGCCGGAAGTGGCCGAAAATGGTGGCGACGCCACAGAGGATGGCGACGACCTCGGTCGAGAGAGGGCCGTGCGTCAACGAGGGGAGCACGAGGACCGGGATGGCTCCCTTCGCGACGTCGAACGCGAAGACGAGGAGCCCGATCTTCCACCCGAGAGTCCGCACGACGTTCGTCGCGCCCAAATTGCCAGAGCCGTGACGCCGAAGGTCGATCCCCCGCGATTTACCGGCCATGTACGCGGCGGGGATGGAGCCGGCGAGGTACGACAGTACGAGGGCCAGCGCCGCATGCATGTCAGCTCGCCTTGCGACGAAGCACGATCCGCAGCGGATTTCCGGTGAAGCCCCACGACTCGCGGAAGCCGTTGTGGAGGTATCTCACGTAGTGCTCCTGCACGAGCTCGGGGTGGTTCCCGAAGACGGCGATGGTCGGCGGTGCCGTCTCGACCTGCGCGGCGTAGTTCAGCTTGACCTCGCGCCCGGCGGCCTGGGGCGGCTGCCGGCGCGCGATCAGCTCGCCGAGGCGCTCGTTCACCTCGTGGGTCTGCACGCGCTTCTCCCGTTCCTCGGCGACTCGTAGCAGCAGGTCGAGGACACGTTGCACGCGCTGTCCGGTGAGCGCCGAGGTGAAGACGAACGGCACGAACCTGAGGAACGGCGCCTTCTCGTGCGCCTTCCGCTCGAAGTGTGCGGCGGCCTTGTCGTCCTTCTCGACCAGGTCCCACTTGTTGACGATGACGATCAAGCCGCGGCCCGCCTCCCACGCGAGGGAGGCGATCTTCAGATCCTGGTTGTGGATCTCCCCCTCCGTCGCGTCGATGACCAGCAGACAGATGTCGGCGCGGTCGATCGCGCGGCGTGTGCGGAGCGACGAATAGAACTCGATCCCCGCGTCGATGCGGCTCTGGCGCCGCAAGCCGGCGGTGTCGATGAACACGATCGTGCGTCCGTGATAGCGCATCGGCGTATCGATCGCGTCACGCGTGGTCCCGGGTACCTCGGAGACAACGAGTCTGTCCTCGCCGAGAAGTCGATTCACGAACGACGATTTCCCGACGTTCGGGCGGCCGACGACCGCGACGCGCAGCGCGTCGCTCTCTCCCTCAGGGACTTCGGGAAGGCGTTCCGCCACGGCGTCCAGAAGGTCCCCGGATCCCTTCCCGTTCGCCGCCGAGACCGGGATCGGATCGCCGGCGCCGAGGGCGTAGAACTCGTAGAAGTCGGTCGACTGCGGGTCGTCGACCTTGTTGGCTACGAGGAGCCACGGCTTCCCCGAGTCGCGGAGAACCTCGGCGATCCGAGCGTCGCTCGGGTGCAGGCCAGTGATCGAATCGACGACGAACAGCAGCAGGTCGGCCTCCTCGATCGCCTGGAGAACTTGCCTCCGAATCTCGACGTCCATCGGATGGTCGGGGGCCTCGACGAGGCCGCCCGTATCGACCAACCAGAAGCGCCTCCCGTTCCAGTCCGTGGCCGCGAAGTGCCGGTCCCGTGTCGTACCCGCCTCCTCCGCGACGATTGCCCTTCCCTCTCCCACGATTCGGTTGAAGAGCGCGGATTTCCCGACGTTCGGACGGCCGACGAGCGCAACAACCGGTGCGTTCATACGGCGGCCGAGCTCCGCACGAGGTCGAGGCGCGGCGCCCGCGAGAGCACGTCGATGAAATCGTGCGACGGATGGATCGGGATGCTGACGTCCGCACGGAGCGCGTCCAGTGGAACGTCGTCGAGGAATACGCCGTCGTCGTTCAGCGACTCCGCGGGAATGAGCGCCACGTCGAGATTCTGGGCGCCGGCGAGCGCTCGACGGATGTCGGACGACACGAGCAGCCCGGCGGTCGTCACGGTTGGCCCGAACAGGGAGTTCTCGGCCGCGAGGAGGACGAACCGCGCCCCCGTAGTCTCGCCGAGTGCGTTCAGGAGACGCGGCATGAGAGGCGTCATCGACGCTCCGGTCACGACGCCGATCAGCGTATCGTCCAGACGCGGAAGAGTCCCCAAACCATCGTGCACCCGTTGCCGGAGCGCCGCGACGGCGCCGACGCCGTTCTCGATCTGGGCAAAGTCCCCGTAGAACTCGGCTTCGGGGAGCGGACGGCCAGCGAGCAGGTACAGCTCGTCGGACCCGTAGACCCAGGTGTCGCCGCGTTCGCGGCGCGCGTGCGCACCCCAACGCTCGGCGGCGTCCAGAAGCCGGCCGGCGTCCTCGGGTCCCATCGGCGTGCCCCTGTAGAGGTGCGAGAACTGCGTGAGACCTACCGGGACCAGCGCGACGCTGAGCACCGATTCGCCGAAGGCCCAGAGGTCGGCGAGGGAGGCCTCGAGGATGTCGCCGTCGTTGAGGCCGGGCACGACTACCATCTGGCAGTGAAATTGTACTCCACCGGCCGCCAGCCGAGTAAGCTGCTCGACGATGTTGGGGACGCGCGGGTTGTTCAGAAGACGTTTCCTCGCCTCCCACGGCGTCGCGTGAACCGACACGTACAAGGGGGACAGCCGGTAACGCAGGATGCGGTCGAAGTCGCGATCCTTCAGGTTGGAGAGCGTCGCAAAGTTTCCGTAGGCGAACGACAGACGGTAGTCGTCGTCGCGCACGTAGAGCGACTTCCGGAGTGCCCGCGGCAGGCCCTCGATAAAGCAGAACTCGCACCGGTTCGCGCACCGACGGATGGTGGGCGGCTCGAGCTCGACCCCGATCGGCTCAGCCTCGTCGCGCTCGATCTCGTAGACCACGTCCGCGCCGTCGGGAAGCCTCGCCTCGACGGTGAGTTCCACATCGGCGGCGAGGAACTCCCAGTCGATAAAGTCCGCGAGCTCGTGGCCGTTGACCGTCACCAGCTCCGTGCCTGGGACGACCCCGAGCTGGTCGGCTATGCTACCCGGGAGGATTCGACTGACGCGGACCATCGATACCAAGAGTGCAACGGGGGAAGATCACCGCGCGCGGTGCCTTCCCCTCGTGTGAGACTTCGACGCCGCCCTACGGCAGGGCGTAGCGGAATGCGGCGATGTTCGGGCCGTCGATCGTCGCGCTGAAGCGCCCCTTCGCCTTCGGGGCGACCGGGCCGACCGACGCTTCCTTCGTTCCGACGACGTTCCCCGCCTTGTCGAGGAACTCGAACCGAAGTGTGTAACTCTTCTGCGCGTCGGTGCGATTCTCAATCGTTCCCGAGATCGTACTCTTCGCCTCGCCGGTTGTGAACTCGGTGAAGAGGATGTTCACGGGAAGCTGCTCCGACCGCTGATAGTATTTAACGGTCGAGTCGTTGTGCGCTTTGTGCGCCGCGGTGTTCTTCGCCTTCTGCGCCGCCTTGCCAAGGCCATTGTACGCGCGCGCGATCAACAGCCAGTTATCAGTGTTCCCCGGGTCAACAGCGACCAGGCGGTGGAGGTAGGGCAGCATCTTCTCGAACTGACCGAGCTCGTGATAGGTGACGGCGAGGTTGTAGAGTGCATCGCGGTTGTACGGGTTGACCTTCGTGACGTTCTCGAAGAGCGCCGCGGCGTCCCGCCACTGTGAACTGCGCGCCGCCGCCACCGCCGAGGCGAGAATGTCGCGGTAGTCGTATTTGTCCGGGTTGTCGATCTGGTCGCGGTAGGAGGCGCGGAACGCGGCGGTGTCGCCCGCGATCAGGAGCACTCGACTGAGGCCCCCGCGCGCCTGGGTCGCCTGCGGCGAGTTCGGCGCTTCCCCGATGAGGCGCTCGTATGCCGCGCGGGCGTCGCGCGCGAACTGCGCACGACCCGCCCCCGATGCGGTGTCGGCGACATCGGCGGCAAGATTTGCCATGGTGAGCAGCGCCTGCCGCCTCGCCTCGGCGAAGCTGGTGTCCGACGCCGCCTCGATCGTCTGCTGGTGGTACTGGAGGGCGCGGGTGACGTGCCCGCGGCTCTGCGCGGCGGTCGCGAGCACCATGTACGCGTATGGAGCGCGGCGGTAGAGCCGCAGCGACCGATTGGCCAACGCCTCCGCGGTGTCGACGTTCCCTGCGTTCACCGCCTCGATCGCTTGGTTGACCATCGTCAGCCACGCCTTTTGCGCCCGCCATGGAGTGGTCTCGCTCTCACACGCCGGGTTTGACACTTCAACCTGAGCGAAGTTCGAATCGACCGCAGCCAGGAGGTCAACCGGCGCCTCCGGTGACGTCGTGAAGCCGAGCGTGCCGCGAGTCGGCGTCGGGCCGACGTCCGGCTGGTTCATCCACAGGGACAGGGCCTTCCCGAGCACGAGTCGCTGACCGATCTCGTTCTTCTTGTCTGGCTTCTCCAATGCCTTCACGGCGTTGCGAAGGTGGTTGGCGGCGTCGGGCCACTTCTGTGACGATTGGTTGGTCTGCGCGAGCGAGATCGACAGGAGCGCCTTACCGAGCTGCCCCGAACTCTCGTCGATCTGGCATGTGCGCTGGCCGGCAGGCTGCGCGGCCTGCGCGCCCGCGAGCGAGGTGAGCACGGCGCCGAGCAGCGTCGGACCGAGCACCGTCTTGGTGAAAGCGGACATCGTTGGATCTCCTAAGGTCGGCTGATGCGGAACGGCCTCAGCTGGGCGGCGGCCTCCCTGCCCCGATCACGCTAGACCCGTTCCCCGGCTTCGATCGCGAGTTGGAATATATCCGACGCCGGCCGCCCTGTCGCCTGGGCAACCCGTTGCACGTCATCGAATTCCGGCTTGGCACGCCGCCGCCCGCCGGGTAGGGTCACCACCTTGATGATTACCTCGTGGCCAAGGACCTCGACCCGCTTCCGCACACGCGGCAGACCGCGGCGCTCCAGTCGCGACCGCCTGACACCGATGGTCGTGGTCTCGTTGAGAATGCGGTCTTCGAGCGTTCCTGCCATTGCCGGCCTCGCAAGTACCTCGATGCGCGTGCCAGCGCGCCCCTTCTTCATCGCCACTGGCACCAGCACGACATCGAGCGCGCCCGCGGCGCGGAGCGCATCCGCAACCGCGGCGAGGTACTCCGGCGTCATGTCATCTATATCGGCCGAGAGCTGCACGACCTGCTCGACGACGCTGCCCGCCGCGTCGGAGTCCGCCGCGAGCTCCGCGAGCACGATACGCAGGGCGTTGGCACGCTTGGCAAAGTCCTTCGTCCCCGCGCCGAAACCGCTGCGAAGTGGCACGTAGGCGTCTGGTGGTGGCCCGGACGAGAGCACGCGCACGAGCGCAGCCCCGGTCGGCGTCACCAGCTCGCCTGCGCCCGCCGGGCCAGGCCGGACGGGATGGCCTTCGATCAGCTTCAAAGTTGCCGGCGCCGGCACCGGGAGCACGCCGTGCGCCGCCTCGACGAACCCATCACCGAGCGAGATTGTCCCGCAATAGACCGCGCCGACGCCGAGCTCGCGGACTCCCCACACGGCGCCAACGACGTCGAGGATCGCGTCGACTGCCCCGACCTCGTGCAGGTGCACGCGCTCGACGGTGGTCGCGTGGATCTCCGCCTCCGCCGTCGCGATGGCCTCGAACGCGGCGTCGGCGAGTGCGCGCACGTCCCCGGGAACGTCTGCGCGCGCGACCAGCTCGCGGATCTGGCGGAGGTGACGGCCGTGCGGCTGGGGTGGAATCTCGAAATCCACTTTCTTGCACGCGATCTCGCCGCGCAAGACGTCGCGGATCTCGACGGTCACGCCGTCGAGTCCGAGGCGCCCCGGCAACGCGCGTAGCCAATCCGGCTCGAGACCAACGGCGAGAAGCGCGCCCAGCGTCATGTCGCCGGAGATACCACTGAACGCATCGAGAATGGCGATCCGCATGACGAGGATTCTCAGGATCGGTACGACGCGCCGCTACCCGTGTTGAAGATCACGACATCCGCATCCGGCGGCAGACGGCCGGCCGCGGCGAGCGCCTCTGCCGCGGCGAGGGCGCACCCGCCCTCGGGCGACGCGTCGACGCCGCTCAGTCGGGCGAGGTTCCGCGTCGCGTCGCGGATCGCGGACTCGGGTACCGCGACGGCGTCACCGTCGCTCTCACGGAGTGCGCGTAAAGCGAGCGTGTCTCCCAGCGGTGCGGGAACCCGCAGTCCACTCGCGTGTGTTACGGGTTCGTCCCAGGGCGTCGCTCGGGTCGCCCCGGCGGCGAACGCGCGGACGATCGGCGCACAGCCCGTCGATTGCGCGACGATCATGCGCGGCAGCCGTTGGTCCCGGTCGAGCCAACCTGCCGCCCGCATCTCGTTGAAGACCTTCCACATGCCGATCAGACCGGTCCCGCCTCCTGTCGGGTAGAGGACGTGCGTCGGCAGGCGCCACCCGAGCTGCTCGGCCAGCTCGAGCCCGAGAGTCTTCTTTCCCTCGATCCGGTACGGCTCGCGGAGCGTCGATACGTCGAAGTAACCGCATTCCGCCGCGTAGCGTCGGGCTTCCTTGCCAGCATCGCCGATGTGCCCCGCGACCAGGTGGAGGCTCGCGCCAAACGACTCGATGGTCTCGAGTATGGCCCGCGGTGTTGCGTCGGGGGCGTAGACGCGCACGGGCAACCCCGCGGCGGCGCCGTATGCCGCAAGCGCAGCGCCCGCGTTGCCGGCGGTCGGGACGACCAAGCCGGGCACGCCGAGCGCGCGTGCCCGGGTGACGGCAGCGCTCATCCCCCGCGCCTTGAACGATGCCGTCGGGTTCAGCGCTTCGTCCTTCACCCACGCATGCCGGACCCCCAACCGGCCCGCGAGCGCGGGCAATTCGTGGAGCGGCGTGAGGCCCTCACCGAGTGAGACCGGGCTCTCGAACTCCGCGAGGGGAAGCGCCGCTGCGTATCGCCACATGTCCCAGCGCTGGACGAGCGTGTCACGAGCCGGGAAGGGCGAATCGTAACGGACGAGGAATGGCCGGCCGCAGTCGGGGCAGACCGAGGCGCGAGTCGCCCCGGGCGCGCGACGCGGGCACTCGGAGCACTCGAGGTGCCACGTCGTCACGCCGCGTCCCCAGCCGGCTCGCCGGAGCTATGTGACCCGGTCGTACTTGCGGGCTCGGCAGGGTCCTCGGTCGGCGGGGCGCCGAGGGCGGCGAGAATCTTCCGCGCGGCCGCGAGGCTGAAGCCCGGCAACGCGGCGATCGCCGCCGGCGCCGCGTCGCGTACCCCCTGCGGGCTGCCGAATACTTCGAGGAGCAGCCGTCGCTTTTTCTCCCCAATGCCGGGGATCCGAAGAAGCTCCGAGGTGATCGTGCGTGCCGAACGTCGCTTCCGCTGAAACGTCAGCGCAAACCTGTGGGCCTCGTCCCGCGCCTGCTGAAGCAGCCGTAGCGCCGGCGACCGCCGCGAGATCCTCAACGGCTCGCTACGACCGCGGACGAAGATCTCCTCTTCTCGCTTCGCCAGCGCAATCATCGACAGGTCGCCGAGGCCAATGTCCTTGAGCGCGTCGTGTGCCGCGCCGAGTTGCCCGCGGCCGCCGTCGATGACGACGAGGTCCGGCAGCACCTTCTTCTCGTCGATGCGCCGGCGGAAGTAGCGGCCGACGACCTCGCGCATCGCGGCGAAGTCATCGACCCCTTCGACCGTCCGCACCTTGAACTTGCGGTACTCCCCCCGGTGCGGGCGCCCGTTCTGAAACCAGACGCAGGACGCGACGGTATCGGTCCCCTGCGCGTGCGAGATGTCGAAGCAGACCAGCGCGCGCGGAACCCGCTCGAGCCCGAGCTGGCGCTGCAGCTCATATACGGGATCGGCCGCGCGCTCGTCGGCCTCGTCAGCCGTCAGCCGAAGCTCCTCCAATAGGTGTCGCGCGTTCTGCTCGGCAAGCGTGACCAGCTCCCGCTTGGGGCCGCGCTGCGGGATATGAATGGCGGTCGTCGCCAGGGACTGCTCGACGAGCTCGCGGTCGGCGAAGTCGAACGGCACGAGCAGCTCAGCCGCGCGCTCTTGCGCGATCCGGTAGTGCCCGGCCAGGTACGCCGCGACGACCTCGCCGTCCGGTTCGCCCTCGATGTTCTCGACGAAGTGGTGATCGCGCGCCAGGAGACGCCCGCTGCGAATCCGCAGCAGCGCGACGCACGCGTCGTCCCCGTCGCGCGCGTAGCCGAGGACGTCTCGATCGCCGCCCTCGACCTCGAGCACGACGGTTGGCTCCTCCATCCGGTCGAGGTGCTGCAGAACATCCCGGAGCTCGGCCGCGCGCTCGAAGTCGAGCGCCGCCGCCGCGGCGTCCATGCGGTCACGAACGCGCCGCGTCACCTCGTCAGCCCGACCGTCGAGAAAGAGGACGACCTCGTCGATCATCGCGCGGTACTCGTCCTGCGTCTGCGCAAGGATGCACGGCGCCTTACAGCGGCCGATGTGATAGTCGAGGCACGCACGCTCGGGCATCACGCGCGGCATGTCATAGTTGCACGATCGCACCGTGAAGATGCGCTTGACGACGTTGAGCGCGCGACGCATCGCGCTGACGTCCGTGTACGGGCCGAAGTAGCGGGCGCCATCGCTCATCAGCCGACGCGTAACGATCACTCGCGGGAACGGCTCCTGCACCGTCACCTTGATGTATGGGTACGTCTTGTCGTCGCGGAGCGCGATGTTGAATTTCGGCTTGTGCTCCTTGATGAGGTTCGCTTCGAGGATCAGGGCGTGCGCTTCGGTCGGAACGACGATCGTCTCGAGCCCGCCGATCTGCTGCACGAGCGCCCGCGTCTTGACGCTCTCCCAGTGGTCGCCAGTGACGTAGCTGCGGACGCGGGACCGCAGCTTCTTCGCCTTGCCGACGTAGAGGACCTCGCCGCGCGGGTCCATCCACAAGTAGACGCCCGGCGAGTCTGGCAAGTGCTGCACTTTGTCGAGGACGATTGCGGGAACGACCACAGTCATGCCCGTATTATACCCGTGCCGAGCGGGCGCGTTCAGGGCGTCGATCGCGGGGGTGTCACCGGCGCATGCGGGATCGGCGCCTGACGCGTCCGACGACGGCGGCCGCCTCCGGGACGCCTGCCGCGTACGTCGCCACAAGGTACACAACACCAAACGCGCCTGCGAGCGCGACCGCCGCGGTGAAGCGTCCGAAGCCGGCGACGGCAACGCGCGCGGCGGTTGCTGATGCGGCTGCAAGCGCTGCAGCGCCCCACAACAGCGCGCCGTATCGCATCGGAACACCGACCCCGCCGATTCGCCGCCGGATCGTCCTCCGGAGGAGCATGAACTCGACCCACCCACCGAGGGCGCCGGCGGCCGTCAGCCCGGCCGTGCCCCACCGCTGATCAATGCCGAGCCAGCGTGGCGTCGGCAGCGCGAGGACGGCACCCACGGCCGCCGAGACGAGAAAGCGCGTTGTGGCGTAGCGGAGTGGGGTATGTGTGTCGTGCAGTGCATAGAGCGTCGACGAATAGAGTCGCGCCAACGTGCCTGCCAGCAGACCGATCGCCGATCCGGCGAGGATTCCCCAGGTGAAGAGAGTCTCGGTGCGCCGGAATTGCCCACTCTGGAAAACGGCGGCGATGAGAACGTCGCCAAGCGCGAGAAACGCGACCGCCGACGGCACGATGAAGTACGCGATCCGCCGGGCCGCCGCGCTCACGCGGCTGCGGAGCGTCGCGAGCTCCTCGGGCGTCTCGCTTCGCGTCCGGGCCATCTCGGGCAACTCGGCCGCCGAGACCGACATCCCGAATAGACTCACCGGGAGCAGGTAGAGGTTCGCCGCGTATCCGAGCATCGCCGGCGCGCCGTTGGGAAGGAAGCTGGCGAGAAACTGGTCGATGTAGGCCCCCAGTTGACCCGCGCCGCGACTCACGAACGCCGGCGTGAAGTTGCGGAGTACAGTCCGCACGTGAGGCGACGCGGTATCGTAGGCGATCCGCAGATGCGGCACGAGCCGGAGGACGAGCGGCAGCTGGACCGCGAACTGCAGCAGCGCGCCGACGACGGACGCGAACGCCAGCATCACGACGAGACGGTTGTCGCTGTGGCGCGGCCCGAACACGAGCAGTGCGGCGATCAGGGCGAGGTTCCACGCGACCGGCGCCGCGTAGGACAGGAAGAAGCGACGGTGGCTATTGAGAATCCCCAAGCACCACGCCGAGAGCACAAAGAGGCCGCTGCCCGGAAAGAGGATCCGCGCGAGGTGAACCGTCAGCGCCTTTTTCTCGGGTGAGAATCCCGGATTGACGACGCTCACGAGGACGGGCGCAATCAGGATCCCGACGAGCACGAAGATCGACGTGCCCAGCGCCATCACGGCGGCAACCGCCCCGGCGACCTTGCCCGCCTCTCGCTCGTCTTTGCCGAGCAGACGTGCGTAGACGGGGATGAAGGACGCCGACAGCGCAGCCTCGCCGAACAGGTTCTGCAGCAGGTTCGGGAGTCGGAAGGCTGCGGTGAATGCGTCGGCCGCGGCGCCGGCGCCGAGGTAGCGGGCTCGCAGCGCTTCCCGCACGAACGCGAGCGCGCGCGACAGGAGTATCCCCGCGGCGATGAGCGCCGCGCCAAGCCCGGAGCTTGGGGGCGGGGGCGTCGGCGGCGATTCCGGTTGTTCTTGCTCGACGGCGCCTCCGCCCGTCACGACCGAGCCCCTCGCTCGACGCGGAGAGGGGCCACGCCCGCGGTGGCCACGAGTCCCGGCGGCCCGATGAGCAGCCGGGCGTGCGCCCGTGCTGCGTCGCCCATTGCGGCGAGCAGCGGAGGTCCCTGCCGCGCGAGCATGGGGATGAAGTTGAGCGACCGCTCCTGCCGCTTGCCCTCTGGAAAGAGATGTGCGCGCGCGGTGGCGACGGCGCGCATGACGTCCTCCTCACGGCGTT
This sequence comes from Gemmatimonadaceae bacterium, assembly GCA_046263215.1. Classification (GTDB taxonomy): domain Bacteria; phylum Gemmatimonadota; class Gemmatimonadetes; order Gemmatimonadales; family Gemmatimonadaceae; genus JBHELH01. Next base: position 15,313 of record JBHELH010000207.1, on the reverse strand, counting down.
TCGTGGCGGCGACATAGCGGCGCTCGAGGCGCTCAAGGCGATCGAGCAACGCCGCCCGCGCGCCGCCCACCGCCGCGGCGGGTACGAGCGCCGCCGCGTCGGCGTCCGACGACAGCGCCGCAGCGGCGCGATCGACGGCCTCCCGGAGTCGCGCGAGCGCAGTCGCGACGCTGCGAGGTAGAGACGCGCGAGCCAGCCGCCCCTCGGGCCCGTGCGGGTCGCGGAGGTCCGTGTGCCGAAGGCTCAGGCGCCGAAGGATTCGGTTCACGTGTGGCTCGATGATCGTCGTGGACCACCGGGGCACGGCGAGCGGCGTCTCGACGCCGAGAGCTTGCGCGACGGCGCTGACCTGCGCGAAGTACGCCAGCTCTGCCGGTCCGGCAGCGTACGCTACCGTCGGGAGGATCGCACGCTCGAGCAAGGGCCGCAGGAGGACGTTCGGACTCAAGGCCTCCAGCTCGACGCTGTCCGCGGCGGCGCGTGCTTCGTGAATCGGAATCCGTCTCTTGAGGCCGCGTACCCGGCCGAACACGAGGGAGAGCTCAGGCACGTCCGGAACCTGCGGCTCGAACCCTGCCGCCCTCAGCTCGGCCGCGCGCGCCGTCAATGCCCCGGCAACGTCCGTCGCGCGGACGAGGGCCGCGCGGTGGACGGCTCCTCCTTGCCGCCTCACCGCGGGGTGCGACGCATCCAGTACCGCGATGCCAAGTGGCTCGAGCAGCGCGCGCAGGAGCGCGACGTACGCCCCGCCGATTGTCGCACCCGGCCGGTACGCATTTCGCGCTGCGTCGAGCGCGTCGCCAAACGCCGCGGAGCCGGCAGCGCGCACCAGTTCCGCCAGTTCGGTCGTGACGTCGCCAAGCGGCGCATCGGCCATTGGCGTTCCGCTCGGCGGCTGATCACGGAGTTCGAGCCAAGCCACGCCGCCGCTTACGGCGACCGCCGTCCAGCGCGCCTCCTCAAAATCAGCGTCGTCCGTCGCGGCCCAAAAGATCGGCACCACCGGTAGCCCTGTTTGCGCTTCGAGCTCGTCGGCCAATGCGAGCGCGCTCAGCGCCTTGCTGAAGGTGTACGCGGGGCCGCCGAAGAGTCCCGGCTGCTGGCCGGTCGTCACGGCTACGCCGCCTCCAGTCGCGGCTCGATTCAGTCGTTCGGCGGCCTCGCCAGATGGCGAGAGCGCTGGCGCGAGCGCGCCCAGCCAGTCCCGGTCGTCGAACGCGTCCGCGACGCGGCGCGCGTGCGCGCCCCACTCGGCGAGGGTCGCCGGGCGCGGGCCATACCACTGATCGGGAACATCGCCGCGCTGAGCGGCAACTGACAGCGGCGAGCCGCCGAGCGGCTCGGTGATGACCTGAAGGTCGGCCAGCGGGACCGGCATGGGCGACACGCCGGCTATTTGTGGTACGGCTCGCGCCGTACGATGGTGCCGGCGCGGTACAACTGCTCCGCGAGCACGAGGCGGGCGAGCTCGTGGGGAAGCGTCCACGACGCGAGCTGGAGCAACCGTTCCGCCCGGGCGCGCAGGGATGCGGCCAGTCCGAACGCACCGCCGATCACGAGTGTAAGGTCGCGCGCGCGTTCACGCGCCTCCTGCAGCCAATCCGCGAATTCGTCAGACGTGAGGGCGTCCCCCGATTCGTCGCACGCGACGAGGCGGGAGCTCGGCGCCGCCGCCGCCACCAGGCGTTCGGCCTCTTTCTCACGAACGGTCTCCAGAAGCGATCCGCGAGCCGGTTCCTCTCGCACTTCCCGCACCTCGAGCGGCCAGTAGCGCGCGGCGCGGGTCTCGTAGGTCCGGATCGCCGACGCGAGGTCCGGGTCGCGCGGCCTGCCGACGACCGCCACGACGAGGCGCATCGCGTCCCGGCGGTCAGGCGTAGATGCCGCGCAGGCGGTGCACCGTCGCGACGCGGTTGATCGAGACCATGTAAGCCGCCGTCCGCATGTTCACCTTATGCTGCCGAGAGAGGTGCAGCACGTCGTGGAAGCTGCGGACCATGATCTCAGTCAGTCGCTGGTTCACGACGTCCTCGCTCCAGAAGTAGCCGCCGCGGTCCTGCACCCACTCGAAGTACGATACCGTCACGCCGCCGGCGTTGGCGAGGATGTCCGGGATGACGAACACGCCCTTCTCCTCGAGCACGGAATCCGCGCCGGCCGTCGTGGGGCCATTCGCACCCTCGCAGATGATCTTCGCGCGAATCTTCCCGGCGTTCCGGCTCGTGATCACGTTCTCGAGCGCGGCGGGAACGAGGACGTCGACGTCGAGCGTGAGGAGCTCGTCGTTGCTGATCGGGTCACCACCGGGGAATCCCTCGAGCGCCCTGTGCTGCCGCAGATACGCGGCGGCCGCCGGCACGTCGATCCCCTTGCGGTTGTAAAACGCGCCGGAGCGGTCGCTTATCCCGACGATGCGGCACCCCTCGCGCGCGAGCAGCTGCGCCGCCACTGATCCGACGTTCCCGAACCCTTGCACGGCGACGCTGCTCCCGGCGATCGGCATCCCGAGGTGACCCAGCGCCTCCTTGGTGACGATCATGCACCCTCGCCCCGTCGCCTCGCGGCGACCGAGCGACCCGCCCATCTCGACCGGCTTACCCGTGACGACCGCGGTGACCGTATGCCGCACGTGCATGGAGTACGTGTCCATGATCCACGCCATCACGCGCTCGTTCGTGTTGACGTCGGGCGCCGGAACGTCCGAGTCGGGCCCGAGCGTCGCGATGATGCCGGCCGTGTAGCGGCGCGTGAGGCGCTCCAACTCTCCGACACTCATGCGGAGGGGATCGCAGACGACCCCACCCTTGGCACCACCGAAGGGCAGGTTCACCACGGCGCACTTCCACGTCATCCAGGCCGCGAGCGCCTTGACCTCCTCGAGCGTCACGTTGAGATCGAAGCGAATGCCGCCCTTGGCCGGCCCGCGCGAGGTGTTGTACAACACGCGGTACCCGGTGTAGACCTCGACCTCACCGTTGTCCATCTGGACCGGAACCGACACGATAATCTGCTTCTCCGGGTGACGCAGGACCTTGTAGAGGCCCGGCTCCAGGTCGAGCAGCTGCGCGGCGCGGTCGAACCGCGACATCATCGCCTCGAACGGATTCTCCTCATCGAGGAAGTGATCCTTGTCCGGACGGACGATCGTCGTCGTGGGCAGTCGGAGGTCGGAAGCCATAGCCTGAAAGACGCGCCGGCGTTTAGCCGGCGGTGCGTGAGTATCGGGCGCGCGCCTCGAGGATCTCTTCGATGAGACGCTCCACGTCTGGGCGTCCGCGCTCCAGTATAACCTGCTGAGAGAGGTACCATAAGGCGGGCCCGCCGCGCGGCCACACCGGCGCCAGCTTGACCGCGTCCTTGAGCGTACAGACAACGAAGTCCGCGCGCGCACCGTGGCGCGCAAGCCGCTCGGCGTCGCTCGCCGTGAACCGATAATGGTCAGGATACGCGCGCACAGTCACGCGCGCGCCGAGCGCTTCCAACTGGCGAGTGAATGCGGCCGGGTCCGCAACGCCCGCGACAGCGAGGACGCTCATGCCAGCTATCGCCCCCAGCGCTCGATCGATCGCGCCGTGCGCCTCCACGATCGCCCCGGGCGCGAGTCGTGCCAAGGCACGCGGTACGTGCGCCGCGCGTGCGCCCACGGCCGCGAAGACGTCTTCGACTGCGCTCGCCGACGCCGCTTTGCGGGTCACTATTATCAGGGACGCGCGTCCGAGCGAGGAAAGCGGCTCGCGCCACGGACCCGCGGGAAGCAGCCGGCGAGAAGCTGCCCACCCGTCGGCACTGACTAACACGACGTCAGCGTCGCGCCGCGCGCGGCGGTGCTGGAACGCGTCATCGAGGACGACGACATCGGCGCCCGCAGAACGCGCCCGACGTACAGCCTCGACTCGGTCGGCGCCGGTGATCACCGGTGCACCGGGATTGAGCGCCGCGTGGACGAGCCCCTCGTCACCACCGTAATCGCGAAGGACGATCGCGGGACGCGCGCCCCGGCTCGCCAGCTGCCCGACAAGCCACGCCGACACGGGGGTCTTGCCTGTACCCCCCACCGTCAGGTTGCCGACGCTGACGGACGGCATCGGAAGCGCGAAAGACCGCAGCACGCCGCGGTCGTAGAGCGCGCGGCGTACAGTGACGGCTGCGGCGTACGCCGCTTCAAGCGGATAGAGAACGCCCCTCGCCAAGCGCGCCGGAACGCCGGTGCCGACCCAGACGTGGCGGGTAACTGACGCGATCACAGCCGCATTGCCCGACTGATCGTCGCCTCCATGAGGCGCTGAAACCGCGGAGCCTCGGCTGCCGCGTCGCGGGCGGTCGCGGACTGCACGGCGTCCTGCCCGTACGCGACCGTGACACGGGCGAACGGTTTGGGGATCATGAAGCCGTCCCAACTGCGCAGCCGCCACGCGCGCGTCGCCGCGACTCCGACGGCGACGATCGGGGCGCCGGCGCGCTGCGCGGCCACGAGGGCGCCGGGCGCGAAATGGCCGGCTGGCCCGCGCGGGCCGTCGGGCGTCACGGCCACGTCGTGCCCTGCCCGGAGCTCGCGCATCAGTCCGACCAGCGCGCGATTCGCGCCGCGGTACGTCGACCCGCGGATCGTCCGAAACCCGAGCGTCGACGCGACCCGCGCGATGATCTCGCCATCGCGATGCTCGCTAATCAGCACCGCGATCCCCTGCCCCCGGTGATGCCACAGCAGCGGCAGCATCTGTCCGTGCCACAAGGTGAACACGATCGGCTGCCGCGCGGCTCGCAAAGCGGCGACGATCTCCACTCCAACCGTGCGCATCCGCCACGTCACGGCGAGCAGGCGGACGACGACAACGCCCATGCGGACCGCCAATCGGACGTGCGGCCCAGCGGACGGCGCGCGATCGGTGCGCGCCGACTCGCTCTTCACGCCGCCCGCCCGGCCCGCGTCGCGAGCGCCAGTGCGAGCGCGGCAACGCGCCGGGACGCCCCGGGCGTGCCCAGCGCCGACCGAACGTCGCGGAGGTCGGCCAGCATCCGCGTCCGCTGCGGGGCCTCCGGGTCGAGAAGCGGGAACAGCGCTGCGGCGACGGCGTCCGGTCGCAAGCCGTCCTGCACGAACTCCGGAGCGATTTCGCGACCCGCGACCACGTTGACCAAGCCAATGTGCCGGATCTTGAGAACGCGCCGCGCCGCAGCGTAGGTGATGCGGCTCGTCCGGTACGCCACGACGAGCGGACAGTCCGCGACCGCAGCCTCGAGCGTCGTCGTCCCGCTCTTGCACAACGCCGCGTCTGCGGCGCGAAGCACGGAGAAGGATGCGGACCGGATGAGCGGGAACGGGCAGCGTGCGGCGTCGATCCGTACCGTTGGCGCGGCGCTGACGACGACGCGCAGCGCTGGCAATCGCCGCTGAAGCTCACGGGCCGTCGCGACGAAGTCGTCGAGGTGGCGGGTGATCTCCTGCGGCCGGCTGCCGGGGAAGAGGGCGAGGACCCGGTCTGTCGGCGCGATGCCGAGCGCCGCCCGCGCGTCAGCGCGCGTGGGCAGCGAACCCGCCGCGTCGAGCAGCGGATGTCCGACGAACGTCGCGTCAACGCCGTGCGACCGGAGCAGCTGCTCCTCGAACGGCAGGATCACGGCGGCCTTGCTGACGATCTTCGCCAGCCGCGCCGCACGCGCGGAGCCCCAGGCCCACACCTGGGGCGTGATGTAGTAGAGGACCGGCACCCCGGCGGCGGCGGCGGCGGCGGCAACGCGCATGTTGAACCCGGGATAGTCAACGAGCACCAGGAGCGCGATGCTCCCGCCCTTCAGACGCCGCCGCAGCTGGCGCAGCAAGGCGTAGTGGCGCGGGACGTGGCCGATTACCTCCACCAGGCCGAGCGCCGCGAGCCCCCGCGCGTGCTCGAGGAGTCGCACGCCGGCGGCTTGCATCGCGTCGCCGCCGATTCCGACGAGATCGAACGGCGCCCCTGCCGCCACGAGCTCGTGCGCGACGCGGGCCGCGTGCAGATCGCCGGAAGCCTCCCCGGCGATGATCAGAATCTCAGGCACTCGGCGCCGGTGCCCGCTCCGACAGGATCGGCAGCGTCCGCTCAATCTCGCGCACGATCCCGAGCGCCACGGCGAGGGCCTCCCGCCCGTCCTCGCCGGTCACGACCACCGACGCATCACCCCGCACCGCCGCGACGAAGCTCTCGAACTCGAGTCGCAGCGGCTCGCCGTCGGGGGCCTCCAGCGCAATCCGGTCGACGAAGTCATCGACCGTCCGCGGCGCCTTACTGAGCTCCGCGAGGTCGAGGTCGCCGCGTAGCCGGTAAAACTCGCCAGACCCCGCACCGAGGTCGAGCGACAGGTACCCACTCGCCTGAAACATCCGCAGCTTGCGCGTACGGTCGCGTGAAACCCGGCTGGCCGTAATGTTAGCCACCGCGCCCGTATCGAACGCCAGGCGCGCGTTGGCGATGTCCACGAACGGCGTGAGCACGGGCACGCCGACGGCCTCGAGCGACGTCACATGTCCGCCCACGAGCGTGCGCACAAGATCGATGTCGTGGATCATCAGGTCGAGGACGACGGCAACCTCCGACCCCCGCGGGTTGAACGAGGCGAGCCGGTTACTCTCGACGAAGCGCGGCGAGCGGACGTAGGGCAGCGCGGCGCGGATCGCGCGGTTGAACCGTTCGACGTGCCCCGTCTGGACGACGACGCCGACGCGGCGGGCGATCGTCAGCAGCTCGTCCGTCTCCTCGAGCGTCACGGCGATGGGCTTCTCGATGAGGACGTGCCGCCCGCGCTCCAACGCGGCCTTCGCGACGGCGTGATGAGCCGGCGTCGGCACCACGATCGTCACGGCGTCAGTGGCGTCGAGGAGGTCGGAGAGCGACGCCGCTGCCGGTACGCCGAGCTCCGCCGAAACAATGGCGGCTCGCTCCGGCGAGCGTTCGTAGAACCCAACCAGCCGGGCACCCGGCACGTCGCGGAGGATGCGCACGTGGTGGTAGCCCAACGCCCCCGCGCCGACGACGCCGATCCGCACGATACGCCTCAAATGACGACCCCGCGATTGGTCTCGCTCACGAAGCGAACGAACTCCTGCACCTCAGGCAGGGGCTGGAGCTCGGCCTCGGCGCGCTGCACTGCCTGGGTAAGGTTCAACTCGGAACGGAAGAACAGGCGGTACGCGCGCTTCAGCTCGCGCACCACGTCGTCAGAGAAGTTGTTCCGGCGCAGGCCGACGCTGTTCAGTCCGTACAGCTTGATCGGATTACCCACGGCGCGCGTGTACGGGGGCACGTCCTGCGCCACACGCGAGCAGCCACCGATGAAGCTGAAGCGCCCGATGCGGACGAACTGGTGCACGGCCGTCAGTCCGGAGATGATCGCCCGATCGTCAACCGTCACGTGGCCGGCGAGCTGGACCCCGTTCACGAGCACGACGCCGTCCCCGACGTGGCAGTCGTGGCCGAGGTGCACGTAGCTCATGATGAAGCAGTTCTTCCCGAGGGTCGTTTTGAACGAGTGCGTTGTACCGCGGTTGATCGTCGTGTACTCACGGATGACCGTGCCGTCGCCGACCTCAACCGTCGTTTCCTCGCCGCGGTACTTCACGTCCTGCGGCTGCCCGCCGAGAATGCTGCCCGATCCGATCTGTACATTTGCGCCGAGCGTGACGTTCCGCTCGAGCGTAGCTCGGGCCGCGATTACGCAGCCGTTACCCACCGTGCACGCCTCGCCGACGATCGCGAACGGCCCAATCTCGACGTCCGTGCCGATCTGCGCATCAGATGCGACGATCGCGGTCGAGTGGACGCGCCGGCCGCTCATCGTTCGCGCACCATCGCGCCCATCTCCGCCTCGGCGACGACCTCGCCGTTGACGCGCGCCACGCCCGCCATCTTCGCCATCGAGCCGCGCACTTGCAGGAGGTCGAGCTCGATGCGGAGCTGGTCGCCCGGCTTCACCGGCCGTCGCCACTTCACGTTGTTCAGTGTTGTGAAATAGACAACCTTGTTCTCGCGCTCGGGAATCGCGCCGAGCAGCAGCATGCCGCCGACCTGCGCCATCGCCTCGATAATGAGAACGCCCGGCATGATCGGGTGCCCGGGGAAGTGACCCTGAAAGAACGGCTCGTTGATCGTCACGTTCTTCAGGCCGACGACACGCTTCCCCTGTTCCAGCTCGAGAATGCGGTCGACGAGGAGAAATGGGTAGCGGTGCGGAAGCACCCGCATGATGTCTTCGATGCCGTACACAGTTTTCTCCTCTTCAAACGGCTCGGAGGAACCGCCATTTTTCGCGGCGGCAAGGATCGCCTTGACGAGGAGCACTGTTCCCCGGTGACTCGGACGCTCGGCCACCACGCGCGCCCGAACGCGTCCGCCGGCCAGCGCGAGGTCCCCTACGCAGTCGAGCGCCTTATGACGAACGAATTCGTCGGGCCATCGCAACTCGTTATCGACAACGCCGCCCTCGTCCAGTACGATCGCGCTCTGGGTCGAGCCGCCGCGAATCAGACCGCGTCCGCGTAGCGCGCCGACCTCGCGCGCGAAGCCGAATGTCCGGGCTCCCGCCAGCTCGCGCTCGAAGATCTCGGGCGTGACGACGAAGCGCCCCGACTGCCGGCCGACGAGCGGGTGCGGGAAGTCGATCGAGACCTCGAGCTCCAAGTCCTGCGCCGGGTGTGCCTCGTAGCGGGAGTCGCCGTCGACGAGGGTGACAGCCCGCGTGAGTCGCAGATAGCGAACGGCCCCCGGCTGCTCGGCGATCCCCGCGCGCCGGAACAGCTCCACGAACGGGCCCGCGCTGCCGTCGCCGATCGGCGGCTCGGGCCCGTCGAGCTCGACGAGTAGATCGTCGAGTTCCAGTCCGGCGACCGCAGCCAGCAAATGCTCGACGGTATGCACGGACACCGGATCGGAACCAAGCTGAGTCCGCCGCTCGGTGAGGACGGCACGGTCGACGCGGGCCGGAATCACAGGCGCGCCCGACAGATCCGTCCGCTGGAATGCGATCCCGGAGCCGCTCGGCGCGGGGCGCACGGTTAGGCGGCAGGGTACGCCGAGGTGTAGGCCGATCCCGGATATGGACGCCTCGTGCGCGACCGTGCGTCGGCTCACCCGGCGTGGTCCCCGCGGTCGAGCAGGCGCTCGAGTCGCTTCACGAGGGGCGCCAGGCGGAACAAGGCGGCGTGAGCACGGAGCGATTCACGGTGGGGCCGCGCCGGATAGCCGGACCACGTTTCGCCGCCGGGGACGTCCCCGAAGACGCCCGCCCGTGCGGCTACGCGTGCGCCAGCACCGATTGTGCGGTGATCGCCCACGCCGGCCTGGCCGCCGACCGCGACGCCGTCCTCCACCACGACCGAGCCCGCCAATCCGACTTGCGCCGCGAACACACAATTGCGACCCACCCGGCAGTTGTGCGCGATGTGCACGAGGTTGTCGATTTTGGTACCGGCCCCGATCACCGTATCTCCCACGCTGCCGCGGTCGATCGTCGTATTCGCACCGATCTCGACGTCGTCGCCGATGATGCAGCGGCCGACGTGCGGAATCTTCTCGTGTCGGCCGTTGCGGTAGAGGTACCCGAACCCGTCCGAGCCGATACGACAGCCGGCGTGGACGGTCACGCGACGACCGAGCTCAGTGCCGTCATAGAGCGTCACGTGCGGGAAGATACGACTCCTCTCTCCGATCGCCGCGCCCGATCCGACGACGCAGTGCGCCCCGACGACGACGCCGTCCCCGAGCGTCGCCCCCTCGCCGATGACCGCGTAGGGGCCCACGCTCACCCCGCGGCCGAGGCGGGCGCCGCGCCCGATCGTCGCCGTGCCGTCGACGCCGGGACGCGGCTCGACCGAGCGAGCGAACCGAGGGAGGAGGCTGAGGAGCGCCGACTGCGGATCGGCGACGATGACGCGAGCCCGCGCCTGGCCGGGGTAATCCGCAAGCTCTGGCGACACGAGGACCACACCCGCGCGCGACGCCGCAAGCGCGGGGGCGTGGCGCGGGGCCGCCAGGAAGGTGAGGTCGTCCTCCGTCGCGCGGTCGAGCGGGGCGACGCCGCGCACCGCGGTCGCGCCGTCGCCGATGACGCTCCCGCCTACGGCCCTCGCGATAGCATCGGCGGTGAGAACGAAACCGCTCTCACCGCCGTCGCCGTTCTCCCCTGCGGGACCACCGGTCACGGACGCCGCGTCACGCCAGCCGGGGCGGGTACTGGGGCGCCGCTCGCCGGGCGCGCGGGCGGGGAATTCGCGGCCAACGTCTTGAGGCGCGCGACGACGCGTTCGGTGATATCCAGGTTCTTGTCGGCGGAGACGATCAGGGAGCCCTGGGGGTCGTTGTTCAGAATCAACGCGTAGCCATCCTCGGCACGAATCTGATCGAGTGCCGTGCGGATGCGCTCCATGATCGGCTGGAGAAGCGCGTCGCGGCGCTGGCCGAGCTGCTCCTCGAGCGTCGACGCGCGCTGCCGGTACTCCTCCTGCTTGCTGCGAATCGTGGTCTCGCGGCGCGTGCGTGTCGCCGAGTCGAGCCGCGCCACGTTCTTCTGATAGTCGGAGACCATCACGTTCAACGAGTCGTCCATCCGCTTCACCTGCTCGCGAAAGGAGTTCGTCTCACGCTCGAACTGCGCCTCCGCCTCGGCTCGGCCCGGCGCGCTCTGGAAGATCGACTGGGTATTCACGTAGGCGATCTTCACCCCGGCCGGAGGCCCCCCCTGTTGCGCCAGAGCGGGGGTCGCCGCCGCGGCCACCAATGTTGTCGCGACCAGGGCCGCGCGGATCGTTGCACGCATGAGTGTGAATCCTAGAAGAATTGTCCGAGCCGGAAGTGAAGCTGCCACTTGGGGGCAAGCCGGCCGTTCTCATCGCGACGGTCGAAGCCATAGCCGAGGTCGAGCCCGAGCGGCCCGAGGGGCGTGATGAGCGACGCGCCGACACCGGCGCCGCGGAACAGACGTGTCGGGTCGAAGTCGCGGGCGCGCGCCCAGATGTTGCCCGCGTCATAGAACGCGTTGAGGTAGAGCTGCGGGCCGAACCGGAGTCCGACCTCCGCCGTCGTCGTGAAGTAGGCGTTGCCGAATGACTCCAGCTGCGCCTCGAACTGTCCGCCACCGGGGACGTAGCCCCGCGGGGTGATCGAAAACTCTTCGTAGCCGCGAAGCGGCTCGCCAAATTGCACGCCGCCGAGCGAGAAGCGCTGGAGGTAGAACGGACCGGCATTCCCGAAGAGAACCCCGGCGCGCGAAGAGAGTCCCGTGACGAGCTTGATGGACGACCCACCGGGCCGCCCGCCGCCGAGCGTGGCCAGCGTCGCGTACGAGCGCATCTCGCCCGTGTAACGCTGGAAGGCCGCCGAGCCGCCCAGCGGCCCGCCCGTGAACTGCGCGCTCAGCGACTGATTCGCCCCGGCGCTCGGGAACGGCATGTCGATCCGCGTGTCGCGGTTCAACGTCAGCCCGAGCGTCGAGCGGAAGCAGTTCCGGCAATCGGCGCTCCCGAGCAGTCCCTGCTCCCCGTAGTCGACACGCTCGCCGCCGTACGACACGAAGACCCGCGAGAAGCGCGACCGCGGCATCGGGAAGCCGAACTGCAGTTGGCCGCCGGTGCGCACCTGGCGCCCCAAGCCGCGGATGATGAAACGTGTCTGAGAGTGGTATGCGTTCACCGTTCCCGAGATCCGGCTTTGCCGGATCGCCGGGTCGGTGTAGGCGAGGTTGAAGTCGTTGATGTAGCGGCCGAACTGCCATTGCAGGGACCCGCGCTTGCACAGACCGAAGAGGTTCGGCTGCTCGAAGCCGACGAAACCGCCGACGCCCGTCCCTTGCCCGACCGACGCGCCGAAGTTCACGCTGCCGGTCTTCTTCTCCTTCACGCGGAAGATGATGTCGACGTCCCCGCGCTCGTTCGCCTGCCGCGTATCCGGCGGTGGGAGCGGCGTCTCGAAGAAGCCGAGGTTCGCGATGTTGTGATAGCTGCGGATGAGGAGATCTTGGTTGAAGACGTCGCCCGGGAGCGTGAAGATCTGCTCGCGGATACACGACTCCGTCGTGATGTCGTTGCCGAGGATCTCGACGCGGTTCACGATCGCCGGCTGGCGCTCTTCAATATCCCACCGCAGGTTGACGACGGGTACTGAGTCGCGGCCGACGCCGCGCTCGATGACCGGCGTCACGTTCGCGTAGATGTACCCCTCGTTGGCGTAGGCCTGCTGAACGCTCCGCGTCGCCTCCTCCCACCGACCGCGGTCGAAGATCTCTCCACCGTTGCCGTTGTCCCCTCGACCCAAGATCCGCTTCGGGAGCTCACGCAGCGACACGCCGTCGCGTCCGAACGGGTAGAATCGCGCGATCTCCTCACGCGAAAAGCGGGTAGAGCCAGTCGGCTCGAACGAGCCCACGCGGTACCGCTTACCCTCCTCGACCGCGATGTCGACCAGCGCCTTGCCCCGCCCGCGGTCGATGATGACGGTATCACGCACGACCCGGGCGTCGATGAAGCCGCGGTTCGCGTACAATTGCGGAATCCGCTCGGTGAGGTCGCCCTGGTACTCGTCCTCGTCGAACTCGCCCTTCCGCCACCAAAGGAACCCCTCCGGCTTGGTCTTCATCGCCTTGACGACGGCGCGAGGACTCACGCTCCGCGCGCCCCCCACGCGCACGCCCGACACGGCCAGCCGGTTCCCTTCGTCGATGGTGAAGGTGAGCTTCGCATTGCCGGCGCTGAGGGTCGTGTCGACGCTGATGCGGGCCAGGTAGTAGCCCTTACTCTCGTAGAGCGAGTCGATCCGTGACACGGCGCGCACCACCTGCGCCGGGTCGACGGGGCGCGCAACGAGCAGTTCAATTCGGTCGCGGACGTCCCGGGTCGAGACGCGGTCGACCCCCCGTACGTCGATCTCGCTCAATAGTGGACGCTCGCGGAGCTCGAAGACCAAGGTCGCGCGTCCGCCGTCGGCGCTGACCTCGCACCCGGCGCGGACGTCGTCGAACTGGCCGGTGGCGAACAGGTTCTTCACCGCGCGCTGTACGTCGCGGTAGTTGAGCGGGGTCCCGGGGCTGATCCCGGTTTCAGCGCGGAGGGCGGACTCGGCCGTACGCGTGCTGCCACGAAACGCTAGCGCATCCGGGGTCGCGCAGCGCCCCGCGACCGGCGATTCCTGAGCGCCGGCAGCCGCGGCCGCCCAGAGGATGGCGAGCGGCAGGAGAGGCAGTTTTCGCATCGTGCGGCTGGGGAGGGTCCGAATCGGTTTAAGCCTCGGAAATATACACGAAAGGCGGCCGGCCGGGTCCCTTCCGCTAGGCGCGGGGGACCGGCCAGCCGCCCTCGGGCCGCAGTCTGGCGGCCGAACCGCGTCAGGCGTTCGTGCTACTCGTCAGGACGCGGAACTCGAGCTTCGTGCCGTCCGCGGCAACGTCCACCTCGATCTCGTCGCCGCGGCTGAACTCACCCTGCAGGATCTTCTCGGAGAGCGGGTCCTCGATGAACCGCTGGATGGACCGCTTCAGCGGGCGAGCCCCGAACGCCTCGTCGTAACCGTGCTTCACCAGGAAGTCGGTGGCGGCCTCGGACAGCTTCAGGGTCAGCTCTTCCTCCGCGAGCCGCTTGCGCACGTCCTTGAGCAGGATCGAGACGATGCTCGAGATGTGCTCACGGTTGAGCGCGTGGAAGACGATCGTGTCGTCGAGCCGGTTGAGGAATTCGGGGTTGAAGACTCGGGTCAGCTCCTCCTTGACCTTCTCCGCCATCCGCTCGAACGACCCCTTGCTGTCGGCGGTGACGAAACCGAGGCCCTTGCCCTTCGAGATGTCCCTCGCCCCGACGTTCGACGTCATGATCACGACGGTGTTCTTGAAGTCGATCACACGACCGTAATTGTCGGTCAGGTGGCCCTCGTCGAGCACCTGGAGGAGGATGTTGAACACGTCCGGGTGCGCCTTCTCGATCTCGTCGAGCAGGATCACCGAGTACGGCTTCCGCCGGATCGCCTTGGTCAGCGTGCCGGAATCCTCGTAGCCGACGTAGCCTGGCGGGGCGCCGATGAGACGCGACACGGAGAACTTCTCCATGTACTCGCTCATGTCGACGCGGATCAGCGCCTGGTCGTCGGCGAAGAGGAACTTGGCCAGGGCCCGCGCGAGCTCCGTCTTCCCGACGCCGGTCGGGCCGCAGAAGATGAACGACCCAATCGGCCGACGGGGATCCTTGAGACCAGCGCGGCTGCGGCGGATCGACCGCGAGATCGCCTTGATCGCATCGTCCTGCCCAACGACGCTCTGGTGAAGCTCGTCCTCCATCCGCAGCAGGCGGCTCGTCTCCGCCTCCTGAAGCCGCGTGACGGGGATGCCGGTCCACCGGCTGACGATGAACGAGATCTCCTCCTCGCCAAGGACCGGGCGGAACGACTGGCGCCGTTTCTCCCACTCCTCCTGCTTCCGGCGGATGTCGCCCTGGAGCTCGCGCTCCCGGTCACGGAGGGACGCCGCGCGCTCGAAGTTCTGATCGCGAACCGCGGCCTCTTTCTCCTGATTCACCTTCTCGAGCTGCGCCTTGAGCTCCGCCACCTCCGGCGGCGGCGCCTGCGCGGCCAGGCGCGCGCGCGCGCCCGCCTCGTCGATGACGTCGATCGCCTTGTCGGGCAGGAAGCGATCCGTGATGTAGCGCTCGGACAGCTTGGCCGCCGACCAGAGCGTGATGTCGGGGATGGTGACGCGGTGGTGCTCCTCGTACTTCTTGCGCAGACCCTTCAGGATCTCGACGGTCTCCTCCACGGTCGGCGGGTCGACGATGACGGTCTGGAAACGCCGCTCGAGCGCGCCGTCCTTCTCGATGTATTTGCGGTACTCGTTGAGCGTCGACGCGCCGACGCACTGCAGCTCGCCGCGCGCGAGCGCCGGCTTCAGCATGTTGCTCGCGTCGATCGCGCCCTCCGCCGCCCCCGCGCCGACGAGCGTGTGCAGCTCGTCGATGAAGAGGATGATGTTCTTGTTCTGGGCGATCTCGTTCATGACCGCCTTGAGCCGCTCCTCGAACTGGCCGCGGTACTTCGTGCCGGCGATGACCGCCGCCATGTCCAGCGACAGGACGCGGTTGTCGCGGAGCGACTCCGGGCACTCGCCGTTGGCGATGAGCTGCGCGAGCCCCTCGACGATCGCCGTCTTGCCGACGCCCGGCTCGCCGATCAGGACGGGGTTGTTCTTCTTCCGGCGCGTCAGCACCTCCATAACGCGCTGGATCTCCTTGGCGCGTCCGATCGTCGGATCGAGCTGGCCTTCCGCCGCCAGCTGCGTAAGGTCGCGGCAGAAGTGGTCGAGTGCCGGCGTC
>JBHELH010000206.1:0-3252 GCA_046263215.1 Gemmatimonadaceae bacterium | reverse complement strand
TTCCCGATGCGGCCCGCGTAATTCCCGGCGACTATTGCGGAGACGAAAAGCAGGATCGCGCCGACGTACACGGGAATCACCTGGCGCGCGAACATCGCGATCGTGAACAGGATCCCGCTCGTGGCCAGGAGCCCCGGAATCAGCACGAGCGGGAACGCCTGCAGGTACGCGCCGATGCGGAAGGGCCCGACCGTCTCCGGATCGAACGTATGCATCAGCAGCGTGGCAGCCATCTGCCCGAGCGGCATCGCGAGCAGCAGAAGCGCGTTGACCGCCAGCGCGGCGAGGAAACGACCGCCGAGGTATTCGGTCTTGCTGAGTCGAGAGGTGAAAAGGAGCGGATCCATTTCGGCCTCGACGTCGCGGACAGCCACAGCCCCGAACAGTCCCGCGGTGATGAGCACCGCGAAAATCCCCGCACCGGCGCCGCCAAAGACGAGGCGGATCGGCGCGTTGAAAAGGATGTCGCCCTCGTCGTAACTGCCCAGCAGGATCCAGCCCGCGAACAGGAACAGGAGCACCGCGTACACCCAGGTCGATGCGTTGCGGAGGGTAAACGCGAGCTCGAATCGGAAGACTTCGCGAAATCTCACGACGCGACCTCCGCGGCCCGGAGCCCGTGGTGGCGTCCCATGACGCTGAAGTACACGTCCTTCAGGTCCGGCTCGACCGGCTCGAACTCCGCGCCCGGCGACGACTCGGCGTACACATGCACGATCGTGCGTCCCGCCAGCAGCTTCGTGGAGATCACGGGCAGCTCGCGCTCGACTGCCGGCAGCTCCTCGCGAGTCACCGTCCTGCGCCAGATGCGTCCGCGCAGCTCGTCGATCGCGCGCGGCGGCTCGGCGTCCAGCAGGATCTCGCCGTGGTCGATGATCGCCATACGGGTGCACAGCTCCTCGACGTCCTCGACGATGTGCGTCGAGAGGAGGACCACGCTGTTCCGACCGATGTCGCTGAGCAGGTTGAGAAAGCGCACGCGCTCCGCCGGGTCGAGCCCCGCGGTCGGCTCGTCGACGATGATCAGCTTCGGGTTGGCGAGCAGCGCGACCGCGACGCCGAAACGCTGCCGCATGCCACCCGAGAAGGTGCCGAGCTTCTGCCGGCGCACCTCCCACAGGTTTGTCTGGCGGAGCAGCGATTCGACGACCTCGCGCCGCGTTCCCGTGTCGGCGATCCCCTTCAGCACCGCGAAGTGATCGAGCAGTCGTTCCGCGATCGCCTTCGCGTAGAAACCGAACGACTGCGGCAGGTAGCCGAGGGTCCTTCGCACCTCGCCCTTCTGCCGCAGCACGTCGATGTTGCCGAAGCGGATGGTGCCTTCGTCCGCCTCCTGAAGCGTCGCAATGATGCGCATCAGTGTGGACTTGCCGGCGCCGTTAGGGCCGAGCAGGCCGAACATCCCCGTTGGCACGTCCAGTGAGACGTTCCTCAGCGCCCGAGTACCGTTGGGATAGGTCTTGGACAGGTCGCGGATAATGAGATTCATCGGTGCGGCGCCGCTCAGCGAACCTTCGGGAACGTGCGCTCGCGGTCCCGCGACGACGACTGCTGCGCCGGGGTGGAGCTGGGGAGCAGGGCGGCACCGAGGGCTGCCGCGAGGATGGCGCGAGTGGGAAGGAACATGGGCGCGGTGCGTCTTGGGCGGAGCCGCCGCGTCCGGAGGGCGTGACCGGCGCGAGTCGTGGGGCGCGGCGCTATCGGTTGACCTTCGCCAGGGTGCGCTCCCTGCCATCCCGCCGCATCACCACCGCAGTGGCGCGCCCATCGACCCCGACGGTGAACGTCAGGGTCATCGGGCTGCCCGCGACGGAGAACGTCGTGCCGGAGACGTGTGACAGTGCGCGCTTCTCGCCGCCGGGCGGCTGCCCGTGGAGCCTACCGTCTTCGAGCGTGATCGCGAGGGTGCGCCCGGGGGCGAGCTCGTACTCGCCCGTGAGCGCGTCCAGCCGCGGCGCGGCGGTCGTGGAGGAGACGGGAGCGGCCGCTGTATCACGCGCGCTTGCGGTGGCGCGGTCGCCCAGTCGCGTGAACCGGATGTTGCGGGCGACCGGATTGCTGTAGTCGAATCCCACGACCTTTCCGCTCCCGTCCCGGCGGAAGCGCACGACCATCATGCGGAGCATGTACGTGTCACGCTCGACCGGCGTGAGCTCCACCGACTTCTGCGGCGCGCTCTCGAAACGCATCGCCAGCCTGTCCATTCCGGGCACGATCTCGAAGATCGTCCCCAGTTCCGGGCTCTCATAGCGGCCGTCGACGGCCCGCACGTCGGCCGCGGTGGGCGTCCACGGCTGCGCGCGGCGATACCGCGTCACCTCTCCCTCCATCGACTTGATCTCGAAGCGATCGGGATCAACGAAGGTCAGCTCGAAGTCGTCCTGCGAGCGGAAGAACAGGTTGGCGCGCGGCGGGCGGAATCGATCCGCGCTCACCGGCACGAGCGGCGGGCCGTTGGCGATGGTCAGCCGGCCGTTGTTGACGTCCAGGCGCAGCGGCTCGCCGGTGCGCTCGTCGAAGAAGAGCCCCGCCCTCCCGGCCACGTCGACACCCGGGACGCCGGTGCGGGGCGCGGCCTTCGCCCGCTGCTCGGCGGTCATCGGCGGTAGGAACACGTCGTCGATGACACGGCCCGCGAGATTTGTGGCCGATACGGGATCGAAGTTGCACGAGACCGCGACGGACAGGTTGTGCTCCGGAATCCGGCCCATCCAAGTGCTGAACCCCGCCGCGCCGCCGGAATGCGAGATGACCACGCCGCCAGGCGTCGAGTCGACCATCAGTCCGCGCGCGTATCTGAGCTTCCGCCCATTGCTCAGCCTCGCCGGTTCGTGAAGCTTGTCCGTCACGAACTTACCGAGCTTTCCGGTCGCGAGCGCGTCCTGCCAGATGAGCATGTCGCCCACGGTGCTGACGATAGCGCCGCCGCCGCGGTTGTTGCCGAGCCGCATGAACGGCTTCCAGCCGGCGCCGTCCTTCTGGTAGCCAAGGGCGGCGTTCGCGCCAGCCTGCAGGATATCCGGCACGTATGCGGCGGACTTCATCCCGAGCGGCTCGAACAGGCGCTTGCGCGCGAACTCGGCGAACGGCATCCCGCTCACGCGGGCCACGGTCTCCTTCGCGAGCTCGAAGCCGCTGCTCGAGTACGACCACTGCGTGCCGGGAACGAAGTTGAGACCGCGCTGGCGCTGGATCAGGGTCAGGACGTCGGTCCCCTCCGGCGCCATCGGCAGGAGCCCGGTCCAGTCGCGG
>JBHELH010000205.1:0-19136 GCA_046263215.1 Gemmatimonadaceae bacterium | reverse complement strand
TCGACGTTGAAGGCGGCACGACGCGCGCGCTCACGGACCGCGGAATGCGCGAGGCGACTCCGCTCTTCTCGCCGGACGGCGCTTGGATCGCCTACACGTACCCGCGCGACGGCGACCCGGCGAACGTGGACGAGGCGTTCGTCGCATCTGCCGCGGGCGGGACCGGCGAGAGCGTGACGCGTGCACTCGACCGACAGGTCTCGATCGAGGACTGGTGGCCCGACGGCTCGGCGTTACTCCTCTCGGGAACGGACGGCACCCGCAGCGCGCTCTGGCTCCAGCCCCTTCGCGGCGCGGCGGCGCGGAAGCTCAACCTCGGCAACGTCACGTCGGTCGCGGGTGCGAGCCTGTCGCGCGCGGGTGTCATCGCCCTCGCCGGGAGCGAGCCGGCCCGACCGCCGGAGGTGTACGTGCTGACGCCCGGCGCGGCGCCGCGCCGCCTGACGAACTTCAACGCGCGCCTCGCCGGCCTCGCGCTCGGCCGGAGCGAGCGACTCACGTGGACCGGCCCCGATCGCCTGGCGAGCGACGGCGTGGTCACCTACCCACCGGACTTCGATCCTCGACGACGGCACCCGCTCGTGCTCGTGATCCACGGCGGCCCCACCGCGTCGTCGACGGAGGGGTTCTCCTCCCTCGTGCAGCTCCTCGCCGCCCGCGGGTGGGCGGTCTTCCAGCCGAACTACCGCGGGAGCGACAACCTGGGCAACGCGTACCAGCGCGCGATCGCGAACGACGCGGCCGAGGGGCCGGGGCGCGACGTGGTGGCTGGCGTCGAGGCGCTCGCGGCACGCGGCTTCGTCGACACCGCGCGCGTCGCCGTGTCCGGCTGGTCATACGGCGGCTTCATGACGGCGTGGCTGATCGGCCGCTACCCTGGACGCTGGCGGGCGGCGGTCGCCGGCGCGGCGCCGGTGGACATCACCGACATGTACGCGCTCACGGACCTCAACGTGATGCGGCGGCACGCGATCACCGAGTCGCCGTTCGTCGGCGACCGCCTGCGCGCGTACCTGGAGATGTCGCCGCTCATCCACCTGCCCAAGGCGCGCACGCCGACGCTCGTCATGTCGACCACCGGCGACGTGCGCGTGGTCGTCACCGGCTCGTACAAGATCTACCGCGCGCTCAAGGACAACGGGGTGCCCGTGCAGTTCGTAGCGTTTCCGGGCGGTGGGCACTCGCCGGCGGATCCGGTGAGGCAGCTCGAGCGGGACCGGAGGTGGGTGGAGTGGGTGGCGCGGTGGCTGGGGGAGGGAACCTGATCGCAGGGCGCGACAGTCGCCCTCGAACGACGCGCCGTCTCGTCCTCCTCATCCTTGTGTGGTGTCGCGTGCGTTCCTACAATGGGGCGGAGCACGAGCCGCGTCCTAAATAGCCGATGCCTTACGCCCTCGACACGCTCCGCGAGGCTCTTGCCGGGCGCTATCTGATCGAGCGGGAGCTCGGCCACGGCGGCATGGCGACCGTCTACCTCGCCCACGATGTCCGGCACCGCCGCTCCGTCGCGCTCAAGGTACTCCACGCGCCACTGGCCTCGGCTGTAGGCGCCGAGCGGTTCCTGCGTGAGATCGCGATCGCGGCGGCGCTAACTCACCCGCACGTTCTCCCGCTCCACGACTCCGGCGAGGCCGACGGCTCGCTCTACTACGTCATGCCCTTCGTCGAGGGCGAATCGTTGCGCGAGCGGTTACAACGCGAGAAGCACGTCCCGGTCTCCGTCGCGCTCCGCATCGCGCGTGAGGTGGCCGACGCCCTTGCATATGCGCACGAGCACGGCGTCGTGCACCGCGACGTCAAGCCCGAGAACATCCTTCTCGAGGCCGGGCACGCCGTCGTCGCCGACTTCGGCATCGCGCACGCCGTCAGTGCGGCGGCCGACGAGCGTCTCACCCAAACGGGTCTGGCGATCGGCACGGCCGCGTACATGAGTCCCGAGCAGGCGGCGGGCGAGCGAGAGATCGATGGCCGCAGCGACGTGTACAGCCTGGGCTGCGTGCTCTACGAGATGCTTGCCGGCCGCCCGCCCTTCAGCGGTGAGACGCCGCAGGCGGTGGCTCTCCGGCGGCTCCACGCGGACCCTGCGCCGCTCGCCGAGGTAGCGCCGGAGGTTCCGGCGTCAGTCGCGGACGTCGTCGAGCGTGCACTTGCCCGCGACCCCAATGAACGTTTCGCAAGCGCCTCGGAGCTCGCCGCAGCGCTTGACGCGGCCGCTCGCGCCGTCGAGCCAGCGCCGGCCGCGCGTCAGCGCCGCCGCCTCGGACGGCGCCTGCGTTTCTGGCGGCGCCTGCGTCGCGTGAACCGGCGCGCCGGCGTGGCAGGCGCAGCGCTACTCGGGGCGGTGCTCGTCGCCTCCGCGTGGCTCCTCCGCGACGCGATCCGCGCGCGTGGCGCGTCGGGGGCACCGACGCGGATCGCCGTCCTACCGTTTACGGTGCGCGGGAGTACGGACGTCCGCTACCTCGGGGAGGGGATGGTCGACCTTCTGAGCACGAACCTCGACGGTGCCGGCGCGCTGCGGAGCGTCGACGCGCACGCGATCCTGAGCGCCGCCGCATCGCTCGGCCCGGTACCTCTCGACGTACGCATGGGCCGGCTCCTCGCCGAGCGGCTTGGCGCCGGACTGTACGTCCTCGGCAGCATCTTTGAGGCGCGGGGACGGCTGCGCATCATGGCTCTCCTCTACGACCGACAGCAGCCCGTCGAGGCGGTCGCCCAGGCCTCGGTGGAAGGCGGCAGCGACCAGATCTTTGCGCTCGTGGACGAGCTGACGGCCGAGCTCCTCGCCGAGCACCACGGCGGGCGCGCCGGACGGCTCGCGCGCCTGGCCGCCGTCACCACCAGCTCGCTCCCCGCCCTCAAGGCGTATCTCGAAGGCGAGGGTGCGCTACGCGCCGGGCGCTCTGACCGCGCCATGGACGCGTTCCAGCGCGCCGTCGCCGCCGACAGCACGTTTGCCCTCGCGCACTACCGTCTCGCGGTCGCGTCAAACTGGTTCAGCGCGTATGAACCGGCGCGCCGCGCCGCCGAGCGTGCGGTACAACTCTCGGGGCGATTGGGGGAGCACGACCGCCTACTTCTGAATGCGTTCCTCGCCTGGCAGCGCGGGAGCGCCGACGAGTCCGAGCGCCTCTACCGCGCGATCCTCAAGGCCTACCCGGACGACGTGGAGGCCTGGTATCAGCTCGGCGAGGTGCTCTTCCACTACAACCCCGTGCGCGGTCGCTCGATCCTCGAGGCGCGCGAGCCGTTCGAGCGGGCGCTCTTCTACGACCCGAAGTACGGCGGCGAGACGGTCTTCCACCTCCTGGACCTCGCCGGCAAGGAGCGGCGCGACGCGACGTTCGATTCACTCCTCGCGCGCCTCGAACCGGAGAGCGAGCTGACGCTCGCGTGGCGCACGATGCGCGCGTTCGCCCGTAGGGACTCGGTCGCGCACATGGTAGAGCGGGTGCGTCGTTCGGGCGAGGTCGCGCTCACGGTGTCGGTTTGGGATGTCGCCGTACTCTCGCACGACATCGAGGGCGGCGAGCGGCTCGCACGGTTGCTCGTCGAGCCGACGCGCGCACCCCCGCTCCAGGCAGCGGGTCGGCTCAAGCTGGCTCACCTCGCGTTCGCCCGCGGCCGCTGGCGTGACGCACGGGCCCAGCTCGCCGCGCTCGGCGCCGTGCACCCGCCGTCGGCCCTCGAGTACCAGGCCCTCTTCGCGACGGCGCCGTTCGTCGCTCTCTCCCGCGCGACGCTCGACTCCATGCGCGCGGCGCTCATCCGCTGGGATGCGTCGAGCGTACCCGTGGGCGGCGTATTCGCCGAGCACGATAGTCTACACCCGCAGCTCCGCGCGTACCTCCTCGGCCGCCTTAGCGCCAAGCTGGGGGAGCCGGAGGCGACGGTCCGCTACGCCGATACGCTGGAGCGGCTCCCTAGCCCATCACACGGGCGTGAGCTCGCGCGCGATCTGGCGCGGGGGCTTCGCGCGCTGACGGCGCAAGCCAATGGCCGTCATGGGGACGCACTGCGGCTTCTGGAGGGAGCGCGCCGGGAGACCCGGCTCGAGCTGCTCATCCCCTCGTCCTTCCACTCGCAGGCGTTCGAACGGTTCCTCCGCGCCGAGTTACTGCGCGAGCAACGGCGCGATGACGAGGCGCTCGCGTGGTACGGCGTGCTCGGGGAGAACTCGCTCGAGGAGCTGATCTACTTCGCCCCGGCGCGTCTTGGGCGCGCCGAGATCTACGCGCGGCGGGGGGATCGGAAACGCGCGGCGGCGGAGTACGCGCGGGCGGCGGCGCTGTGGCAGGGGGCGGATCCGGAGGTGCAGGCGACGCTGGTCGGCGCGGCGCAGCGTTTGGGGCGGCGTTGACGAGACCGCAGGCGGGGTGCGAGGCGGCGGCCGGCCGCCGCCTCGCACTCGACCATGTACCTCGCACTTCCGACTTGCGCCCCACGGGCCGCTCTCCATTCAGCGGATCCGGGCCGTGCGCCGTGAGTGAGGAGGCGGCATTGGGGACTTCAGTGCCACACGCCTCGACGCGTCCTGGCTTACTTCTCGGGCGGCGGGTTGACCTCACGTGTCCTGGGCTTCGGGACGTTCGACAGCTCGGCGGGTTTGGTGGTGGTAGGCTCGCCGGAACTGCAGATGTCCGGATACTCGCGGCAGAACTCCCTCCAGAACGCCACGAACTGGGCAGCCCGCTCCCCGGCCTCCTTGAGGATTGCGCCGAACCGGTTGAGCCCCCGGTGCACGTGGACGATCTCAAGCCGGACCGCAACTGCCGCGGCCTCGCGCGGTACCGTTGCTCTCCAGGGGATCGTGCGGTCGCTTGGCTTCCCCGGGACGTAGCGACCGTCGACGCCCATCGGCCAGTTCTCCGCTGTGGCAACCACTTTTCCGCTCGCATCGATAACGAGGATGCCGGCAGCACCGGTGAAGCCGGAGAACTCGTTATTCGTCCAGATCCGCGTCTCGGCGAGAATCTGCCCCGACTCCTTGTAAAGCGTGGCCCTAGTCCGCATGTGGCGCCCGACCGCGAGGCGCGTCTGCTTCTCCGCCGAGATCTGATCGAGGGGCGCAGCCGCGGGCACGACGTAGCTGAGGCCCGGCGTGCTAGCCGCCAGGATCCCGAGCCCGCCGATCGCGAACACTACCCGAGGGTTGATGTGGTGACGCATGGTTTCCTCCTTTGAATGTGGTTGAGGTATGGCTGACGTGCGGCATCTTGGTTGACTTTTCTATCCTGAGTCCGCGGGACTAGCTCGGCCTCCCCACCCGCACCGGCTTCCGGCTGCAAGGCAGCGGGAAGACGGCGCCGTCTCGTAACACCGTGCAGTACTCGCCCGTGGCCACACCGAGCGTGTCGTCCTCGTTGTTTCCCCAGCAGTAGAGCTCATTAGAAACGGCGATCGCGCATGTGTGCGAGGCGCCAGCGTTGAGCGCCTTGAACGTGAGGCCACCAGCCACCGGTGACGGCGTCGACGCTTCCGTTTGCGAGCCGTTGCCGAGTTGTCCGGTCTCGTTGTTGCCCCAGCAGTAGGCCTTGCCCGCGGTCGTGAGACCGCACGTGTGTTCGTCTCCTGCGCTGAGCGCCGCGAACGCATGAGTGCCGGCGACGGGAGCAGGAGTGAGGACGCAGGGCACCATGCGCGACATATGATCCCTGCACGACGTGACGGTGGCTGACTGCGTTCCGAGCCGACCGTGCTCATTCGAGCCCCAGCAGTGCGCTCGACCGACAGTGTCGAGCCCGCACATGTGCATGTAGCCAGCGGTGATCGACCGGAACGTGACGCCCTCGATCGGCGTCGGCTTGTAGGTGTCAACTGCCGAGCCGATGCCGAGCTGGCCGAGTTTGTTCTGACCCCAGCAGTAGGCAGCGCCGCTTGGGAGGATGGCGCAGGTGGTCCCCATCCCGGCGGCTACGGTTGCCACGCCCTCGGCGACGCGCACCGGTTCGGGGATGCAGTCGTATACGCCTGCGCAAAGCTGTACCGGTGGCCCCTCGGAGGCGTCGAGGCCGAAGGCTCCGGCGCTGCCCCAGCAGTGCAACGCGCGGTCATTGGAGATACCGCAGGCGTGCCGGTAGCCCACACCGAGCGACTCGAAGCGTAGGCCTCCGGCGACCGGGGACGGCACCGGGCTGGGCCTCCCGGAGCCGTTCCCGATGTCACCGTAGTCACCCTCGCCCCAACAGTAGGCCGCTCCGTCTGCGGTGAGGGCGCAGTTGAGGTTGCGGTGGGCAACGAGCCGTGTGAACCGGTATCCCCCGGACACGGCGACCGGGCTGGAGCTGCTGTTCGTCGATCCAGTCCCCAGCTGGCCCGAGAAGTTGTCTCCCCAGCAGTACGTCACACCGCTCGTCGCGATCGCGCAGGTGTGGTCCCAAGCGGCGGCGACAGCAGCGGCGACGAACGGGGCGGACGGCGACGGCGGCGGCGGCTGATCGGGTGGCTCTGGGGGCGCAGGTGGCTCTGGATCGATGCTGTCGGAACAAGCGCCGCCCATGGACCCCGCAGTGAGCAGGAGCAACGTGAGAACGTGTACGAGCCGCATACAGACCTCCGCGTTTGGTCCGGTCCGGACGAGGGGCGTCTTGGTGCTCTTTCGACTTGCGCCCCTAGGTTAGGCCGATCACCTCACGCGGCCCTCACGCGGCCCTCACGCGGCTGACCACAGAGTTGTAGCGCTCCGCCTGAAGGCGTTCGGATGCCCCACCCAAAGGGGATAACGGCCCGAGTCGCCGCGCCGCCGAGCGTTCTCGACGCGGGCGGCGAGCCAGAGGTCATTCGCGCGCAGGGAGCGGTTCGCCGCGCCCTCGGCACACACCGCGCTGCCTTCGCGACGTCAGAAGGCGAACTTGGCGGTTGAGGGCGACACTACCGCCGGCGTGACTGGCGCGTGAGTCCTGCGTGACCCGCGCCGCCTACGGTGCGCGCCAGGGAGACTGGGGCGGCCAGTTTTAGTCCTCGGCCGCCGCGCAGTCCGTACTTCATCCCCGAGGAGGTCACATGAAACGCTCCACCGCCGCGCTTGCACTGCTGCTCGTACTTCCGAGTGCGACCGCAGCGCAGATCGGGAGATTGCCGCGTCCGAACATCCCGGTGAAGCTGCCCGGGAGGCCGGTAGACGTGGATCGCCTGCCGCGTCTGAACAAGCTCCTCGAGCAGGAGTCGCCGATCACCACGGGCTTGGCGGATGCGATGCCCGACGTTCCGTCCCTCGACGGCTTCACGCCCGAAACTCTGACGCCGCTGACGCAGCTCCCGCGTGGCCCGCACGGGAGCTTCTACTTGTATCCGGGCGTGTATTGGTTCGAGGCGGAGAGCTACTGCCTTCGGCCGGGCACGTATGGTCCGAGCCGCGGCGACGCGTACTTTCACGCCGCGCTAGCCGGCCCCAAGAGCGCCATTGTCCGCCGCATTCTCCAGCGGTCGGTGGACCACCCCGACATCCGACAGCAGGAGATCCAAGCTCTCCTCTGGGCTGTTACCGCGCGTACGAAGGTGAGTGACCTGTCACCCGCCATTCAGCGCACGGCCCTCCGGCTGTTGGAGCCGGCCGAGATTCTCGAATTGAACGGCTACGGCCTCGGCGCGCTCTCCGACGCTGCCCGGGAGCGCGCGCTCGCTAACCTGCCAGAGCCCGCGCGCAAGATCTTCGAGGCCGAGAACCGCCTACGGCAGATGGCAGCGGACGCCGAGACGCGCTTCGAAGACATGGAGCGAGTCGCGGTGCTCGCCGGCGCGGCGCCGCCCGACCCAGGCGAGCGCACTGCACCGCTCGGGCGTTGGTCCTACCATCCCGACGGCTATTTCATCCGCTACCTGCCGCGGTCCTATGACCGGACGCGCATCGAGCTCTACGTGCCCGAGCAGGAGCCGATCGTGGAGCGCGACGCGCGGGGGCGCGTCATCTCAGTCCGCCCGCAGATCGGTCGCGCGAATCATCGGAGCTCGGAGCAAGAGCTGACGCAGGTGCTTCACGGGCCGAGGACAAGCGACGGCGCCAAGGAGGAGGCTCCCGCTGCGTGGCCGCTCAAACAGTTCGACGGCAGCGGCGGCGTAGCAACGCCGGGCAAGAACGCCCAGCGGCTTGGGCAGTCGAACAGAAAGGCCAAGGGCGATGAACCCGACGCGCTCGACAAGGCCAGGATCGCCACCGACAGGTTGGGCACCGCCGTCGACGCGGCGCAGTTCGCCGGCGACGTGATGGGAGAGGGCACGCGCGTGGCCGTGACAAACTATGCGGCGTCGTACATACCGGGCCGAATGTTCGACGCGATCCTCGACTTTATTTTCGACAACGGTCGGAAGATCGCCGATGCGCTCGACATGGACCCTCCGCGCCCCGACTACAAAACCTATGCGATGCCGGAGCGCATCACGGTCCCCCCCCTCGTGCCGAGCACTGAGCTGTCGGTCGGGCGTGCGGCCGCCGCGAACAGCCTGATGGACGCGGCGGTCGACTTCCTGACGAAGCTCCGCGCCGCCCACATCTCACTGGACCGTGCCGGCGGCGCCACCCGCGCCGGGGACGAGGCGTGGGGCAGCCGGCAGGGCGCGGCCTACGTGTATTACAAGCGGGAGGCCGGAGCTGCCATGCTCGTTCTTGCGGACCGGCTGGACGGAATGATGGCCCAGCTCCGCGCGGAGGGCGTCTCCGATCTGGTCGTGCCGGTGGAGGCGGTGAGTCACTACCGGGCGCGGCTCCGCGCCGAAGGCTTCACGGCGACGGAGCGCGCGGCGGCACGGACCGTCGGAATAACTGACGATGAGCTCCGCGAACTGCGAGAAAGGCGCCTGGTCGCCGACCCGCCGGCGACCGCGCGGAGTGTGATGGCGACGAATGCGGAACTAGCTGCAGCGCTCCGCGAACTCGGCCAAGTGCTCGCCTCATTACCGCGGGTCACGCCGCCTTGGACTCAAAGTGACGGCCAATGACCTCGGGCGCGGCGCACGCGATCCCGTACCAATCCGGCAGGGGCGCGGCGCCGGTGCCGCGCCCTTCGCGCGTGCGCCGCGTGAGGCGCGCGTGAGGGCTGGGTGACCCGCCCGGCGTATGGTAGGCACGCGATGGCGAGGGAGCACGGCAACTCGCCGAGCATTCCGGCTGCGCCCTCGCACGTTCGCCGAGAGGACTCATGGACCTCACAGCGCTCACTCGATTCGTGGCCGTCGTGGCAGGGATGCTCACCGCGACGCTACCCAGGGTCCGCCCGCCGCTGCCGCCGTGGCTCCACGCGCCCGCGGGCGCGGCGATTCCGGGCGGCGCGTCCGTCCCGCCCGCGAGCTACGCCGGGCGCAACGAGCGGGGTGTGCCCAACTACATCCGGCGGCCGTTCAACGACGAAGAGCGACGCCTCCTTCGCGTGCACTTCGGCGTCGAGGACCCGACCCGGTTGTACCTCTCCGACTCGACCGAGGCCGGCTATCTGACCTACGACACCGAATACGACCGCGGCACCGAGCACCTCGTCAACTCCCACCGCGTGGGCGGCATCTCCGCGCGGCGCACAGGCGAAGGCCGGAAGGACTTCGAGGCACGCCTGAAGCGGATGCGGGTGTCGGACTTCCCGGCCGCTGCGTTCGAGGAGCACGCCTCACTCGACGCCCTCGACGTGGCGGTGCGCGATCAATTCAAGCAGTTGCTCGCCGACGCGAAGCGCGCCGGCTTCGATGTCCGGGTCCGCGAGACGTACCGTTCGCCGGAGCGCCAGGCGTACTACCTCGCGAAGAAGGAAGGCTCCACGCACACCGGCACCTCGACGCACTCCGACGGGCGAGCCGTGGACGTAATCGTTGACGACGGCAACCTGGCCAACCCCGAGACCAGAGCGCGCTGGAGGCATTTCGGCGATGGGTCACTGCGTACGGCCACGGCCAGTTCAGCCTCATCGGCACCCCAGAGGACTCCTGGGACTTCCCGCACATCGCGATCCCGGGCGGCCAGCCCCGCTTCCGTTCCGTCGAGGAGGCTCTCGCCGCGGCGAGACTGCCGGACGCGGCCTCGCGCGCGAATGTCGGCTCGCGCGCCGCCGGCAGGCCGGCCGTTGCTCTACGCTAGGACGCGGCTCCCGATCACGCACCCACCGTTCATCACTCCGGAGGCTCTCATGGCTAGCTCATTCATCACCCCATGGGTGAACGGCGCACGCGCGACCACCCTCGGCTTTGGGTTCGTCCTTGCGGTGCTTCTCGCGCCGGGCCCATGTCTCGCGCAGTCCCCACCCCGCGCAAACGATTCGAGAATCACCCCAGACGTCGTAACGAGGATGCTGAAGGCCGTTGCCGCCGAGGAAGCCGAGTTAGACCGCATCGGGCCGCTCCTCGACGCGCACAGCGAGAAAGCCCAAGCCTACCAAGACTGCGCGGCGTGGGTGAGGCTCGGCAGTGGCCTACGGGACATGGCGAAGGCGCTCCGGACGCTCGACGAGAAGAAGATGGAACAGGCGACCAAGGCGACGGAGGCGCGCACGAAGAAGGAGTGCGGCGCGGACCCCGATGCCGGGGCGGAAGGTAAGCGCTTCGCCGAGCTCAATGAGCGGCCGCGAGCGCTCGCGATGGCGGCCGGCGGATTCACAGATGAACGGTCTGACGAGCTCCGGTCGCGCATCGTGGAGTTCATCCGCGCGACCGAAGACGGAGTTGTGCCGCCGCCCGGTCTAAGCGCTGCCGAGAAGGCCGCCATCAAAGCTCGCTACGCGAAGCTTAAAGACGTGCTCGCGCGTCACCTGTGCCGCGCTGACACAGGTTGAGCGCTGACGCGAATGCGATCATGAGCCCCCCGCGCGGCGCGTATCGCACGCGCCGCGCGGGGGCTTACGGCGCCGGGCCTACGCCAGCCGCCAGCGCCTCACGGAATTCCGCCACCGTCCGGAATCGGTCCGCGGGCACGCGTGCCAGCGCCCGTAGGATCGCCCGCTCTACGTGCTCGGGCACGCTCTCCCGCACCGTCCGGACACCCGGCGCGCGCTCGGTCCAGCGCCGGGCGATCAGCGCCTGTGCGCCGGTCCCTGCGAAGGGCGGCGCGCCCGCGAGCATCTCATAGAGTACACAGGCGAGACTGTACTGGTCGCTCCGCGCGTCGAGGTGCCCTTCACCGGCGGCCTGCTCCGGGCTCATGTACGCGGGCGTGCCGAGCGTGACGCCACTGCGCGTGAGTGCGTCGCCCGCCGCGACGCTCAAGGCGTGCCCGACACCGAGGTTGGCGACGAGCGTTTGGCCATCGGCGAAGGAGATGTTCTTCGGCTTCAGGTCGCGGTGGATCACGTCGCGCGCGTGCGCGCCTACGAGCGCTTCCGCTACCTCGCGCGCGATGCGCAGCGCGTCGTCCACCGGCAGCTGCTTCTCCCGCTCCAGCCGATCTCGGAGGGTCTCCCCTCCCACGTGCGGCGTGACGTAGAACACGACCCCTTGTGACTCGCCGGCGTCGAGAAGCGGGAGCAGGTTCGGGTGCTCCAGCCCGCGCAACGCCTCCAGCTCGCGGAGAAAGCGCTCGACGTCGAGCAGCGCGGCGAGTCCCGCCTCGACTACCCGTACGACCACTGGGCCGTCGCGAGCCACGCTGCGCGCCAAGTAGGCCGTCGCACTCCCGACGCGGCCGAGCTTCCGCCCGAGCTCGTACCGACCCTCGAGCGCGCGCGCGACGTACTCTTGGTAGAGGCGGGCGGGGCGGGAAAGGGCAGCATCACCGGCGAGGTACGATGCTGTGGACGTGGCGGTCGCGACCTCGGCCGAGGAGGCCGCATGCGCGGCCGCGGCGACTACGGGTGGCGGCCCGGCGGGCTCCGAGCGCAGCCGCGCCGCGAGCGCGAGGAGCGCCGCGTCGGGTGCGGCGCCCACCTCCTCGCGCAGCAGCGTCTCGTGCACGCGCGCGAACTGGAGCGCACCGGCGCGGTCACCCGCGGCGGTGAGTGCCGTCATGAGTCCCATGGCCACGCGTGAGCTCAAGGGGTCGAGTGCGGCCAGCTGGCGCCACCACTCCACTGCGGCGCGGTGGTCGCCGCGGCGCTCGGCGTCGGTCGCGAGTGACTCGAGTGCGCCGCGCGCGCGCCGCTCAAGTCGCGCGCGCTCGCCGTCCACCCACCGCTCGAACTCGGGCGCGTCGCTGACGTGGAAGCCGTCGAGGAATGGGCCGCGGTAGAGCGAGATCGCGCGCGCGGGGTCGCCGCGCGCGTGCGCCTGCTCCAAATCGCCGACGTCGCTGGTAATGAGCTGGGGGTTGAGGCGCAGGTCGTTCGTGCCGAGGAAGAGCTCTTCGGCGCCAAGGTCGCGGCGCAGCGCGTAAAGTGCCTGCGTGAGGGCGTGACGCGCTTTCTCCTGCTCGCTCTCCGGCCAGAGATAGAGGAGGAGCTTGTCGCGGCTCATGCCGCGGACACCGGCGACCGCGAGGAGGGGAAGGAGCGCGATGCGCCGCCGGTACGCCGCTGCGCTACCGTGTGCTCCGTGGTCGCTCTCGACGGCGAGGCCGCCGAACGTCCTGAGCCTGAGCACGCGCCTTCGTGTGAGGGATGCGTGAGCCCTGCGTGACCTTCCGGGCCAATGATAGGTGCGCGGCTGGCCGTGGGCAAGGAAACCCCGCCGCGCTGACACTGCGGTCAAACAGTGTGAACTGCTCCGCGTGGCAACTCGAACCTCACTGACACGGGTCCAACACCGCGACCCGAGGGAGGCATGATGATCCCCGTCTCGATCCCGTTCCGCATGTGCCAGCGTGCCGCGCTCCTTGCGCTGGCCCTGCTCTCCCTCGCCGCCGCCACATCCGCGGAGGCGCAAGGGCTCGGCGCTCTGAAGCGCAAGCTCAAGGAGAAGGCAGTCGGCGCGGCTGGTTCGAAGCCAGTCGGAGACGACGCTGCGCCGGAGCGACCAGTAAATCGCTCCGGTCCGACGTTCAGCGACAGCCTCCTCGAGATCACTCCGGCTGTCCTTGACCGCTTCCTGGCAGCCGCCGACGAGGTACGCCGAGCCGAGGCTCTACTGGACGAGGAGGAGGAGTGGGCAGCACTGGCTCGTGAGAAGGAGCGGGTCAAGTGGGAGGCCTACGACAAGTGCGTGTCGGAGGAAACGGAGAAGGCCGGGTTCACGGCCGACAACATGATGCTGGCCTCCCTGAGGGCGGCGATGCGAGGGGAAGCCGCGATGGCTGCCGCGCGAGACTCGATGAACCGCGCCTACGACGCGGCCCTCGCCACCGCTGTCCGCAAGTGCGGCGAACCGCCGGCCGGGTCGGCGACGGCGAAGGCGCTTCAAGACCGGAAGTACGACCGCTGCCTAGCGTCCGTGCCGGGAACGGCTCCGCTGCTCGAGGACCTGGAGGAGGCGAGGTCGGCCCAGAACGAGGCCGAGGCTCGCCGGCTGCAGAGGTCTCTGGACGAGCGCGGCATGGCGAAGTGCGGCCCGTCGCCGGAGCGGATCCGAGAGGAGGCGTACGCGGCGGAGCAGCAACGCCAGGAGGAGCGACGGCGAGCGACCCGCCGAGTCGGCCGCTTCACGGAACAGCAGTACGAGGTTCTCGAGCGTCGAATCCGGGGCTACATCAGCGTGCACTGGAAGTCCGACCCGCGGGATCTCGTTCGCCAGGGCGAGTTGAGCGCCGCAGAGCTGAAGCTGCTCGAGGCGCGGAGGTCCGAGTTGATCGCGAAGCTGGGAGGGAGCACCGGCTGACGACATGACCCGACGGAGCAGCCCGAAACGATGCGTCGACGTGACAAGCGGGCGCACTCAGCGCCCGCCGCGCAGCCGCTCGAGGCCGCGGCGGGCCTCGGTCACGTACGGCTGGAGCGCGGGGTCGGCGGTCCGCCAGACCTCGACGACATTGCGGTACGCGCGGAGCGCCCGCTCGCGCTCCCCGAGCCGCTCGGCGATGTGCGCCGCGTCGAGGGCCATCGCGGTCCGGCTCGGCCATGCGAAGGAGCTCCCATTCCACACGAATGCCTCAATGGTCCGGAGGGTCGATCGATCCGGGGCCCAGTTCGCCAACAGCCGCGTTCTCGTGACCAGCTCATGGAGGTACTGCGTCGGCGTCGGCGCGCCGAGTTGAGGCAACTGGCGGAACCGGCTGATGGCCTGGGCTGTATCCCCGCGCGCCAGAGCTATGTACGCGGGCGCGACCCTGGCACCGTAGCGGGCCCACACGCGCCCGGCAGAGTCCGGGCTCGTTGAGGATAGAGAGTCGAACAGAACCCCGGCTCGCGCCAGGGACAGCGTGTCCCGCCGGGCTGTCCACCAGCGGAGCGCAAGAATGGTGGATCTAACGTTGCGATCTCGAAGCCAGGTCCTGAACACGGCCTCCGCCGTGTCTGGCGGCGCCGCGCCGAACAGCGTGAGCTCGACTCGAAGCCCGGGTGACGCCGGTAGAGGCCAGGCCTCGCGAAGATGACCGCGGGTCGTGAGTGCTCGCGCCAGCACCTGGCGCGCCCCAGAGGAATCCGGGTCAGTGCCGTGGCGCGCCAGGCGCACGGCCGTCTCCGCCGAGTCCGCGAGTAGCCCGAGCATTTCGAACACCAGGGAGCGAGTCTCAACGGTCGCTCGCCTGGCCAACCGCTCGATCTCGGGGAATGCTGCTGGCGGGGAGCGAAGCGCGTGCTCGACCAGGCGAAACACTTCACCCGCCACGTACGCGCTGGAGGAATCCTGCTTCAAGTACGCGGTGGTGTAGGATCGCGCCAGCGCGAGGTCGCCCAGCGTCACGGCGATCTCGACGAGGTGCAGGTACGCGGGGCCGAACGCCGAGTCCAGCGTGATGGCCCTCTCGAATGCTTCGAGTGCTTCCTGCGGCATCACGTCGAGGATGCGTCCCCAGTGGTAGCGCACTTCGCCGAGCTCGAGCCACGCCGCCGGGTCGTTCGGGTAGCGCCGGACAGTCTCCTCGCGGATGCGGAGGAGCCGCTCCGCAAGGGGCACCGAGAACCCCCCAGTGTATAGCGCACCGTCAATTGAGTCGCCGACGACGAGCAGGCTCTCGCGCGGTGCTAACCCCTGATTCAGGGCGCCGGCGCGGAGGAAGTACTGATCCGCGAGCCCGGGATGGTCGTTGTTAGCCGTCCACCCGAATGCCTTCCCGGCTCGCCAGAGGGCCAGAATGAACGTCGAATCGAGGGCCGCCGCCCGCTCGTAGTAGCTGACCGCTGAGTCGAACGCCAGTCGACGATAGGCCTGCTCCCCCTGAAGAAAAGCCTTCAAGGCAGGGAGCGAGCGGGACTCGATCGAAGACGAGCGGACCGCCCCGATAGGCCGCGCCTGGTTGAGCTCTCTGAGCAGCTTGATCGTCGCTGAATCGGCGAGGCGGTCCATGCGCTCCATGGACTCGCTGACCTCCACATCTCCGACCGCTCGGCCGGCCGCCCCATCGTAGAGGGTCGCACCGAGTCGTACGGAGTCGCGCCCCGACCGTACGAGACTGCCGACCACCACGACCCGGGCGCCGGTGCGACGCCCGAGGTCAACCGCAGAGGCCAAATCCCCGCGCCCCTTCCATCGCCGAATGACGATCGTTGGCGGCACGGTGTGGAGCGGCCCCGCGCCGTCGAGGCGGCGGGATAGCAAGTCCACGAGGCCCTCACGCCAGAGCGCGAACTCGGGTGAGAAGACCTCGAACGGCGCGACCGCAACGAGGTTCTCGTCGAGGGTGTCCGACCCTCCGAGGCGCGGCAGGACCACCGCGGCGAGGGCCACGGCCGCCAGCCCGGCACCCGCGATCGCCGCGGCCGTGCGGCGATTGAGGGGCGCGCGACGAGGCTCGCGCGAAGCCGGCTCCGTTGCGGCACCGAGCGCGTCGCGAAGCTCGCCCGCCGTCACGAACCGGTCGGCCGGTACGCGCGCCAAAGCCTTCGCCACGGCCGCCTCGAGCACGGCGGGAATGCCGGTCCGCGTCGCGCGCACAGGAAGTGGGTCGTGCGCCAGCCGCTTCGCCATGACCGCCTGCGCGCTCGGCCCGGTGAATGGCGGCTCGCCGGCGAGCATCTCATACAGCACGCAGCCGAGCGAGTAGACGTCGCTCCGCCCGTCGAGTCGGCGCTCCCCGCTCGCCTGCTCTGGGCTCATGTACGCCGGCGTGCCGACGGCGAGCCCAGTCTCGGTCAGGCCGCCGTCGGCGGCGGCGTCGAGCGCCCGCGCGATCCCGAAGTCGGTGACGAGCGCGTGGCCGTCGGCGAGGAGGACGTTCTCGGGCTTGACGTCGCGGTGCACGACGCCGTGCCGGTGCGCGTAGTCGAGCGCGTCGGCCAGCTCGCGGGCGATACGCACGGCCTCGCCGACGGGGAGCTGCACCTCGCGGCGGAGCCGCTCGCGCAGCGTCTCCCCTTCCACGAGGGGCATCACGTAGAAGAGCGCGCCGTCCGCCTCGCCCGAGTCGTGGAGCGGCAGGATGTGCGGGTGCTGGAGCTGCGCGGCCGTCCGGATCTCGCGCACGAAGCGCTCGGCGCCGACGGCCGAGGCCAGCTCCGGGTGCAGGACCTTGACCGCGACGCGGCGCTCGTGCCTGAGGTCGCGCGCCACGTACACGGTCGCCATCCCGCCGCGACCCAGCTCGCGCTCGATCACATAGCGGCCGGCAAGCGGTTGGAGAGCGGTGGGCGTCTCACCCGCAGACTTCATCTGATAATTAGGCCTGGGCCGGCGCCGCGCAGGATGGGTAAATGCGGGGGGCCGACGGCCCAACATACGGGTCTTCGGCGGGAACCGCTACAGACGCCTTTACGTGAGTGAGTCGCCCCGAGGCCCCGGCGTCCGCGTATCCGTGGTCAGAGGCTCAGCCAGTAGCTCACCTTCACCATCACC
The DNA here is from genome assembly GCA_046263215.1 of Gemmatimonadaceae bacterium. Taxonomy (GTDB): domain Bacteria; phylum Gemmatimonadota; class Gemmatimonadetes; order Gemmatimonadales; family Gemmatimonadaceae; genus JBHELH01. The sequence goes on along the minus strand of JBHELH010000205.1, from coordinate 2,366 downwards.
ACGTTCGTCCCCCGCGCCCCGAACAGCCTGCGCGTGTCCCGCGCGAGTGCGAATGACCCGTCCGCGTCGAACCCGTCCCGACTCTGGCTCCACGCCACGAACAGCGTCGAGCCCGGGCGATACTCCCACCTCAGCACGACGTTCGACCGGAACTGGCGGCTGTTGAAGTCGGGATCCGCCAGCCAGATGTCCGCCCCGCTCGCATCGTCGAGATCCAGGCCGTACGTCCGCCGTCCTGCGTCCGTAAACGACTCGGATACCCGCGACTCCTCCACCGTCCAGAAGCGTGCGCTCTCCCGCGTCCCGCGCGGGTCGCGCACGACCTTGAATGCTCGGTAATCCCCCGCGCTCACGAACGGCTGCGCGTATGCCTGAATCGACGTCGTCGGCGATAACGTGTAATTGAGCCGCGCCGTCAGCGACGCCGTCCGCTGGCGCATCGGCGCGAACACGTACATCGTGCTGTCCCCGATCCGCGCCGCCGTCACGTACTGCGCGCGCTCGCGGTTCCACTCGAGCCTCGGCTTGAGCGTGAGGTCCATCCGCGAGGACGGGCGCACGGTGACCCCAGGCGTCACGTAGACGACCCGCCCGTCAGTCCCACGCTCGCGCCGGAGGAAGCCGCTAAGACTCGCGATGACCGGCTTGCGGCGGTCGGTCTCGACGCGGAGGTAGGCGTAGACTGCTGCCGGCATCGCCATGGCTGGGCCGCCGCGGAGCGCCTCCGTGCTGAGCGTGGACATCTCCCAGTCGACCCACGTCATGACGTTCCAGTAGTTCTTGAGCTGCGCGTCGAGCGTCAGGTCGAAGAAGCCCGCGGTGCGCTCGCCGCCGCCTGTGGCGCTGGCGTACGCGAAGCCGCTCAGCTCCCAGCGCCGGAATAGGCGGCCAGGCTCGAACTCGGCGTAGGTGAGCGAGAGCTGCCCGGAGCGCCGGTCAGTCTGCGAGACGAACCCGAGATCGTTGATCTCGTAGCCCGGCGTCGTTAGCCAGGTGCCGACGCCCCAGCGCCAGTGGCCGCCACCGGTCTTTCGTAGATCCAGTGAAGCGTATGTTCCCGAGAGCGATGTGCGCGTGGAATCGAAGTCGAGATGCTCGGCATCCGGCCGCTGGAACCGATGCACCGAGTTCCGCTGGATGCGCGAGAGCGCTTGTGTTGAGCCGACGACGTTGCTAAGGCGGAGCGAACCAGTGAGCCTCACGTCGCCCTTTCCGAAACGGTGGTGCCCGTCCACCCCACCGGCGAAGGCGCGGGACGTCAGGAACTGGAGCCGGGGCTCGGTGCCGAGATCGCGGTGGACGGCCGTCCCGACCAGCCCGAGGCCGCTCTTCCCGTCGCGGAACTCGCGGGCGAGTCGAGCGACCGTATAGTTGGTCATCGGCTCCACGACCGCGGTGCGACGCTCGCCAGTCACCGCGACGTAGTCGAGCGCCTCGCGCTGGGTCACGGCGTCGAGCACTCCGACCTTCCATCCGCCTGCGGTCTTGCCGGCGAGCTTCGCCGCCGCGAGGATGGTCGCGGCGTCGGCGGACTCGGCGTACTTCGCGTCGCTTGGCAGGCCAGCCTGCGGGCTCCGGCCGATGCGCCGCGAGTAGAAGAGCTGTGGGTACCCAGTGTCGAACAGATCGGCACCCTGGAGGAAGAACGGCCGCTGCTCGGGGAGCCACATCTCGTGCGCGGTGAGGTTCACCTGCGCCGGGTCGGCCTCGACCTGCCCGAAGTCGGGGTTGACCGTGGCCGTCAGCGTGAGATCGCTCGTCAGGCCGTACGTGACATCGGCGCCGAGCGACGAGAACGGCTCGGTCGGCCTGAAGAACGGGTTCGCGCGGTCGCCCGGCGCGCGCGTCACGCGTCCCGCGACGTACGGCCGCACCTCGAGTCGCCGAGGGGGCTCGAGGTCACGCAGGCCGCGCAGCTCGCCGAACAGCGAAACGAACCCCGACGCGCTCGGCGGGATCGGGGCCCAGTACGAGAGCTCCTCCCGGCGCGCGATCTCGCGCGCGAAGTTGACGCCCCAGCGCTGTTCGGCGCCGCGCCCCGCCAGCGCGAAGCGCAATTGTGAAAGCGGAATGCGAAGCTCCGCTGCCCAGCCGTCGCTCCTCCGCCGGACCGCGGCCTCCCACACGGCGTCCCAGTCGGTGTGCAGCTCGGTGTCGTTCGCGCGCAGCGCGTCGCGCAGGACACTGGCCGCGCTCACCCCGAAGACGAACGCGGTGCGCCGATCGTTCTGGCTGTCGAGGTGCACCCAGAACCAGTCGCTGTAGACCTCCGCGTCCCGCCGGCCGAGCCGGGCGACGATCGAGTCAGGGCTGGAGTCGAACAACGTCGCGGCGACGTAGATGGCCTCGTCGGTGAAGAGGACGCG
>JBHELH010000204.1:0-3712 GCA_046263215.1 Gemmatimonadaceae bacterium | reverse complement strand
GCAGCCGGCGCCGGGCGCGAAGCCCGCGGCGGCCCCGGAGCCCACCGTCGCTGCCGAACTCCGCAAGCGCGGGCAGCGCGAGAGGGCGAAGCGCTGAGCGCGCCGGTCACTTCTTCTCCCAGATGACCACGTAGCTCGTGCTGCCGCCCCGTCTGGACGCGGAGCTGGCGTCGATCCCGCGCGGCACGTTTCGCGCGCGGCCCGCGCACCACGTGCCCAGAAGTTCGGCGACCGTGCGAGTAGCCTCGGCACAAGCGTCGCGTCCGAACTCGACGAGCTCCACTTCGTCCGCGCGCCAGGAGCAGAGCGACGAGAGCGGCCACCTCTGGAACACCGTGGTGCCGTTGACGATCAATACGATCTCGGGGCCGACCTCGGCGCGCAGCTGCGCCAGATCGCAGACCGACACCGCCCCGTGCCGTGCGAGCTCGGTGGCGCTCAAGCGCTCCCGCTGCAAGCCGAAGGAGAGCCGTTGCGAAAGGTCCTGTAGTGCGCTCTCCTCGCCGCGTGAGCGCCGCTCGAACGACGGCGCGAGCAGCACGCCGAGCTCGCGGCCCTCGCCGCGTTTCAACTCTACCGCGATGCGGCGTTCGGTGTAGCCGGGAAATGTGACGCGAACCATGTACTGCCCGCGATCGGCGTTCGGGAAGGCGAATCGGCCCATGCTGTCGGTGACCACCGTACCACCGCCGGGACCAAGCAGCTCTACCTTCGCGCCGACGGCAACGCGGTACGCCGTGTCGCCTACCGTTCCGTAAATACCGGTCCGCCGGCCCGGCACCATCAACGTGGGCAGCACGACCGGTGCGTGAACGAGGAAGTACTCGAGTTCCGTAGGCGCCGTCGCCACCACGGCCACGCGCGTGCGCACCGGCGCGTAGCCGAGCAAACGAATGGTGAGGGGGTATTCCCCCGGGCGTACGCTGTCGACCCGGAAGGCCCCGAGCGCGTTCGTCGTCGTGTGGCGCTGGCCGAGTTGTACCTGAGCGCCGCCAAGCGGGACACCGGCCGTGTCGCGCACGACGCCGACAACCGACTGCACTGGCCCTTGCGCCGCGAGAGGCGGGACAGCCGCCACGACGACCAGACCGATCGCGAGCCCGAGGGATGGACGGCCGCCGTAGGCCGCCCAACGCTGTAACGGAAAGGGCACGGGACCTCCTTACCTGATGCGCGGCAACCCCAACGTGGCAAGTTGCAGTCCCGACTCGGCAAGATTCGCGGGCACTTCCGGTGGTCCGATACGTGACCGAGCGCTAAATTCCCCGCGCCTTACCTTGCCATCGGTGCGTAGCGTTCCTTCCCGCATGGCAGCCGCGGTACCCGCGGCGGCCCTCGTCGCATCGTGCAGCCGACCTACCGATACCGACCCATCCGCGGTGTCGGAGTGGATGCACGCGCTCTCCGACGCAATCCGCGACGAGCGCGTTCACGCCGAGCGCAGACGATGAGATCCGCTGCCAGCGCGCGAATCGCGCTGGCGTTGACCGCTACCGTCGCGGCGTGCGGGGCGGAGCCGCCCGCGTCGTGGCACGACGAAGCGGCGTATCGCTGGCGCGAGCTCGACGTCCCGCGGGGCGACCCGGGCTTCACGCGCATGGGAGCGCGGACTGGGATCCGGTTCCAGAACGCGGTCAGCGATTCCGCGCTCGTCGGCAATCGCATGCTCGGTGAAGGGGCCGGCGTCGCGCTCGGGGACGTGGACGGGGACGGATTGGTCGACGTGTTGCTCGCCCGGACCGAGGGCCCGAACGTTCTCTATCGAAATCGCGGAGGGTGGCGCTTCGAGGACATTACGCAACACGCCGGCGTCGCGGCGCCGGACCGGTACTCGAGCGGCGCCGCGTTTGCGGACATCGACGGGGACCGCGACCTCGACCTCGTGCTACTCGCGACGACGGGACCGAACGCGGTCTTCGTGAACGATGGAACGGGCCGATTCGCCGAGCGGCGCGACCTTGGAATCGACACCACCGGGAAAGGCGGAACGACGGTGGCAATGGCCGACGTCGATCGTGACGGCGACCTCGATCTGTACGTCGCGAACTACAAGCCGAACCACCCGGTCGACCGGGTCCCCCCGCAGCAACGAGCGTTCAATCGGCTCGTGCGCCAGGTCGCGCCGGGCCGCTTCGAGGTTGTGCCCGAGCACGCCCGCGACTTCAAGCTGGTCATGCGGCCGGACATGGGTGGCCTCAACCTGAGCATGCGCGGTGAGCCCGACGACTTCTACGTCAACAATGGCGGCACCTTCCGGCGAGTTCCTCTTACCTCGGGTCAGTTCCGGGACGCGAACGGACGACCGCTGAACGAAGAACCGGAATCGTTCACGCTGGGCGCCCGGTTCGCGGACCTGAACGGAGACGGTGCGCCGGATCTCTACCTCGCCAACGACTTCGAGGACACCGACCAGCTCTGGTTCAACGACGGACGCGGGAGCTTCCGACTCGCCGACTGGACAGTGCAACGCCAAATCAGCAACTCGTCGATGGGCGTCGACGTCGCCGACGCGAACGGCGACGGCCTTCCCGATCTCTTCGTCGTCGACATGCTGAGCAACGATCCTCGACGTCTCAAGACTCAAACGCCGATGCACACTGCGCTACCAAAGCGACCGGGCGACGTCGAGACGCAGCTCCAGCAGCAGCGAAATACTCTCTTCATCAACCGTGGCGACGGAACGTTCGCGGAGGTGGGACTGTACGCCGGCGTCCAGGCGAGCGGGTGGTCGTGGTCGACAATGTTCCTCGACGTCGACCTCGACGGGTGGCAGGACCTTCTCGTCACCAACGGCCACCTGTGGGACGTGATGGATGCCGACACACAGGAGCGACTGCAGAGCCGGTCGACGGACGCCGGCTGGCAACGCCAGCGATGGGAGTTTCCAAGGCTGGCTCTGAAGAATGTCGCCTTCCGGAACCGCGGCGATCTCACGTTCGAAGACGCCAGCGAGCAGTGGCGGTTCGGGCTCGAGGAAGACATCTCGCACACGCTCGCGGCGGGTGATCTCGACGGTGACGGCGATCTCGACGTGGTGGTCAACCGCCTCGGCTCGCCGGCGCTCGTGTTGCGAAACGACGCGCCCGCGCCTCGCGTCGCCGTGCGGCTCGTGGGCGATGCGCCAAATACGCGCGCCGTTGGCGCCAAGATTCGACTGCTGGACGGCGCGATCCCAATTCAGGTACGCGAGATCGCCGTCGGCGGCCTTTACATGTCGCACAGCGACTATCAGGCGACTTTCGCGACGGGCGATGCCGATAGCGCGACGCTGGTCGTCGACTGGCCGGACGGACGTCGAACGGTTCTCGAGAATGTACGGCCGAACCGGCTCTACGAGATCACGCAAGCAATGGCGTCGGCGCGCGTCCCCGCGGGTTCTGTCGACCGGGGCCGCGGGTCGCCGCTCTTCGAAGATGCCACCGCGCAGCTGGGAGGCCACGTGCACTCCGAGCCGGTGTTCGACGACTGGCAGCGACAGTTTCTGCTTCCGAACTCGGTGTCGCAGCTAGGGCCGGGAATAGCATGGCTCGACTATGACCGCGATGGCGACGAAGATCTGCTGATCGGGACCGGTCGCGGCGGTCGGCTCGGCGTCTTTCGCAATGACGCCGGCCGACTGGTTCCCAGGCCGCGAGAGGGGCCACTGGCGCCGGCGGATTTGACCAGCATCGTCGGACTGGTCGGCGGCGAAGGCATGAAGGTTCTGGTTGGC
>JBHELH010000203.1:0-18254 GCA_046263215.1 Gemmatimonadaceae bacterium | reverse complement strand
CTCGTGGGCTCGCTTCCATGTGAACGGCGCGTACACATTCGGTTCGCGCCCGACCGCCGCCGCCGAGTCGGCCGGCGTCGCCGAGCTGTCGCGGTGGTTGGCTGGTCTGGCCGTCGACCGGCCGTTCCCGCTGCGCTCGATGCTCGTGACCGCGGAGGTCTTCGCGCGCGAGCCCATCGTCGAAGACGAGGACGTCGAGTGGAATACCGGTGTGGGCATCCGCTACCAGGTGCGCCCGCGCTGGGCCCTCGACGCGGGCGCCGGCGGCCGCCTGACCGGCGACGACCGAGGCTGGTACGTCACGGTCGGTGGCGCGTACGCCTTCGGCCTGCCGTGGAGCCGGTAACGACATGTGCGGGGTAATACGGAGAGAAGTCAATCCGGCTGCGGGACTCGCATTCGTCTGCAGTCCTGTTCGTAGGAGATGTCTCATGAATCGATTCACTCGCGTCGCGGCCTTCGCGGTCATGGGCGCCATCGCGACCTCGCTCGGCGCCGCGGAGGCGCGGGCCCAGTGGGTGACCACGCACGAGCAGTTCTACCTCCAGGCCAAGCACAACTGGGTGTTCCGCGAGCGCTACCGGGCGGCGGACCGCCTATTCAACGCGTTCGACTACGGCCACGCGATCCTGTACGAGACGCTCTGGACCAAGCCGAACGCCCCCGTGTCGGCGCTCGAGCAAAAGGAATTCGACTTCCTCACCAGGAAGCTGCTGGCCGACCCCCCGCACGTGCCGCTCGAGGAGGCGGCGATCGAGCCCCTCTACACGCGGCTCGTCCCCGAGGCGAAGCTGATGTTCGAGTGGGCGCACGTCCTCCACCGGCAGGTCTACGACGTGCTCGCGGACGAGCGCCTCCCTCAGGCGCAGAAGGACGCCGAGGTCGCGCGGCTCATCGCCTACTACAAGACGCGGCGCGAGGTGGCGTTCAGTTCGCGGCCGAAGTCGATGGCGCTGATGCAGGAACAGCCGTACTCGCTCGCCTTCCGGCAGAAGTACCCGAAGTTCAACGGGCTGATCTGGGCGTACCACTGGCTCCAGGTCGGGCTGTACGAGCCGCTCCTGGTCAACGGGACCCCGACCGCACGCCAGGCAGGTGTGGACGCTACGGTCGGGCGCTTCTGGCAGATGCTCGACGCTCCGCCGACGAAGATGCCACACGTCATGCCGATGACGGCCGTGATCGCGCCGACGTTCGCCGCGCGGTATCCGGAGGCGGCGATCATCTTCGACAACCTGCACTCGATGCACGACGTCATCTCCGACGTACTCGCGAATCCAAGCGTCCCGCGGGACCGCAAGCGCGCCGAGATCCTGCTCGCCGCGCACCGCTTCCGCGACGACACGTCGTACGTCATGCCGGTTGAGGCGTGGCGCACGATGGCGCAGCATATGGGCGTCGAGAACATGGGCGGCCCGGCGGTGAACTTCGCCGCCGAGCTGCCGACGCCCACGGTTACCTACGGCGCGGTCATGACGCACGACCAGCGCACTGGAGAGATGACCGGGTTCAAGTACGGTCAGGCGACGGGTGGGGCGCACGCCGGGATGCAGCACGGCGCGGCCGGCGCCCGCGATACGTCCGGCGCCGGCCGCGCGGCCGCGCGGCAAGCGCCCGGGCACGAGGCGCATGGCGCGGTCGCGGGAGCCAGAGCGGTAGGTCGCGACACCTCGGCAACCCAGCACCAGGAAGAAATGATGGAGCTCCACATGCGAATGCTGGACGACCCGGTGATTCGGCAGCGTATCCTGGCGGATACGGCGATGCGACGGATGATGTCGTCGATGATCCAACAGATGCCGGCGGAGCACCGCGAGCACATGGAGAGCATGATGCGGCAGCCGGCCACGAGTCGCACAGCATCGCCGGCGGCGCGGACGTCGAGGCCGCCCGCGCGGCGCACGCAGCCGCGACGGACGAGCACGCAGCCGGCCGCGCGCACGACGCGCGCTCAGCCGAAGGCCACGCCGCAGCCGGCGGCAAAGCGTCCTGCGGCACGCCCCGCTCCGAAGCCAGCGCCCAAGCCAGCGCGCAAGCCCGCTGATCCGCACGCGGGGCACCGGCCACCAGAGTGAGCCGATGATCGGCAAATGGATGACGGCGGTCGTCGCGCTCTCCCTGGCGGCGCCCGCCGTTCTCTCGGCGCACCCGGCGCTGCGGCGCGCCGTTCCGGCGCGGGGCGCGCACCTGTCGGCGGCGCCCCGCGAACTGCGGCTCACGTTCGCGCCGTCGCCGGAGCTCGCGTTCAGCCGACTGCAGCTCCTCGGGCCGGACGGCGCACCGATCGCGCTCGGCCCCGTTCGCATGGATTCCGTCGGCACGCTGGCCGCGCACATCGACGGCGGCCTGAATGCGGGGACGTACACGGTCGTCTGGCTGGTGGCAGGCGCCGACGGGCACCCGGTTGGCGGTCGCTACAACTTCACGATCGCGCCCGGCGCGGCGGGACTTGGCATCCCGACGCCGCCGGCGGACGCCGTGACGTCGGCGGACTCCATCGCTCGCGAACCTGGTGGCGTCGTTCCCGCACCGGGACAGGAAGGCCCACCGGCCGCGCACCACCACGACCCGACCTCCATGCCGGAGGAGCAGGGTCTCGACGCCGAGTCGCCGACGTACGTCGCCATTCGGTGGGCTCAGTTCACGGCGCTGCTCATCGCGATCGGCGCGCTCGCATTCCGCGGGTTGGTCTTGAGCCGCGTCGGCCGTATGCGATCGTCGGAGGCCGGGTCGTCATCGATGCTCACCGTCGCAGGCGATCGCGCCGCGACGCTGGGGCTGTGGGCGACGGCGGCGCTCGGTGTCGTCGCGCTGCTGCGCCTGTACGTCCAGTCGTACGCGATGCACGGTCCGTCAGACGCTCTCGACGTCGAACTGATAGGAGCAATCCTGTCGGCAACGATGTGGGGGCGGGGGTGGCTCTTGCAGGTGGCTGGCGTCGGGCTCGCGGCAGCTGGGTTCTCGATGGCGAGTCGTGGGCGGTTAGCGGGGTGGCCTGTGGCTGCGGCGGGCGTTATCGCCCTCGCCTTCACGCCGGCTTTGTCGGGGCACGCCGCGGCATCGCCGGAGTTGAGGCCGGCCGCTATTCTCGCCGACGCCGTGCACGTGGTGGGCGCAGGGGGTTGGCTCGGGAGCCTACTGTTCGTGGTCGGTGTCGGAGTGCCAGCCGCGCTGCGACTCCCCGAGGGCGCGCGAGGCCCCGCCGTGGCGGACCTCGTCAACGCGTTCTCGCCAACGGCCCTCATTTTCGCCGGAGTGACGGGCGCCACCGGTGTCTTCGCAGCGTGGCTCCATGTGGGGTCGGTGCCGGCCCTCTGGCAAACGGCCTATGGCCGCACCCTCCTCGTGAAGCTCGCGGTTCTTTCGGTGGTTGTGGGTATCGGCGCCTACAACTGGCTGCGGGTGCGTCCGGCCCTTAGCGACGTCAAGGGCGCGCATCGCATCCGCCGCTCGGGCGGGGTGGAGCTCGCGGTTGGCGTCCTCGTGCTCGCGGTAACCGCAGTCCTCGTAGCGACGCCGCCTGCGGTGGATGCAACCACCGTGGACGCGACCACTAGGATGCCCGGACGCTCGGCGGCCACGCCAGTCAGCGCCGCGGCAGTCGCAGGGGCGCAACGGCAGGCCCAAGGCCAAGCGACACCGTGCGAGCATCGCGGACCTGCTGGATCAGCGCGCCGGCCTTGCGGCCAATGACGACCGCGCCGGCACCGATGACGGCGACCGACGCGATCCCGGCTGCGAACTTAAACGGCGCTCCTGGCACACGCACCGCAGCCTCCGCCCCTGCAGCGGCGAGTAGCCCGAGGTACGAATAGCTCATGAGGTAGTAGTGGCGCTCGACCCACGTCCGGCGCGGCCGTCGCAAGACCACCGCGGCGAGGCCGCCGGCGAGCGTCGTCGAACCGACCACGGCGAGCCAATGGAACGGACCGAAGCTGCCGAAGAGTCGGTAGATCAGGAACGCCGTGGCGAAGAGTCCAGTCATGCTCGCTACATATATCCATCCGACGATCCGGTGGAGCCTCGTGCCCTTGGGCCGGGCGACGACCACCGCACCCACCGTCAGCGCCACCGCCGCGAACGCTGTATGCGCCGCACCCACGACGGTCATCGAATCCGAGCGTTCACGAGGGTCATTCGGCCTGCAGGATGGTGGGTGTGGCGATGAAGCTGCACGAGCCGTTTGCGGCGGCGGCGTAGTACCGGGAAGAACGGTGCCACGTCGGCGCTGTGCGCCATGGTGGGTTTGTAGCAAGTGGTTTGCTCGCCGCGGGGCAAATCTCGGACGCCACTGAGCCACATGAGAGCGGCACGGAAGACGCCGGGAGGCTTGCCGGCCTCCAAGCGCGTGGACGAGGATTGACATAGGGGGAGGGGGTATATAGCTTCGATACCACAGGGGGGTATGAGTCCCACGAGACGACCTCGACCGTCACTGAGGAGCGAAGCATGGAGCGGCTAACGATGAACATCGCGGGCATGAGTTGCGGGCACTGCGTCCACACCGTGACAAAAGCCCTGAAGGACCTCGACGGCGTGACGGTCGAGAAGGTCGCGGTCGGATCGGCGACGGTGTCGTACGACGCCGGTACGACCTCGCTCGAGCAGATCACGGACGCCGTAGCGGAGGCGGGCTACGAGGCTCGGCCGGCAGGTCAGGCGGCTGGGAGCGGTCGGTGAGCATCACCGAGTGGGTGGTCGTCGCTGGCGGGCTCGCGGCGATCGCCTGGGTGAACTGGTACTTCTTCCTCGCAGGGCGGGCCGGCTCAGGTGACAGCCCGCCGAGCGAGGGACTCGAACGAAATCGAGGTACAGGCGATGGCAACGACCGCGGCTGAGAAGGTCCGCATTCCCGTCAGCGGCATGACGTGCGCGGCGTGCCAGGCACGCGTGCAGAAGGCACTGGCGAAGGAGCCGGGCGTCCTCGACGCATCCGTCAACCTCATGATGGAGAGCGCTGCGGTCACGTACGATCCCGCCGTCGCTACACCGGAGCGCCTCGTCGAGGCGATCAGACGAACCGGCTACGGCGCGGCGCTGCCCGGCGCCGAGCAGACCGCGTTCGAGGAGCAGGAGTCGCGCGACCGCGCTCACGACGTGGAGTTCACACAGCTCCGCCGCAAGGCGATCTCGAGCGGGATCGCCGGGCTCGTCGCGATGCTTCTCTCGATGCCACTCATGGCGGCCGGTGAGCACGCTGCTCACGGGCCCGTCGCCGACCCGTTCATGCGGTGGGCGATGCAGTCGCTCACGCCCGCACTTCGCGGGACCGCACCCTGGCTGTACGCGATTCCGACGTGGATCCTGGCCTACGGACTCCTCGTGGTCACGCTCGGCGTTATGGCGTGGGCGGGGCGTGACTTCTTCGCCCGAGCCTGGGCCGCGTTCCGCCACCACTCGGCTGACATGAACACGCTCGTGGCAGTCGGCACGGGCGCGGCGTTCCTATACTCTGTCGCCGCCACGGTCGCTCCGGGGTTCTTCCTGAGCCGCGGCGTCGCGCCCGCCGTCTACTACGAGGCGGTGATCATCATCATCGCCCTCATCCTCACCGGCAACATGTTCGAGGCGCGGGCGAAGCGCCGGACGGCGGCCGCACTCCGCGCGCTCGTGAACCTCCAGCCGAAGACCGCGCGCGTCGTGCGTGACGGAAGAGAGATCGACGTCGGGGTCGAGGAGGTCGCGAAGGGCGAGACGGTGGTCGTCCGCCCCGGCGAGCGCATCCCCGTCGACGGAGAAGTTCTCTCCGGACAGAGCGCCGTCGACGAGTCGATGCTCACGGGCGAATGGCTACCGGTGCAGAAGGTGGTAGGCGACCGGGTGATCGGCGGCACGATCAATCGCACGGGGGCCTTCCGCTACCGCGCGACGAACCTGGGGGCGGACAGCGTGCTCGCGCAGATCGTCAGGCTCATGCGCGACGCGCAGAGCTCCCGCGCGCCGATCCAGCGCCTCGCCGACGGGATCAGCGGCATCTTTGTCCCGATGGTGATCTCGATCGCGATCACGACGTTCGTCGTGTGGTTCGTCGCGGCCGACACCGCGCCCGCGGTGCGCGCCTTCGCCGCCGCAGTTGCCGTCCTGATCATCGCCTGCCCTTGCGCGATGGGCCTCGCGGTGCCGACCGCAGTCATGGTCTCGACGGGCAAGGGCGCGGAGCTCGGCATTCTGATCAAAGGGGGCGAGGCGCTCCAGCGCGCCGGCGACGTCGACACGGTGGTACTCGACAAGACCGGGACGGTGACCGAGGGGAGGCCCACCGTGACCGAGGTCGTTCTGCACGAGGCTCGGGTGCCGGCCGGCAGCGCGCTCGGCGGCGGTCGTCCAGGGATGCTCGCCGGCGGAACGGATGCACCGCCGGAGACACGACTCCTGCGGCTGGTGGCCTCGCTCGAGACGGCGAGCGAGCACCCGGTCGCCGACGCCATCGTGCGGCATGCGAAGGACCGCGGGCTCGCGCTCGTGGCGCCGGAGGCGTTCGAGTCGATGACCGGTCGAGGCGTGACCGGCGTGGTCGATGGCGTCACGCTCGCCGTCGGGAACGACGCGCTCATGGCCGATTACGCGCTCGACGTGTCGCCCTTGCGGCCCGCGGCCGAGCGTCTGGCGCGGGCAGGGAAGACGCCGATGTACGCGGCGGCTGACGGCGCCCTGATAGGACTGCTCGCGGTCGCCGACCCGGTCAAGGACACGTCGCGGGAGGCGATCGCGCGGCTACACCGAATGGGACTCGAGGTGGTGATGCTCACCGGTGACAATCAGCGCACCGCGAGCGCGATCGCGAGCGAGGCCGGCATCGATCGCGTCGTCGCGGGCGTCCTCCCCGACGGGAAAGTGGCGGAGATCAGGCGGCTGCAGGCGGCGGGGAAAGTCGTGGCAATGGTGGGCGATGGGATCAACGACGCGCCGGCGCTCGCGCAAGCCGACGTCGGTATGGCGATCGGCACCGGGACCGACATCGCGGCGGAGGCGGGCGACGTCGTACTGATGCGGGGGGACCTCCGGAGTGCCGCGCAGGCGATCGCACTTTCGCGTCGAACGATGCGAACAATGAAACAGAACCTCTTCTGGGCTTTCATCTACAACGTCATCGGCATTCCAATCGCCGCTGGAGCGTTGTACCCGGCGTTCGGTCTGCTCCTGAGCCCGATCCTCGCGAGCGCGGCGATGGCGTTCAGCTCGGTCAGCGTCGTCACGAACAGCCTGCGCCTCCGCCGCGTACGGATCGCGTGACGAGGGCGCCCGCATAGAGGCGAGAGCGCGGCGGCCGGCCGGTTCCAGCCCGCGCGCTGCCCCGTGCTTACGGCACGAGCGCCGTACGCTGTTCGCGCTGCGTACGCCGCCCGTACGGGGTCATGCCCCGCGGCTTGTACACCGCAAGCACCGTGGCCACGAGCAACACCAGGAGGGCGAGCGAGGCGTGGAGCCCGGGGGACGCGTTCCGCACCAACTCGAGATCGACACTCGGATCTGCTGCCACGCCTGCCATGTAGCTGAACGTCCCCATGTAAATCAGCAGGACGATAGTGGCAAGGACGTTTATCAGAAGCTTGAACAGGACCCAATAGTGTCGGAACAAGCCCCACGTGGTGCCCAGCGACATGACAAGCCCGGTGAGTAGCGAGGCGAAGGCCAACGGGACGAGGACGAGCCAGGCGGCCGGCTCCATCACGAGATAGGCGCCACGCACCGTCTGCGTGTCCTGGCTGGTCAAGCCGACGACGGCGAGCGCCAGGAAGGCAGCGACCGCACCAAGCCAGCCGACCGAAGAAGTGACATGCGCAGTGAGCGCGAACTTGCGGAAGCGGGGTGTCATGATCATCAGCGGCTACCCGGGGGCGTTGTCTGGCCACCAGTGTCACCGGCCGGCATGTGGCGACTAGGACCGTGGCGGCCACCGGGGCCACCGGTGGACATCAGGATGGCAAACAGCACGACTACGACGAGGGCGATGATCCCGAACACCTTCACCCAGCGTGGTGTGCTGCTGGTGTCGTCGCCCGAGTCTGGGTAACGGGGCGGGTTAGCCATGTGTGTCTCTTCCTCGACTCCTCAGATGGCCAGGAGTATGGCGGGCGTAGCCACCACCCTAATGACCGAGCACGGTGGCAAGAGGCGCACCGAATGCCTTGTAGCCGCGCTCGAGTCGCGGCTGTCACAACGCTCGGTTGACGCGGGCGGTTTCGATGGCGATTTTGCCGGGCATAAAACGCGGCGACTGCCGACCTGTTGAGATAGCCATCGGGTAAAGCTCACATGACTCTGCATCGTACCGGCCCCTCCACACCGCGCCTCGGCGCACGCGCTGCGGCGATGGCAAGCAGCTCGCTCTTCGTGCTGCTCGTCGCCCTCACGGCCCACGCGCACGACTTCTGGCTCGTGCCAGACCCATTCCAGGTCGCCGAGGGCGGCGCGATCGAGGTGCTCGGCCAGACGAGTAGCCGGTTCCCGACGAGCGATGCGGCGGTCGCTGTGGAGCGCATCGCCGACGCCCGGGTTGTCGGCGCGAACGGCGAGTCCCGCGTCACGGACCTCTCGCACCGGGGCAAGTCGCTTCTCCTCCGCCACCGCCCGTCGGCGCCGGGGCAGTACGTGATCGGCGTCGCGCTCGTCCCACGCTCCGGGCGCGACGCCGTAGCCGGTTTCCGGCGCTACCTGGAGCTCGAGGGTGCGCCCGGGGAGGCGGCGCGGCTCGAGCGGGACGGTCTACTCCGGGGCACGGACAGCGTCTCGCGTCGCACGATCAAGTACGCGAAGACGCTCGCGCAGGTGGGTCGCGGCGGCGCACGCTCTTTCTCTCGCCCGGTCGGTCAGCCACTCGAGTTCATGCCTGCCACCGACCCGGCGTCGCTCCGCGTCGGGGACACGCTCGCGCTCCGCCTGATGTACGCCGGGCGCGCGGTGGTAGGGATCGAGGCGCACGCGAGTGCCGCCGACTGGCCAATCGCTGACGGCGCCGAGGCTCCGCGGCCGCAGGACGTGCACCTGGCGGCGGATGGGCAGGGCGTCTTCCGCCTCCCGATCACGCGCGGCGGGCTCTGGAACATCCGCGCGATCTACGTCGTACCGGGTGCGTCCGGTTCGGGCGCGGATTGGGACACTCACTGGTCGACGTTCGTTTTTCAGGTCGGCGACGCCGGCACGCGCAGCGCGACGGGGCAGAGGACGGCGCACGCCTCGGACTCTGCGGCCGCAGTGGCGACGGTCGAGCAATTTCACCGCGCCTTGGCCAATGGCGACAGTCTTGCCGCACTGGCGCTGATGACCGAGGACGTGGTCGTGCTCGAGAGCGGCGGATTCGAGACGCGCGCGGAGTTCCGGTCGCATCACCTGGCCGCGGACATCGAGTTCGCGCGGGCGACACGGTCCGAGCGTCGTGTGCGCAGCGTAGCAGTTCGCGGCGACGCCGCCTGGGTGAGCTCCACGAGCAGCGTGCAGGGTGAGTTTCGCGGGCGCACGCTGAATTCAGCGGGAGCCGAGCTCGTCGTGCTGGTGCGTACACCGTCAGGTTGGCGGATTTCGGCCGTTCACTGGTCGTCACGCGCGCGCCGCGGGTGATGACCGTCGTCCGCTCGCCTGGCGGCGGCGGGGCGAGCGAGGTCTATTGAGCTGCTCAGCGACTGTTCGACGACATGATGACGTCGGCGTCGCGTCCTTCGCGCGTCAACGACTTTGGCGTTCGGCTCGTGGGACTCAACCACTTCTGACCTATGACTCCTCTCATGCTGGAGCTCCAGCGCGGATACTGGAGGCGCCGCGGCAAGGCCGTCCGCGTGACTGTTTGTGTGGCCACGCTGGTCGCCGTCACCGCGGGTGTGCTTTCGGCGCATGATCTCTTCCTGCGGCCGACGCGCTTCTTCGTGCCAGAGAACAGCGAGGTTCAGATCCACGTGCTGAACGGAACCTTCTCGAAGAGCGAGGGCGCCGTGACCCGGGACCGGCTGCGCGCGCTCGACGTCATCTCCCCGGCGGGGGTGACGCCGCTCGACACTTCGGCGTGGGCGCCGGCTGGTGACACGACTGTCTTGACGGTCCGCACCGGCGACGCGGGCACGTACGTCGTTGGGGCATCCCTGAAGCCCCGGGAGCTGCGCCTGGAAGCCAAGGACTTCAACAAGTACCTCGCGACCGACGGTGTCCCCGACGTTCTCGAGGCGCGCCGCCAGGGTGGGGAGCTCGATAAGCCCGCCCGCGAGCGGTACCACAAGCACGTGAAGGCGGTGCTCCAGGTAGGGAGCGAGCGATCGTCCGGCTTCGACCGCGCGCTGGGCTACCCGGCGGAGCTCGTGCCGCTCGACAACCCGTACACGCTGCGGCCAGGCGCATCGCTGCGGGTCCGCGCGCTGGTCGATGGGCGGCCGGTGGCCAATCAGTACGTCGTGACAGGCGGGCGCGGGAACAGCGGCGCGCGCATCGCGCAGCGCGGTGTCCGCACTGACGCCGACGGCGTCGCGCGCCTGTCGCTCCGCTCGGCGGGTATCTGGTACGTCAAGTTCATCCACATGGCCCGCGCAACGGCCGACACGACGATCGACTACGAGTCGAAGTGGGCCACGCTCACGTTCCAGGTGCGCTAGGGAAGCGCAACGCAGCACGACCAAGAGGCCGAAATGCCCCGCTGACGTCGACGAGGTTGTCGACGGCGGGGTCGTACGCAGGGTCGGCCAGCGCGTCGCCCCAGGCCTCGAGGAGGTCGCGGTCGGTGAGCGTGCCGCGCGCGACCGCGTGACGGAGACGCCGGTTGGCGTCGAGCCAAATGTCCATCGGCATCGCGCGGCATCATGGCAAGCGCCGCCGCGTTGCGCCAGCGCTTGACGCGCGTCGCCCAGCCCGCCTCGCAGCGGTATCTTTCCGACCGTGGAGCACTTCGCCACCACCGTCGCTCTCGTCGGCATCGTCGTCGTCGTCGCGTCACTCCTCTCGGGTGCGCTCGAGCGGACGGGCGCGCCGCTCGTTGCCGTCTTCCTCTTGCTCGGCGCGGCGCTCGGACCGGCGGGGCTCGGACTCGCGGACATCGGGCTCGACTCGCCGGTCCTTCGCGTCCTCGCGACGCTGGCACTCACGCTCGTGCTCTTCAGCGACGCGGTCACGGTCGAGACGGCCGAGGTACGCGCGCGCGCGCGGCTCGTCTGGCGGATCATCGGGCCGGGTACACTCGTGCCGGCGCTGCTGATCGCGCTCGCTGCCTGGCTCCTGCTGGACGTGCCCGCGCCGGCGGCGGCGATCCTCGGCGCCGCGCTCGCGTCGACCGACCCGGTGATCCTGCGCAGCGTGCTGCGCGCGCGCTCTCTCCCCGCGAACGTGCGCGTCGCACTCCGGCTCGAGAGCGGCACGAACGACGTCGTGCTGCTTCCGGTCGTCGTCCTCGCGATGCTGGTCCTCGCCGCGACGGCGCAGGGCGTCGCCCTGACCGGGCGCGACGTCGGAGGTGCCGTCGTCGGGCTCTTCCTCCTCGGCCCCGCGCTCGGCGCGTTCGTCGGCTGGCTCGGGATCACGGCGCTCGTGCGTATCCGTGACCGCATCGGCGTGCGCCGCGACTACGAGTCGCTCTACGCGCTCGGCCTCGCGTTCACGGGCTTTGCCGCCGCCGAGGCCGTGGGCGGGAGCGGCTTCCTCGCCGCGTTCGCCGCGGGGTTCATGGTCGCGGCGCAGGACGTGGAGCTGTGTGACTGCTTCCTCGAGTATGGCGAAGCGACGGCGGAGATGCTGCTCCTGCTCACGTTCGTCGCCTTCGGCACGTCGCTCATCTGGATGGGGTTCGCGGTCCTCGACGCACGGACGCTCGTGTTCGCTGCCGTCGCGCTGACGGCGCGCACGCTCGTCCTGTTACCGGTGCTCGCGGGACTCGGCCTCGAGAAGGGCGATTGTCGCCTGATCGCGCTCTTCGGGCCGCGCGGCCTGAGCTCGCTCTTGCTCATCCTGCTCCCGGTGTTCGCCGGCCTGCCTGGCGCCGAGCGTCTGTTCACGATTACCTGTCTCGTCGTGCTGCTGTCGGTTGTGCTGCACGGGACCGGGATTGCGGTGTTCTTGCGGAGGGGGGCGAAGGCGGAGGTCGGAGGTCGGAGGTCGGAGGTTGGAGACGGCAACCAGTCTCCCACCGCTCACCTCCCTCCTCCTCCCTCCAACGTTCCCGAACGCATCACGATCGGCGAGCTCGAGGAGCTACGAGCGCGCGGCGAGCCGGTGACGATCGTCGACGCGCGCGCCGAACGGAGCCACCACGCGGACGCCATTCAGGCGCGAGGCGCGGTGCGTGTCGACCCCGCCGACGCGGTGCGCTCGGCGACGGAGCAGCGTCTCGGCAAGCACGGGACGCTGGTGATTTACTGTGCCTGAACGGATGAAGCGACGAGCGCCCGTGTGGCGCGCGAGCTTCGTCGAGCAGGATGGTCGCGGGCGCGCGCGCTCGTCGGCGGCTGGGCTGCGTGGCAGCAAGCGGGACTTCCCGTCGAGCCGAAGGCGGCAGCGTGAACGAGCGATAGCGCGCGAGCTGTGACGGCGCGTTGCGGTGCAGGGTTCGGCCAAGTGTGAGACGACGATCCACCTGCACCTGCACCGCCCGCACGATGCGTTCGATCAACCGACGCCGCTTTTGCCGCGCGCTCGCGGAGCCGACACTCTACGCCGATGCGCCACTCGCGCGCGTGCTGACGGCCGTCGACCGCGGCGCGCCGGACCTCGATGGTGCGCTCGCCGCGTACGCCCGAGCGCGGCGCGTCGCTGGCGTGCGGCCGGAGCGCGTCATCGTCGAGCTCAAGCGCGTGCTGCGCCGCGCCGTGGGGCTGGATCTCATGCACCCGTTGTCCACGCTCGTCGGTGGCCGCGAGGGCGCGCTCGCGGGCCGACTGACGCACCGTCTCATCGAGCTCTACTTCGCGGCGTGATTCGCTCGTATGGGGATCTAGTACGCCGCCGCTGCGACCGTTCCGCGGCGGCGGTACCCCGGCCCCGGAGTTGCGTTCGCTTCCGAGCGCGGCGGCCTCGTCGCCGTCCTGTTCGGGGAGGTAGCGATGAGATGGTCATGGCGCGTCGGACGACTGGCGGGCATCGACGTCCACGTTCACGCGACGTTCTGGCTTCTGCTCGTCTGGGTGGCGCTCCTGCGCTATCGCGTGGGCGGGTCGCTCGCCGCGGTGCTGCCGGAGCTGGTGTTCATCCTCGCCGTGTTCGCGATCATTGTGCTCCACGAGCTGGGGCACGCGCTCACGGCGCGCCGCTTCGGCATCGCGACGCGCGACATCACGCTCTTGCCGATCGGCGGCGTCGCGCGCCTCGAGCGCATGCCGCGCGAGCCGCGGCAGGAGCTGCTGATCGCGCTCGCGGGCCCGGCGGTCAACGTCGCGCTCGCGGCCGTGCTGTATCTGGTCCTCGCGGTTGGCGGCCGCGCGTCACCGGTGGCGGACGTCGCTGCCCTCGACGATCGCTTCCTCGGCCGCGCGCTCATCGAGCGGCTGGTAGGGCTCAACCTCTGGCTCGCGGCGTTCAATCTCCTCCCCGCGTTCCCGATGGACGGCGGCCGCGTGCTCCGTGCCGCGCTCGCGATGCGCACTGGCAACTACGCGCGCGCAACCGAGCAGGCGGCGCGGATCGGCCGGGCGTTCGCGCTCCTGTTCGGGTTCCTCGGCCTGTTCGTCGTCGAGAATCCGTTCCTCGTCTTCGTCGCGCTCTTCGTCTGGCTCGGCGCCGCCGGCGAGGCGGCGGCGGTGCAAACGTCGTCGACGCTGGCTGGCATCCCGGTGAGGCAGGTCATGATCACCGACGTGCGCACGCTGGCGCCGAACGACCCGCTCGAGCGCGCGGTCCGCTACGTCCTCGACGGCTTCCAGCAGGACTTCCCGGTCGTCGCCGACGGCCAGGTCGTGGGCGTGCTCACGCGCGCGGCGCTCCTCCGTGCGCTCGCCGAGCGCGGGCCGTCGGCGGCGGTCGCCGCGGCCATGCAACGCGACTTCCGCGCGGCTTCGCCCGACGAGCCGGTCGAGGAGGTGCTCACGCGACTCGAGACATGCGGCTGCCACGCGATGCCGGTCGTCCGCGGCCGCGAGCTGCTCGGGGTGCTCACGACGGAGAACGTGGGCGAGTTCGTCATGGTGCAGACGGCGCTACGAGGCGCGCAGCTGAAACACGCGCCGGCGTGATTCTCGACCCGTGTAAGCTTCTCGTACTGCCCACGGAGCGCCTTTGGCCGCTTTCTGCGCGCCGAGCGGAGCCTTAGTTTTGGCAAACAGTTTATCACGTACCAGGCGCATGGAGCAGACGCTGTCCTCGCCCGAGCAACAGGCGATCCGCGGTGTGGAAACCTCGGTGCCGATCCCAACGCATGACGCGGACGGGGAGCGGCGGCGGGAGGGTGACGAGACTGCGCGGCGTCGCGACGCGGTCCTCCGTGCCGTCGCGGCCGCCGCGACGCGGTTCCTCGGTTGTGCCGAGAGCTGGGAGGAGAATATCGAGGAGGTCTTGGGCCTGCTCGGAACGGCGACGGACGCGAGCCGCGTCTACATGTTCCGCACGTTCCGCGACGAGCGGAACATCCTGCGCTCCGACGTCGTCCAAGAGTGGGTCGCGCCTGGCTTGCCGGCGCGCGCGGGGGATCCCGCACTACACGACCTGGCGCTCGAGGAGGCGGGGCTGGGGCGGTGGGAGAAGCTCGCGCGCGGCGAGACGATCCACGGCCCTATCAGCACGCTACCCGAGGGCGAGCGGCGCTTCCTCGAAAGCCGCGGCGTCTGCTCCGTCGTCGCGGTCCCCGTTTTCGTCGGCGAGCACTGGTGGGGCGTCCTCGGCGTGACCGACGACCTCCACGAGCGCCGCTGGGACGCGGCGGAGATCGACGCGCTCACGACCGCGGCGGCGATGCTCGGCGCGACACTCGCGCGCCGGCGGACGGACGAGGAGCTGCGGGAGAGCGAGGAGCGCTTCCGCCAGCTGGCCGAAGTGGCGGTCGAAGGCATCGTCGTCCACGACAACGGCCTGATACTCGACGCGAACGCCAGCTTCGCGCGGATGTTCGCCTACGAGCTCGATGAGCTCATCGGCCGCAACTTCTTCGAGTTCATGACGACGCCCGAGTCGCGCGAGAAAATCCTCAGCCACATTCGGTCGGGTGTGCAGGGCCGCTACGAAGTCGTCGGCGTGCGGAAGGACGGCTCGGAGATCGTCGTCGAGCTCGACGCGCGGCCGATGATGTGGCGCGGAAGGAAGGTGCGGGTGGGCACGGTCCACGACGTGACGGAGCGGAAGCACGCCGAGGAGTCGACGCGCCGGCTCCTGGAGGAGCAGGCGGCGCGCGCCGCGGCCGAGACCGCGGAGCGGCGCGCCCGCTTCCTCGCCGAGGCGAGCCGCGTGCTCAGCGCGTCGTTCGACTACCAGACGACGCTCGCGAGGTTGGCGCGGCTCGCCGTGCCCGAGCTGGCCGACTTCTGCGTCGTCGACGTGATCGACGGCCCGACGATCAGCCGCCTCGGCGTCGCGCACGTCGACCCGTCGAAGGAGCCGCTCCTCCAAGAGGCCGTCCGCTACGCCCGCCTCCGTGGGGCGGCAACGTACCACCTGCGCAAGCCGTTCGAGGAGGGCGAGTCGGTCCTCCTGCCGTTCATCAGCGAGGACGCGCTGGCCGCAAACACGGTCAACGAGGAGCACCTGCAGCTGACGATGCAGCTCCGGCCGCACTCGCTCGTCTCCGTGCCGCTGCGGGTCGGCGACCGCGTCACGGGCGCGCTGACGCTGTACATGTCCGAGTCCGGCCGGCGCTACGGCCCGGGTGATCTCGCGCTCGCCGAGGAGTTGGCACGCCGAGCGGCGCTGTCGGTGGAGAACGCGCGGCTCTTCCACGCCGCCGAACAGGCGACGCGCGCCCGCGACGAGATGCTCGGCGTCGTCGCGCACGACCTGCGCAACCCGCTGAACACGATCGCGATGGGCGCGAACCTACTCACCGAGCTGATTCCGGAGCCGCAAGCATCGCTGCGCAAGCAGGCTGAGGTCATGCGACGCGCTGCGGACCGCATGAACCGGCTGATCCAGGACCTGCTCGACGTGAGGCGCATCGAGGCTGGCCGGCTGGCAATCGAGCCGCGGCCGCAGCCGGCGGGGGCGCTCGTTGACGACGCCGTGGAGATGCTCCGCCCACTTGCGAGCGCCGGCGCGCTGGCGCTCGAGGCCGACGTCCGGCCGGACGTTCCCGAGGTCTTCGCCGACCCGCCGCGCGTGCAGCAGGTATTGTCGAACCTCGTCGGCAACGCGATCAAGTTCACGCCGGCGGGCGGTCGCGTCCTGTTGGGCGCCGAGCCGATGACCGACTGGGAGGTGCGGTTCTGCGTTGCAGACACCGGTCCCGGCATCGCGCCGGAGGACCTTCCGCACGTCTTCGGACAGTTCTGGCAGGCGCGGCGGACCGACCGGCGCGGGATCGGACTCGGGCTGGCGATCGCGAAGGGCATCGTCGAGGCGCACGGCGGGCGGATCTGGGTCGAGAGCCAGGTCGGCGTCGGAAGCAACTTCTACTTCACGCTGCGCGCGGCGTCCTCGCCCGGCTAACGGTCGGCGTCACACCGTGCAGGCTCGCTTTCTCGCGGTCGCCGCCGCGTCGTGGGTCGTCGCCGCCTGCTCGGGCGAGGGATCGCGCCTCTCGGAGGGCGCCGGTGCACTCGCGCGCTCGGAGCCGGCGACGGCGGGGCTCGACCGCGCGCCGTCCGCCGTGGTCCTCGCCGCGGGCGACATCGCGAGATGTCAGTCGAGCGGCGACGAGGCGACGGCGCGGCTCCTCGACTCGCTTCCTGGGACCGTGCTCGCCCTCGGCGACAACGTCTACCGGAACGGGTCGCCAGGCGAGTTCCGTGCGTGCTACGAGCCGTCATGGGGACGGCACCGCTCGCGCACGCGGCCCGCGCCGGGCAACCACGAGTATTACGTGCCGGGCGCCGAAGCGTACTTCGACTACTTTGGCGCCGCAGCCGGGCCACCGGGGCGGGGCTACTACAGCTTCGATGTCGGTGGCTGGCACGTCATCTCGCTGAACAGCAACGTCGACACGCGCGCCGGCTCGCCGCAGGAGCGGTGGCTGCGCGCCGATCTCGCGGCGCACCCGGCCCGATGCACGCTCGCCTTCTGGCACCACGCGCGCTACAGCTCGGGGCGGAACCACGGGTCGACACCACGTCTCGCGCCGCTCTGGGAGGCGCTGTACGAGGCAAACGCCGACGTCGTCCTTCAGGCGCACGACCACGTTTACGAGCGACTGGCGCCGCTCGGCCCGCGCGGCCGGCCGGAGGAGGAGCGCGGCATGCGGTCGTTCGTCATCGGGACCGGCGGCGCGGGCGTGCACGGATTCGGGCGGACCGTCGTGGGGAGCGAAATCCGCTACAACGGCGGCCCTGGGGTGCTCAAGCTCACGCTGCGTCCCGACGGTTACGCGTGGGAGTTCATCGCGGCCGTGCCGACGGGGTTCACCGACCGGGGGGAAGGGAGGTGCCATTGAGACTGCGGAGTGCGGACTGCAGTCGACTGCGGACTGCGGACTAAAGGCCCCGGGATGCGTCTACATGCGCTAGAAGGGTCCCCGAGGGGGTGAGTCCGCAGTCCGCACTCCGCAGTCCTCTTGACACGCGCCGCCATCTCTACCTATGTAGAGTTATGCGACCCCGCCTTACGCGACCCACCGCGCTCGTCCTGCGCGCCCTCGCCCGCGGCGTGCGACACGGCTTCGACATCCTCGACGACACGGGCCTCGAGAGCGGCACCGTCTACCCGATCCTGCGCCGCCTCGAGGACGCCGGCTGCGTCCGCTCGAGGTGGGAGCCCGCCGAGCGCGCCCACGCCGAAGGGCGGCCGCCGCGGCGCTACTACGAGATCACCGGCGCCGGCGCCGAGGCGCTCCGCGAAGGCCTCGAGCGCTACCCCGACGTCCGCGCTGTGCCCGGCGGAGCTCGGCCGCGACCGGCGTGATCGCGGCAGACGTGGACGCCCTCCGACCGCCGCCGCCCGGGTTCGCCGCCGTGCGCGCGATCTCGTGGATCGTGCCGGAGCATCTGCGCGCCGAGTGGCTCGCCGAGTGGGACGGCGAGCTCGCGTGGGCGTGGCGCGACGCCCGCCGCCGCGGCGAACCGCCGGCGCTCACCCGCGGCCGACTTCTCTGGCGCTCGCTCGGCGCGTCGCTCGATGCGCTCTGGCTGTGGCGCCGCTACGGAGCCATGAACATGCTCGGGCTCGACCTCAAGTACGCCGCGCGCTCGCTGCGCCGCCGCCCCGGCTTCTCCACC
>JBHELH010000202.1:0-3059 GCA_046263215.1 Gemmatimonadaceae bacterium | reverse complement strand
GACCTGGGGCGGCGGGCGGCGGGCGGCGGGCGGCGACACCAATGGCGGCTCGCTGGTCCTGGAGCGGGTCACGCGACAGTTCCCCGGCGCGGAGCGGCCGGCGGTCGACGACGTGTCGCTCGAGGTGCGCGCCGGGGAGCTGGTAGCGCTCGTCGGCGCGTCGGGGTCGGGGAAGACGACGACGCTGCGCATCGCGGCGGGCTACGACCAGCCCGACAGGGGCCGCGTCCTGCTCGCCGACGGGCGGGGCGGGCCGCAGGACATCACGCGACTCCCCCCGCAGAGGCGCGGGTTCGGGATGGTGTTCCAGCACTACGCGCTCTTCCCGCACATGACCGTTGGCGGCAACGTGGCCTTCGGGCTCGAGGCGCGCGGCGTCCGGAAGCGCGAGCGGCTCGACCGGGCGCGGAGCGCGCTCGCCGCCGTCGGCCTCGCGGGCGCGGCCGCGCGGCCGGTGCAGTCGCTCTCCGGCGGCGAGCAGCAGCGCGTGGCGCTGGCGCGCGCGCTGGTGATCGAGCCGCGGGTGCTGCTCCTCGACGAACCGCTGTCGAATCTCGATCCCACGCTCCGCGAAGCGACGCGGGACGAGCTGCGCGCGATGCTGCGACGGCTCGGCGTGACCGCGCTCTTCGTGACCCACGATCAGGAAGACGCGTTCGCGATCGCCGACCGCGTGGCCGTGCTGCGCGAGGGCCGGCTCCTCCAGGTCGGCGCGCCGGAGGAGCTCTACGAGCGGCCGGCTTCGCGCCCCGTCGCGGAGTTCATCGGCCGCGCGACGCTCCTGCCGGCCGAATGGATCGGCGACCGCGCGCGGATCACGATCGGCGGCGTCGCACAGGAGGGACCAGGCGTCACGGGCGACCCCGCCGTCGCGCAGGCGGCCGGTGCCAGCTGGATGGCGGTGCTGCGCCCCGAGTCGCTGACCGTGGACTACGCGGAGCGCGACGACACGCCGGCGTGGCCGGGCGAGATCGTCACCCGCCGGTTCGCCGGGGGACATCTGGTGTACGGCGTGCGGCTGGCCGGAGACGTCCGCGTCGAGGTCTCCACGGACGACGGCGCGTGGGCCGAAGGGCAAAGCGTGACCGTTCGTCTCGGGCAGCGGGCGGTGGCGCTGGTGGCGCCGTGAAAGAGCGAGGGCGGACGGGTACCCGCCCAAGGCGGGTGAGTGAGGGCGGAGGGTCGAGGAAACCGCCTCGCGTCGGCGTTGCGTTCGTTTCCCTGCTCGTCATCGCGATCCTCGCATGGTCCGTCATCTACCCGAACGTGCGCGTCATCGCGGGGAGCTTCGAGAGCGGGCTCGCCGACTGGCGCGCGTTTCTCGCGAGCCCGGCCGACCGGGAGGCGACCCTGTCGACGCTCATCATCGCCGTCGGCTCAGTCGTCGGGGCGCTGCTCGTCGGCCTGCCACTCGCGTTCCTGCTCACGCGGTTCGAATTCCGCGGTCGGCGGCTGCTCGGCGCGGTCGCGACGCTGCCGGCCGCACTCCCGCCGCTCGTCGGCGTGCTCGCCTTCCTCTTCCTCTACGGCGAGAGCGGCGTCGTGACGCGCGGCGTGCAGCGGGCGCTTGGCCTCGCGACGGCGCCGTGGACGTTCACCGGCCTCTGGGCGATCATCTTCGTCCACGCGTACACGATGTACGTGTACGTCTTCCTCTTCGTCGCGGCCGGACTCGAGCGTTACGACACGACGCTCGACGAGGCGGCGGCCGGGCTCGGCGCGTCGGGCGGGTTCCGCCTGCGCCGCGTGACGCTGCCGCTTCTGACGCCCTCGATCGCCGGCGCGATGCTGCTCGTCTTCATGAGCGCGCTCGGGTCATTCTCGGCGCCCTACATCTTCGGCGGCGGCCAGCGCGTGCTCGCGACGCAGATCCTCGTCTCGCGCGTGAACGGCGCGATGGGGCTCGCCTACGTCGAGACGACGGTGCTTGCGCTGTCGGCCGTGGCCGCGCTCTGGCTGCTCCGTTGGATGGAACGCCGCCGGCAGTACGCGATGGCGGGGAAGGGGCGGGCGACGCGGCGGGTCGTGCGCTCGCGGCTGGCGCGCGTAGCGGCGCCTGTGGTGGCGGCGGTCGTCGTGCTCATCCTCGTCCTGCCGCATGCGATGGTGGTGCTCGTCTCCTTCGCGCGGGACGGCGCGTGGACGACGCAGGTTCTGCCGCCCGAGTACACCCTCGACAACTTCCGCCAGTTGGGGACGGACACTCGCCTCTGGCGCCCGATCGCCAACAGCGTCACGATGTCGCTCGTCGCGACCGCGGCGAACGTCGTCGTCTGCTTTCTCGCCGCGTACCTGATCGTCCTTGCGCGCGCCCCGGGGCGCCGATTGCTTCACCTCCTCGTCGTCCTACCATGGGCGATCCCGGGTACGGCGATCGCGCTCGGCCTCGCGGCGACGTTCGATCGCAACGACCCGGCGACCGCCCGCGTGTTGCTCGTCGGCACGTTCTGGATCCTCCCCCTCGCTTACTTCGTCCGCAACGTTCCCGTCGTCACGAGCGCGGTCGAAGGCTCGCTCCGGCAGATGGACCCAACACTCGAGGACGCCGCCCGCGGACTCGGCGCCTCGTGGTGGCTCACCATGCGGCGCGTCATCCTCCCGGCCGCCCGCCCGGGGCTCGTCGCCGGCACGATGCTCGCCGCGGTCGCCGCGGTCGGCGAGTTCGTGGCCAGCGTGGTACTGTGGACGTACGCGAACAGGCCGATATCGGTCGAGATCCTGCAGCAGGTGCGGGATCTGTCGTTCGGAACGGCGGCGGCGTACTCGGTCTTGTTGATCGGGCTGGTGTTAGTGATCACGGGCGTGGCGAGAGTTGCCGAAGGGCGTTTGGCTCGGGCGGAGGGCGTGGGGGCGGGGTGAGCTAGTCGGCACGGGCCGGCACGGCGGTGGCTTGTGAGCTTGTGGGCTTGTGAGCTTGTGAGGGGCGCCTTCGGCGTCGGAAACGGTCGAGCTCTCGGAGCCGCACGATAAGCCGGGCGAGCATTCGCTGGACGATGAGCAGAGCGTCCGCGAGCTCACGGTGGCGGTCGCCGCCGATCATCCCTGTGTCGTGCGCAAGA
>JBHELH010000201.1:0-4567 GCA_046263215.1 Gemmatimonadaceae bacterium | reverse complement strand
GGAGGCCCAGCGCCGGCCGGGGTCATCGAGCGGGCGCCGCTCCACGGCAACCGCCACACACGCTCGACCCGGGACGGCGCGGGCGAGCGGGTCGACCTCCCGATCACCGGGATGACCTGCGCCGCCTGCGCGAATCGAATCGAGAAGAACCTCGCGAAGGCGCCGGGCGTCCGCCGCGCGGGCGTCAACCTCGCGACGTCGCGCGCCACCGTCGAGTACGACCCGGAGCGCACCGGCGTCCGGCAGCTCATGGACGCCGTCAAGGCGACCGGCTACGGGACGGCGGGGACCGCGCGGGCCGATTTCATCGTCGACGACTCGGCGCGGCCGGCCGGCTCGGGCCGGCCGCTGGAGCAGCACCTGGAGCGGCTGCCCGGCGTCGTGAAGGCCTCGTTCAACCTGGGCACGCTCGAGGTGCGGGTCGAGTACCTGCCGGGAGTCGCCGACCCCGCGGCGATCCGCCGGGCGATCGAGAGCTTCGGCTACCGGGTCCGCGAGGTGCCGGAAGGCGGGGCCGACGTCGCCGCGGGGGACGTCGAGGCGGACGCGCGCTGGGCCGAGTACCGCGACCTGAGGCGGAAGTTCTGGATCGCCGCCGTGCTCTCGCTGCCGGTGCTCGTCATCGCGATGTCCCACGGGCGGATCGCCGCGCTCGACGTGCCGTGGATCAACTGGATCCAGCTCGTGCTGGCGACGCCCGTTGTGTTCTACTGCGGCGCGCAGTTCTACCGCGGTGCGTGGGCGGCCTTCCGCCACCGCGCCGCCGACATGAACACGCTGATCGCGGTCGGCACCGGCGCCGCCTATCTGTACTCGGTCGCGGCGACCCTGGCCCCGGGAGTTTTCGCTGGCGCGACCGGCCAGCCCATGGCCGGTATGGCGGGCATGGCCGACGCACCGGCGGTGCCAGTCTACTTCGAGGCGGCTGCCGTCATCATCGCGCTGATCGTCCTCGGCCGGATGCTCGAGTCGCGGGCGAAGCGCCAGACCGGGGAGGCCATCCGCCGCCTCGCGGCGCTCCAGGCGAAGACCGCACGGGTGGTCCGTGAGGTGAACGGCGAGCCGCGCGAGATGGACATCCCGGTCGAGGAGGTCGTCCCCGGCGACCGGGTGATCGTGCGCCCCGGCGAGAAGATCCCCGTCGACGGCGTCGTCGCTGAGGGCGCCTCGGCCGTGGACGAGTCGATGCTCACCGGCGAGAGCCTGCCGGTCGAGAAGAAGCCCGGCGACGAGGTCTTCGGCGCGACCATCAACAAGACCGGCTCCTTCACCTTCGAGGCGACCAAGGTGGGGCGCGACACGGCGCTCCAGCAGATCGTGAAGCTCGTCCAGGACGCGCAGGGCTCCAAGGCGCCGATCGCGCGGCTCGCGGACGTGATCAGCGGCATCTTCACGCCCGTCGTCCTCGTGGTCGCCATCGCGACCTTCGCCGTCTGGTTCGTCGCCGCGCCGGAGCCCGTGCGCTTCACGATGGCGCTCGTCAACGCCGTCGCCGTGCTCATCATCGCCTGCCCGTGCGCGCTCGGCCTCGCCACGCCGACGGCGATCATGGCGGGGACGGGCAAGGGAGCGGAGCACGGCGTGCTGATCAAGGGGGGAGAGGTCTTGGAGACCGCCCACAAGTTGCGCACGATCGTGCTCGACAAGACCGGGACGATCACCAAGGGCGAGCCCGCACTCACTGATGTGGTGCCGGCGGACGGAGGCAGCGCAGACGAGGTCCTCCGGCTCACGGCCTCCGCCGAGCGCGGGAGCGAGCACCCGCTCGGCGAGGCCATCGTCCGCGGCGCGCAGGAGCGGGGGCTCGCGCTCGCAGACCCGACGCAGTTCAACGCGATCGCGGGCCACGGCATCGAGGCGACGGTCGACGGCCGCCAGCTCCTGCTCGGGAACCTCAAGCTGATGCGCGACCGCGGGATCTCGGTGGATGGCGCCGGCGAACTGGCGGCGCGGCTCTCCGGCGAGGGCAAGACGCCGATGTTCGCCGCCATCGACGGGCGCCTCGCCGGCGTCGTCGCGGTCGCCGACCAGGTGAAGCCGGAATCCAACGAGGCGATCGAGGCCATGAAGCGGCGCGGCCTCGACGTGGTCATGATCAGCGGCGACAACCGCCGGACCGCGGAGGCGGTCGCCCGGCAGGTCGGGATCACGCGCGTCCTCGCCGAGGTGCTGCCGGAGGACAAGGCGCGCGAGGTGAAGCGACTCCAAGAGGTGGAGAAGCATCTGGTCGGCATGGTCGGCGACGGGATCAACGACGCCCCCGCGCTCGCGCAGGCCGACGTGGGCATCGCGATCGGCACCGGGACGGACGTGGCGATGGAGGCGTCCGACATCACGCTCATTCGCGGAGACCTCCGGGGCGTCGTCACGGCGATCGACCTCTCGCGAGCCACGATCCGCACGGTCAAGCAGAACCTGTTCTGGGCCTTCATCTACAACGTGATCGGGATCCCGATCGCCGCCGGCGTGCTGTACCCGGTCACGGGCTGGCTCCTCTCGCCGATCATCGCGAGCGCGGCGATGTCGCTGTCGAGCGTGTCAGTCGTGGCGAACAGCCTGCGGCTCAGGCGCTTCGACCCGGCGAAGGCGGCCGGCGGCGCGGGAAGGCCCTGATGGACGCCGCGGAGATCGGGGTCGCCGTCGGCTCGGTGGCGCTGATCGCCTTCGTGCTGTGGTACTTCTTCGGTCCAAAGGAGGCCACCACCGCCGTGGCCGGCGAAGGCGGCGTTCAGGAAATCAAGGTCACCGTGAAAGGCGGGTACTCGCCCGACGTGATCGCGGTGAAGCAGGGGATCCCTGTCCGGCTCAACTTCTACCGCAACGAGACCGCGTCGTGCAGCGAGGAGATCGTCTTCGGCGACTTCGATATCGCGCGGCAGCTCCCGGCGTTCAAGACGACACCGATCGAGTTCACGCCCGACAAGGCCGGCGAGTTCACGTTCACCTGCGGGATGAACATGATGCGAGGGAAGCTGATCGTAGAACCAGCTTGATCGTCGCGCCCTCACGCGCAGCAGGAGAGCTTCGCGACATCCTTCGTGAAGGTCTGCGCCGCGAGCTTGAGCCCTTCGTTCCAGGTGAGGTACGGGTGGAGCGTGGAGACGAGGTCACGCGTCGTGAGGCCGAAACGCACCGCGAGCACCGCCTCCCCGATCACGTCGCCGGCGTTCGGCGCGACGACGTGCGCGCCGAGTAGTCGGTCGGTGCCGACCTCGGACACCAGCTTGATGACGCCTCGCTGTCGGTGCGAAACCGCGGCCCGCGGCAGGTACTTCACGGGTAGTGACGTTACCTGCGGCGTGAGGCCTGTCGCGCGCGCCTCGGCCTCCGTCATCCCGACGGCGGCCACCTGCGGGTCGGCAAAGGTCACGCGCGGCACGGCCGCGAGGTCGATCGGGATCGGCTCCTCGCCGGTGACGCCGGCGAGCGCCGCCTGCGCGGCGATGCCGCCCTGGAGCGCGGCGACGTACACGTAGCCGGGCGCGCCGGTAACGTCCCCGGCCGCGAAGACGTCGCGGTTCGACGTGCGCATGTACTCGTCCACGACGACGAATCCGCGCCGGTCGATGCGCACGCCGGCGGCGTCCAGCCCGAGCCCCTCGGTATTGGGGCGCCGGCCGGTGGCGATGAGCAACTGCTCGGCCTCGAGCTGACCCGCGAGGCTCCCCTCCTCGACCATCACCGTGTACCCGCGCTCACTTCGCTCGACGCGCGTGACACGCACGCCCGTGTGGATCTCCATCCCCTCGGCGCGGAGTGCCTCGGCGAGCGCCTCCGATAGGTCGGGGTCCTCGCCGGGGAGGATGCAGTCCAGCGCCTCAAGCACGACCACGCGCACGCCGAAGCGCGAGAAGGTCTGCCCGAGCTCGAGGCCGATCGACCCGCCGCCGACCACGATCATCGACCCGGGCAGTCGCTCCAGCTCCATCGCCGTCGTGCTGTCGAGCGCGCCCGCCTCGGCTAGCCCTGGGATCGGCGGCATCGCGGGCCGCGTTCCCGTCGCCAAGATGACCTTGCGCGCCCGGACCCCACGGTTACCGACGCGCACGGATAGGCCGCCTTCGCGGTTGCGGCCCAGAAGTTCGGCCCGCCCGCGCAGCAGCGTGACCCCCTCGTAGGCCTCGATCACGTCGAGGTACCTCTCCCGGCGCAGGCTCTCGACCACGTCGCGCTTCTGGCGCTGGACCTCATCCCAGGCGAGCTGCGGGTCGCACGCGGCAATCCCCGGGAAGCCTGTGCGCGCGGCGTAGTAGTGGTGGGCCGCCTCGATGAGGTTCTTCGAGGGGATGCAGCCCACGTTGACGCAGGTGCCGCCGACCACCTCGGCGCCCTCAACGATCGCCGCCGAAGCGCCGAGCTCGGAGGCCCGGATCGCGGCCGCCATTCCGGCGCCGCCTGTGCCGACGATCAGGAGGTCGTAGTCGGCTCCGGGGTCGCCCTCTCGCGGGGCCGTTCCCGCGATGACGGCCGATCGCGCGGCGGGTCGCACCGGAGCTGCATCGGCGCCGTCGCCCCCCACACTCCTACTGGCCCGGTCCGCGAGTTCGGCCCGGTAGCCCGCCCGCTC
>JBHELH010000200.1:0-2605 GCA_046263215.1 Gemmatimonadaceae bacterium | reverse complement strand
ACGACGTCGAACGGCTTGTGGTACGGGATGCTCACCATCTGCTCGACCGCGGCGGTCGCGTCGGCGAGGTTGTACAGCGGCTCGACGTGCTCCTTGTTCCGCCGC
The DNA here is from genome assembly GCA_046263215.1 of Gemmatimonadaceae bacterium. GTDB lineage: Bacteria > Gemmatimonadota > Gemmatimonadetes > Gemmatimonadales > Gemmatimonadaceae > JBHELH01. Next base: position 2,500 of record JBHELH010000200.1, on the reverse strand, counting down.
GCGAGGAACTCCGCGTCCTTCTCCTGGATGTAGGCGCTGTCGGCGAGCATGACGGCCGACAGGTCGCGCGTCGCCGGCGTGCAGTAGATCGTGCCGCGGTACCCGGCGCGCGCGAGCACCGGGAGCCGCCCGGCGTGGTCGATGTGCGCGTGGGACAAGACGACGGCGTCGATCTCCTCGACCGGGCAGGGGAGGCGGAGGTTCTTCTCCCGGCTCTCGCGGCGGTGCCCTTGGAACAGCCCGCAGTCGAGGAGGACGGTCCTGCCGTCGACGCGCAGGATATGGCAGGAGCCGGTGACCTCGCGCGCGGCGCCGGAGAATTCGAGTTCCACGATGCGGTCGGTGCAGGGCTCGAGACGATGCGAGGGCTCCCCAAGCTAGCGTGGATGCTAGCGGGAAAAGCGGAGCGGCGGGAGCACACCAAGAGCCCCCGCCGCTTTCTCGGCGCCCGCGCGCCCGCGCGCTGCTCCCCTACGGCCGGCCCGCTACCGGCGGGGTCCCGGAAGGCGACTGGAAGCCCTGGGCGCTACCGCTGCTGCCGAACGTGGCGGTCCTCATGGGCGACGTCGTCATGCGTCGTCCTCCATGAGCGACGCGACGATTGCGTCCCGAGCGTTGGCGGCCGCTCGCGTCGTCTTGTCCCTGATCGACGCGTCCACCGAGACCCTGGTCGCGTTCGGCGAGAGGTACGTCATCTCGATCAGGAGGAAGAAGCGGTCACCTTTCGGATCGGGACGAACCCTTTCCCCTCGATCGCCGCCATCTCCGGGCGCACTTGAATCCGGAGCATCGAGCCGGCGGGGATGTCGTGCCAGATGATGATGCGTTCCTCGACCATTGGTTCTCTCATGTCGGATGGCCTCTTGCGTCCGGAGCTCTGACGCGGGAGCCGCGCGAGCGGACAGGAGATGGACGTCGCTCATCCGCGGTCGCAAGGCGCGGCGTGAGTCGAGCGGACGCCGGAAGCATTGGAACTTGCTCATAAACCGGCCGCTCGCTAGCGTGGGGACGCTCGGACGCTCGGACGCGCCACGATCGACAAGGAGCGGACACAAGGAGCGGACACGTGCAGACCCTCGACGTCGTCCTCGGCTTGATCTTCCTCTACCTGCTGCTGGCCCTCGCCTGCACGGCGGTGAACGAGTTGATCGCCCAGTGGCTCAACATGCGCGCGACGACTTTGTGGCAAGGGCTCCACAGCCTTCTGCAGGTGAACGCCCCCGGAGGCGCGGCGCCGGAGTTGCTCGCCACGCTGTACAGCCACCCGCTGATCGCCGGGCTCAGTCAGCCGCGGCGGACGGCGCTCGGCAAGAGGATCAACCGCAGCCTGCCGTCGTACATCCCGTCGCGTGTCTTCGCGACCGCGCTCCTGGATACGATCAAGCCGGCCGGTGACACGGGGCCCGCGACGCTGGCGGACTTCCGCACGACCGTGCGTCAACTACCGCCGGAGCTCCGCCGCCCACTGCTGCTGTTCATCGACGACGCGGGGTCTGACATCGAGCGGCTCCGCACCAGCGTCGGCCGTTGGTTCGAGGACTCGATGCAGCGAGTCTCGGGACTGTACAAGCGGAAGACTCAGGTCGTGACCCTGGCGACGGCGTTCGTCATCACGTGCGTGTTGAACGCGGACAGCGTTCGCATCTGGCGCGTTCTCTCGTCGAACGCGACGCTCCGCGAGACGGTCGTCGCGCGCGCGCAGGCTCTCGCGAATACGCCGCCGGAGGTCGTGCGCCGCCAGCTCGCCGCCGACAGCGCGAGGCGGGCAGCGCAGACGGCGGCGACCGGCGTGCGGCAGAGCGGCGGCGCCCAGCCGGCGGCCGGTGCGAAGCCGAGCGCTCAAGGCGCGACCCGTACCGCCGACGAGACGCCGGCCGCTCGAGCAGCGGACGCGACGCGTCAACCGGCGGACACCGCGACCGCGGGGACCGCGGGGCCTCAAGCACAGATCCGGCTGCTGATGGAGGACGTTCGCTCGATAGGCCTGCCGATCGGCTGGAACCTATCGTCGCGAGACAGCGCGACCCTCGCCTCGTCGAGATTCTGGAAGTCGCCCAGAGACACGACGCGCCGGTGGACGCCGGCGGCGTACATCGGCGTGTACGCGCCTCCCATCTGGCGGTCGCTGCCCGGATTGCTGCTGACGACGCTCGCCGTGTCGCTCGGCGCGCCCTTCTGGTTCGACCTGCTCAACAAGGTGATCAACATCCGCGCCCGCCGGGCGGGCCCCGGAGGAGAAGCCGAAGTCGCCGGAAGCTCTCCCGCCTCCGCGCGGGCCGTAAGCGACAGAGAGCGACAGAGAGCGATAGAAAGCGACAGAGCGAGCCGTGAGATGCGCCGGCGCGGGATTCTGTCATGGGGCGGAAAGCGGCGGAAAATGGTAGCTTGGGGCCCATGCATTCCACCCCCGCGCTCGCCGTGCCCGCCGCGTTCCCGACGCTTCGTCTCGTCACGCACCCGCTCGTGCAGCACAAGCTGACGGTGCTGCGAGATCGCGCGA
>JBHELH010000199.1:0-10992 GCA_046263215.1 Gemmatimonadaceae bacterium | reverse complement strand
CCGAGCGTTGGCGGTCAGGCGTACACCCACACTAGAGGAGATAGACGAGTATGCGGACTCTCCAGACGGCGGCACTCCTGGCGCTGCTCGCGCCGGCCGCGACACTCGCGCAGTACGGCAACGGACGCGCAGTGCAGTTCACTGTCCGCGTCGAGAACGTCTCGACTGCTCAGACGCTCAAGCTGTCGAACGGCATGACGGCACCCGCGCCGACCGCGCCGGTATTCTGGGCGATCACCGACGACGGCAATCCGCTCTTCACGGCGGGACGCGTCGACCGCGGGTTCGGCCTCGAGCGGCTCGCCGAAGAGGGCAACCCGGGCGTGCTCGCCGATTACATCCGCGAGCGCATGAAGGCCGTCGCGGCGAGCGGCGCGGTGACGACGCCGGTCGGGGAGGCGGCGGCGGGGCCCATCACACCCGGCAAGGCGTACGAGTTCACGGTCTCGGCTGCGCCCGGGCAGAAGCTCACCCTGGCCTTCATGTTCGGTCAGTCGAACGACTGGTTCTACGCGCCGGGAAGGAAAGGCATCGCTCTGTTCGATGCCGGCGGCAAGCCGTTGTCGCGTGACATCACGGGCGACCTCTCGTTGTGGGACGCCGGTACCGAAACGAACGAGGAGCCCGGGCTCGGTGCCAATCAAGCCCCGAGACAGGCGGCACCGAACACCGGGATTGCCGAGCGCAAGCCGATTCGCCTCGTCCGGCAGCTCAAGGGCGAGTATGGCGAGAAGGCGCCGCGGACGGCGGACGTGATTCGGGTGACGGTCAGCGCGCGCGACGGCCGCGCCGCCGGCAACCACTAATAGCGCCTACGACAGAACCGGGAGGCTCCCCACCATGGGCCGTGCGACGCACCGCCACGCTGGCGTGAGGTCGGACTTCCGCTCAGCGGCGGTTACCCTTCGGGCGTTGTGTCGGGCGCTCGCGTTGGCGCCGCTACTGGCCGCATGCGCCGCTGCTCCTGGCTCCGCGTCGAGCGCGCGACAGGCCGGTAACATGGCCGGCGCGCGGCGAGCCGCGGTGGCTCCCGTCCGCGAGGTTGCGGCCGTCGGGATGACCGTGAGCGACATCGATCGTGCTCTGGCGTTCTACTCCAGCGTGCTGTCGTTCGAGAAGGTCTCGGACACGACGGTGTCGGGCGCAGCCTTCGCGCGGCTGACGGGTATCGCAGGGGCGGCGGCACGGGTCGCCCGGATGCGACTCGGCGACGAGACGGTCGAGCTGACGCAGTTCCTTGTCCCGGGCGGCCGGCCGGTGCCGGCTGACTCACGGAGCAACGACCGCTGGTTCCAGCACATCGCGATCGTTGTCAGCGACATGGATCGGGCGTACGCGGCGCTACGCGCGGCGGGGGTGAGACGCGTCTCCCCAGCGCCCCAGCTCCTTCCGGCGTGGAACCCGAACGCCGGCGGCATCTCGGCCTTCTACTTCAACGATCCGGATGGCCACGTGCTCGAGGTCATCCATTTCCCGCCGGGGAAGGGCCTCCCCAAGTGGCAGCGGCCAGGTCAGCGGCTGGGTCAGCGGCTGTTCCTCGGCATCGACCACACGGCCATCGTCATCCGCGACACGGAGGCGAGCCTCGCGTTCTACCGCGACGTTCTCGGTATGCGCGTCGCGGGTGCGAGTGAGAATTACGGCCCCGAGCAGGAGCGCTTGAACAACGTCGCCGGTGCGCATTTGCGCATCACGGCGCTGCGCGCGGATGCGGGGCCGGGCATCGAGTTCCTCGAGTACCTAGCCCCGACGGACGGACGTCCGTATCCGGACGACGCGCGGCCGACCGACCTGCTGCACTGGCAGACGACGGTCGTCGTGCGCGACGCGGCCGCCGCCGCAGCTGCGATCCGGACGTCCGGCCGGTCGCGCATCTCATCCGGGCCGATCGACCTCCCGGGTGGGCTCTCATTCACGCGGGGCCTGCTCGCGCGGGACCCCGACGGACACGTACTACAGATCGTCGAGCGCTGAGGCGCTCGGCGAGGGAGAATTGCCATGTCAATACTCGTCTCGCGGGCGCTCGGCATCGCCGGCCTTCTGCTCTTGGCGACCGGAGCGGACGCATCGGCGCAGGCGGCTACCAAGCGATCGCTGAACCTGGACGGCGCGCGTCGCATCATCGCCGCCGCCAAGCAAGAGGCACAGCGCAACAACGAAGGGGGCGTAATCGCCGTCGTCGACGACGGGGGCAACCTCATCGCCCTCGAGCGGCTGGACGAGACCTTCGCCGCCGGAGCGAAGATCTCGATCGGCAAGGCGCGCACCGCGGCGCTGTTCAAGCGGCCGACGCGTTTCTTCGAGGACATCATCAAGAACGGGCGGACCGCGATGGTGGCGCTGGAGGACTTCACGCCGCTTCAGGGTGGCGTGCCCGTCACCATCGGCGGCCAGGTCGTGGGCGCGGTCGGCGTGAGTGGCGCGGCGAGCGCGCAGCGCGACGAGGAAGTCGCGATCGCCGGCGCGCGCGCCGTCGCTGACGCGGCCGCGATGGGCGGGGCGGCCGCAGGTGACGTGCTCCAAGCGGGGCGCGCGGCCGTGAGCTACTGGACGCCGGACGCGGCACGCGCCGCGTTCTCCAAGGGATCCGTGCTCCTCGACGACGCCAACGGGTCACGCAACTACATGGTGCACGCGAGTCACCGTGGCGGCCCCGGGATGGCGGAGGTGCACGGCCTCGACACCGACATCATTTACGTCGTCGACGGCACGGCCACGATCGTGACCGGCGGCACCGTCACGTCGCCCAAGACGACGGCGCCGAACGAGATTCGGGGCAGCGCCGTCGACGGCGGCAAGGAGTACCGTCTCACCCGCGGCGCCGTACTCATCGTGCCGAGCGGTGTCCCGCACTGGTTCCGCCAGGTGGATGGTCCGTTCGACTACTTCGTCGTCAAAGTCCGCTGAGCGGCCGGAGGCACACATGTCAACCAATCTCGTCACCCGTGCCTCTTGGGCGCTCGTCGCCCTGGCGCAGGGTTTGTGCTCCACCGCGCTCGTCGCGCAGGTGACCGGCGACGCGCCGGCGCGACGCCCCGCCGCCGTCGTAGATCTGCGCACGGCCGAGGGTGCCGCGGCGGTCGGAGGCGTCTGGCGGTACCGCGACGCCGCGATCGTCCCCGTGGCGCACCGCGCCCCCGGCTCGGACCTCAAGCCGTCCGGAGCGCCCACGCGTACCTTCGATATCGAGCCGCGCGCCGAGGCCGCACTCGCGGATGACGCCGGGTGGGAGGTCGCGCCAGCGACGTCGCTCGAGCAGCGACGCGGGCCCGGCCGCCTGAGCTTCGGATGGTACCGTCTCGACCTGACGCTCCCGCCTCGGATCGGAGCGACCGACATCGCCGGTTCCAGCATCGTTTTCGAGATCGTCGTCGACGACTACGCCGAGGTTTGGGTGGACGGGAAGCTCTCTCCCGCGTTGGGCCAATCCGGCGGACAGCTCGTCCGCGGCTGGAATGCGCCGAACCGTGTCGTCATCGTGCGCGACGCGCGGGCCGGCCGGCGGATCCGGCTCGCTATCCTCGCCGCGAACGGGCCGCTCTCCGACCCGCCGCCAAACTACCTTTGGGTGCGCTCGGCGACGCTGGAGATCTACCCGCAGGGGAAGTTCGGCCCTCAGCGCGTCGCGGGCCGCATCGAACGCATCGACGCCGCACTCGACGCCGTCGTCGATACGACGGCGGTTATCGAGCGGGTAGCCACCGGCTTCACGTTCACCGAGGGACCCGTCTGGCACCCCGACGGCTACCTGCTCTTCAGCGACCCGAACGACAACACGATCTACCGCTGGTCACCGGATGGGCAGGTGTCGGTGTACCGAGTGAAGAGTGGCTACGCGGGGACGAACATCGGGGAATACCGCCAGCCGGGCTCCAACGGGCTCACGCTCGACAAAGAGGGGCGGCTCACGATCAACGAGCATGGGAACCGCCGCGTGACGCGCCTCGAGCGCAACGGCGTGCTGACGGTGCTCGCCGACAACTACGAGGGCAAGCGCCTCAACTCGCCCAACGACCTGGTCTACAAGTCCGACGGCTCGCTCTACTTCACCGATCCGCCCTTCGGGCTGCCGAAGGTGTACGACGACGCGCGGAAGGAGCTTCCGTACTCGGGCGTCTTCCGACTCGCGGATGGCAAGCTGACGCTCGTCGCCCGCGACCTCAGGGGGCCGAACGGCATCGCGCTCTCTCCGGATGAGCGGTTCCTGTACGTGGCCGACTGGGACGAGCGCCACAAGGTCGTGACGCGCTACGAGGTGCGAACCGACGGCTCACTCGCGAACCCGGTGCCGTTTTTCGACTTCAATTATCTGCCGGGGGATGAGGCACTGGATGGGCTCAAGGTCGATGAGCGTGGAGATCTCTTCGTGTCCGCACCGGGCGGCGTGTACGTCATCTCGCCTCAGGGGAAGCTGCTCGGAATCATCCGCCCGCCGGAGCGGCCGGCGAACTTCGCGTGGGGCGATGACGACGGGAGGACGCTCTACATGACCGCGCCGACGAGTGTGTATCGCGTGCGCATGAAGGTCGCCGGAGTTCGTCCGGGCCCCGCGCCCGTAATGCAGGCTGGGCGCGCGCCGCGCTAGCTCAGGTCGGACTACAGGGCCGTCTGGGGTACGTGTCAGGGATTAGGTGCTTGAGTGCACCTAGAAACTGATTCTAGCACCTGCCTCGGACGTCCCTATCGGCTCGACCAGCTCGACTGGCCGTTCCGGGAACCTTCCTCGCCATCGAGTCGTTCCACCCCCCGACCCCACATCCGGGAGAAACCTTTGACACGCATCGTCATCCTCGGGGGCGGCTTCGGCGGCGTGGCCGCGGCGCGCGAGCTCGACCGACTGGTCGGCGGGGACCCGGACGTCCGGGTGACGCTCGTCAACCGCGACAACTTCTTCCTCTTCACACCGATGCTCCACGAGGTCGCCGCGAGCGACCTCGATCTGACGCACATCGTCAGCCCGATCCGGAAGCTGTTCCGGCGGGTGACGCTCTTTACCGGCGAGGTCGAGCGAATCGACCTCGATGCGAGGCGGGTGACGGTCTCACACGGCGAAGGGCACCACCACCACGAGCTGGCGTACGACCACCTCGTCCTGGCTCTGGGCACGATCACGAACTTCTTCGGATTGGAGGGGCTCGCCGAGCGCGCGTGTACGATGAAGTCGCTCGGCGACGCGGTGCACCTCCGGAACCGCCTGATCCGCCTTCTGGAGGAGGCGGACTTCGAGTGTGCCGCCGCGGCGCGTGAGCCGTTACTCACGGTCGTCGTGGCCGGCGGCGGATTCGCCGGCGTCGAGACGATGGCCGCGATCAACGACTTCGTCCGCCACGCCGCGCGGTTTTACGCGCGGCTCCGCGACGCGCGAGTGCGCATGGTGATCGTGCACCCGGGCCCCGTGCTCCTGCCGGAGCTCGACCCCGCGCTCGGTCGATACGCCGCGGAGAAGCTCGCGGCGCGCGGCGTCGAGGTGCGGCTGGGCGTGAAGGTGGCGCGCTCGAGCGATGGCGCCGTGGAGCTCAGCGACGGCACCGTCATCCGCAGCCACACGATCGTGTGGACCGCCGGCACCACTGGGAACCCCCGGGTCGGCGCGCTGCCGTGCGCGGGGGCCCAGGGTCGGGTGCAAGTCGAGGGGACGCTCGCCGTACCGGGGTGGCCCGGCGTTTGGGCGGTCGGCGACTGCGCGGTCGTTCCCGACCCGCACACGGGCGGCGCCTACGCGCCGACCGCGCAGCACGCGATTCGGCAGGGGGCTCGCGTCGCGCGGAACATCGTCGCGGCGTTGAAGGGCCAGGCGCCACAGCCCTACACGTACCGCGCCGTGGGTCAGCTCGCGGCGATCGGACGACGGGCCGGAGTCGCGCAGCTCTTCGGGATGAAGTTCTCGGGCTTCCCCGCCTGGTGGCTGTGGCGTACGATCTACCTCGGCAAGCTTCCCCGGCTGGAGAAGAAGGTGCGGGTCGCGCTCGACTGGACGCTCGACCTCTTGTTCTCGAAGGATTTCGTGCAGTACTCCACGGGGCGGGCGCCCTCGGCATCGACGGTGATGCACGACGACGAGCAGCCTCCCGCCGCCCCGACTTTGATGATGCCGCCGCGCGCATACGCGGAGGGAACCGCAGGCGTATGACGGAGCTTCCCGAGATGGGTGACCTCGACGTGGCGGGCCCGCACGGGGCACCGCCAGCTGCACCGGCGCTCCGCCCGCCATTGGCGACTGCGGCGGCGCGCGCCGAGGGCACCGACGCCGACTTCGACATGCTGCTCCGCGGCCTGCTCGGGCCGGCGTTCGGCACGGCGCTTCGCATGACCGGGAACCGCCAGGACGCGGAGGATCTCGTGCAGGAGGCGGCGCTGGCGGCGTACCGCGGCTTCTCGACGTTCGAGCGGGGAACCAACTTCAAGGCCTGGTTCTTCCGGATCATGATGAACTGCTACCTGACGAGTCGGCGGCGAACGCGTGCGGAGACGTCGATGCAGGACCTCGAGGACTCGCACGCGGCCTACTTCTTCATGCGAACGGCGGAGGCGGGGCTGCACGCGCAGTTCGAGGACCCGGCCGCGGCAACGATCGGGCAGATGGCGCAGGACGACGTGGCGCGCGCGCTCGAGGCATTGCCGGAGGAGTTTCGAGTGGTGTGTACGCTCTATTTCATGGAAGACCTGGCGTATCAGGAGATCGCGGACATTCTCGGGCTGCCTGTGGGCACGGTTCGCTCGCGGCTGCACCGGGGACGGAAGATGTTACAGAAGCGCTTGTGGAAGGTGGCCGAGGACCAGGGAATCGTGCGGACCCGGTCGGCACGGGAGACGACCAGCAGGGGGACAGACGCATGACCCGACACTTCGACCGCTACACCTGCGAGGAGATGCTGCGCCGGCTCGATGACTACCTCGACCGCGAGCTGAGCCCGGAAGAGATGCGCCGAGCCGAGGAGCACCTGGAGACGTGCGAGGCTTGCGTGCGGGAGTTCGGGTTCGAGGCGAGCGTGATCCGCGCAGTCCGTGCGAAGTTGCGGCAGGTCGAGCTGCCGGAAACGCTGCTCGACCGCGTCGCGATGTCGCTGGCACGCGAGCGGGCGGATGGGAGCGGGAAAGGGACGAGCTGACAGGCTGTCAGGCCGAATATAGCTCCCGCAACGCGCCGACCTCGCCCGCCGTCAACCCGACGCCGAGGAGAAACGGATCGGGCAGTCGGGCGACCCCAGCCCGCAGCGTCGCGACGTCCAGCGCCGAGCTTCCGCGGTGCGCGACGGTGTCGAGGCCGAGCGCGCGATGCAGGTCGGCGCACCCGGTGAGTGCGGTGCGGTAGAAGATCGCGTCGCGGAGGTCGGCCCCCTCTAGCTCCACGCCGTCGAGCTTCGCCATCACGAGCTGGCTGCCGACGAGGATCGCGTCGCGCAACCGCGTGCTCGTGAAGCTCGCGCCCTCGAGCGTCGCCAGGGAGAGGTCGGCCGCCGACAGGTCGGCGAAGTCGAGACGGGCGCCCGTGAAATCGGCGCCGGCGAGGCGAGCGCGGGCCAGCCTGGCGTGCTCGAGTGAAGCCCCCACGAATCGTGCGTTATCGGCGCGTACCAGGCGAAGGTCGGCATGCGGGGCCGTTACGCGCGTCAGGTTGGCGCCTTCCAGATTCGCCTCGGCCATCGGCGCGTAGAGAAGCTTGACGCCGGTGAGGTCGGCGCCCGTGAGATCGGCACCCACGAGCTGGCAGCCGCTCATGTCGGCACCGATGAGATTCGCGCCAACCAGGCGCGCGCCGGTCAGGTCCGCGACGCAGAGGTCGGCCCCACGAAGGTCGGCGCCGCTGAGGTCAGCCCCGGCGAGGGCGGCGTAGCCGAGGCGCTCGTAGACGAGCTTCGCCCCGACGAGCGTCTCGCCCTCCCAGAGAATGGCCGAGGTGGTCTTGTGTCGAATGGTGATCATAGGGAGCGTCTCGTGGAGGGTGGCTCTTAGTCGCGCCGCAGTGCGCGCAGCGCGGTGCGCGCACTCTCCGTCACGTGAGTGAGCTCGGGGTCCGCGTTCGCCCAGAGCCGGAGGAAGTGCTCGTACGCGGCGACCGCTTCGTCGCGCTGCCCGGCTGCCTCGTGCGCGCGGCCGAGGGCGAGGTAGGTGAGTGGGATGAACTCGACCTGCGTGTCGAACCCGTAGCGCAGGCGGCGGATCGCCTCCTCGCGTGTGTCCGCTCGCGCCGCGAGCGCGAGCGCAAGGCGGAACCGCAGGGATGCGCCGCGGGAGTCGTACTCCCCGTACGCGGCGGTGTCGATCCCGGCGCGCAGGCGCGCGAGGCCGCGTGTCGTGTCGCCGGAGAGCAGGTCGGCCGCCCCGTCGCTGGCGGTCAGATGGCCCCGCATCAGCCGGTCCTTCGCGAGGTCGGCGCGCGTCCGTGCGCGCGCCACGTGTCGCCGGGCCTCGGCGGGCCGTCCGGTCGCCAGCGCGTATTGCGCGCACTGGAAGTCCGCATGCACGTCGGAAGGGCTCGCGCACCGGTAACGCGTCATGTACGCGGCGGCGCGATCGGGCGGCGCCATTCCGGCGGCGACGGGGATGAAGTCGACGACGTGACCGATTGTCCGGACCCGGTCGTCCAGCTCGTCTCCGGCCCGGGCGGAGTCACGCCCCGGCTGTCGCAACTCGGCTCGCAGCGAATCGGCGAGCGCGCTCGCCGCGCGCAACCGACCGCCAGCGACGAGCACGCGCAACGAGACGACGCGCACGGCGTTCCGCGAGCCCTGACTTGCCTGTCCAGGCCGCGGCGCGGTCAGTGCGCCGGCGAGTCCGGCGGCCGGCGGCCGGTAGCGGCCCGAGATGATGGCGAGGCCGTCATCGGTGTTCGCGCCGAGCGAGGCGAGCATGTCGCTGACCGTCTTCACGTCGCCCCAGACGGCGTCTGCGAGGCGACGTATCCACCTGTCGTATGTCGAGTCGCCGATAACCCCCCGAAGCATACGGCCGTAGCGGGCGAAGGCCGCGCTGTCCCGATACATCAACGAGAGGTTCATCGGATGGATGAGTGCCGGGGCGAGCGACGAGTCCATCCGCAGCACAGTGTCGAATGGCGCGCGCAACGCCTCCGGGCTCATCGCCAACGCCACGCGCGCGTGAAACTGGGCCTCCCCGAGGGTGTTCCAGCCGTCGAGATCATCCGGGTACGTCGCGACGTAGTGGCGCATCGCGGGCACCGCGCCCAGGTCCTGGTCGCGGTACAGCGCGAACTCCGTGACGAGCGCGCGATCGCGTTCCGGGAGCCGATCGCGGAGCCGTTTGGCCGCTTCCATGGCGCGCTCGCCCCGGTCGCGGCCCCGCGGCGGGCCCCAGCCGCTGGCAACTGCGAGGCGGAAGTACGCGAGCGCGAAGGTGGAATCCGCCTCGGTCGCGCGCGTAAAGGCGACGACGGCCGAGTCCCACCAGCCGCGCCGGTAGAACTGCTCGCCGGCCAGATACGCGCGCATCGCCCGGACCGAGTGCGTCGTGACGGCGCCGATGCGGGGCTGCGGGACGGGCGTCCGGGCGCGCCAGACGCTGCGGATCAACTCCACGCTCAAGCCGTCGACGAGTCCGAGCAGACTGTCGGCGGGACCGTCCACCTGCGCGCGGGCGAGTGAGTTCCCGTCGCGCGAGTGCAGCTCCGCGGTGAGGCGGACCTTCGGCCCGAGCGCGACGACGCTCCCGACGAGGACCGCACGCGCGCCGAGGTCGCGTCCGATCTCGAGCACGGTGGCGAGGTCGGCACCGCCAGCGCCGCCTCGCTCCCGCCAGCGGCGGAGCACCGCCCGCGGGTCGATGGCGCGGATTCCTCCGACCGCGTCGAGGTTGGTCGAGAGAAGGTCCACCATTCCCTCGCGCATGTACTCGACGCCCGGACCCGAAGTGCTGAAGGGCATGACCGCGATCCGCTCGGCCCCGGCGACCGCGCCGCCGTCCCCGCCCCGACCCGCTCGGGTGCCGAACCACGCGGCGCCGACGACGAGAACGAGCACGGCGGTAGCCGCGCCCATGACGAGCGCCCGCCGTCGCCGCGACGGCGCCGCGGGATAGGCCCCAGTGACGGCGCGCCCGAGCGCGTCGGCGAACTCCGTCATCGTGGCGAAGCGCTCGGCCGGCTCGCGGGCCATCGCGCGGACAATCGCCTCCTCGAGCGCCGGTGGCACATCCGGGCGCCGCGCGCGCACGCGCGGGCGTGGGCTGGTGACGCTCTTGGTCATCACCGCCTGGGCCGTCGGCCCGGCGAAGGGCGCCTCCCCGGTGAGCATCTCGTAGAGTACGCACCCGAGGCTGTAGACGTCGGTGCGCGCGTCGACGTCGGCGCTCGCCGTCGCCTGCTCCGGACTCATGTACGATGGTGTCCCGAGCGCGAACCCGAGCCCGGTGAGCTGCGTGGTGGCAGACGACTCCAGCGCGCGGGCGATGCCGAAGTCGGTCACGACGGCGTGGCCGCCGGAGACCATGATGTTCTCGGGCTTGACGTCGCGGTGGACGACGCCGTGCGCGTGCGCGTAGGCGAGGGCGGAGGCGGCCTCGCGCGCGAGGCGCACCGCGTCGTCCACCGGGAGTTGCCGGTCGCGCGCGAGGCGCTCGCGGAGCGACTCTCCTTCGACGAACGGCATCACGAAGTACAGGACGCCGCCCGCCGCACCCGAATCGTAGACGGGGACGATGTGCGGGTGCTGGAGCCGCGCCGCCAGTTCGATCTCGCGCAGGAAGCGCTCGGCCCCGAGCGTCGCGGCGAGGTCGGGCCGGAGCACCTTGACCGCGACCTCGCGCTGGTGCTTCAGGTCGCGCGCGAGGTAGACCAACGCCATGCCGCCGCTCGCCGCTTGGCGGACGACTTCGTAGCGCGGGCCGAGTGCTGCTTGGAGCTCGGTGAGCGGGTCGGTCATCGGAACGGCGGCCAGGTCCGGCGAAGTTGCGTGCCAGCGCGTGGAGAGGCAATGAGGTAGCGCACCCGACGCACCAGTCGGAGGTCGGCATGTGCGCGCGAGGCGCGGCCGCCTG
>JBHELH010000198.1:0-24315 GCA_046263215.1 Gemmatimonadaceae bacterium | reverse complement strand
TCGAGGCCGAGCGCCTCCGCGCCCCCTTGCGTCGCGACGCGCAAGGCGTCGCGCGCGCCCGCGAGCTGCCCGCCGGGGCCGGGGACGCCGCCGGCGGCCCGCGCCATGAGCGTGGCGAAGCGCGCCTCCTCCAGCATGTCGCACGTGTTGTTGCTGGCGACCGAGTCGCTGCCGAACCCGAGCGCGATCTCGCTGCGGAGGAAGGCGGCGAAGGGCGCGCGCCCGTGGCCGAGCTTGGCGTTCGACTTCGGGCAGTGCGCGACGCGCGCCCCCCACTCGCCGATCGTGGCGAGGTCCTCCTCGCCGACCCTGACGCAGTGCGCGAGCAGCGGCCGCGCGCTGAGGACGCCGAGCGTGTTGAGGTACTGCACGGTCGAGACGCGCGGGGCCCGCCACGCGATGCCGCGGCGCGCCAGCCCCTTGGCGAACGGCCCCCTTCCGTCGCGCATGAACTCGGCCTCGGCGAGCGACTCGGCCGCGTGGATCATCACCGGCAAGTCCTCGGCGAGCGCGTAGTCCGTCACCAGCTCAAGGAGCGGGCCGCTCACCGTGTAGGGTGCGTGCGGCGAGACGCCGACGCGTACCAGCGGCGTCTCGAGGGCTCGAGCGGCGGCCACTTGCTCGCGGAGCTCAGCCATCGAGCCCGAGCACTGCGCCGGGTCGGGGCCAAACACCTCCTGGTACATGATGCCACGCACACCGCACTCCCGGAGGGCGTCGACGACGGCGCCGGAGTGGCATGTGTCGCCGTACGTGGTTACGCCCGCGCGGAGCCCTTCGGCAATCCCGAGACGGGCGGCGTCGATGAGCATGTCGAGGGACGTCAAAACGGCCCGCTTCGCCGTCGCGAGCCGCAGAATCCAGTCGCCGAAGTCGAGCTCCTCGAGGAAGCCTCGCATCCCGGTGAGCTCGAGGTGACAGTGCGCGTTCACGAGCCCCGGCATGAGAAGTACGTTGCCGAGATCGACGTCCTCGCCGGCCGGCGCGCCCTCCGCGGTGCCCACGTATGCGATGCGCTCTCCTTCGACGGCGACGACGCCGGCGGCAATCGGAGGCCGGCTGATCGGGAGGACCCAGCGCGCGCGGTAGCGGATCATCAGGTGACCGGCGTCGTGTCGTAATAGCCGGTGCGCGAGCCGTGCGCCCGCGGATCGTAAAGATCCTCGTCGCGTACGCCGAGGGCGCGGGTCAACGAGAGTGGCCAGCTCACGTCGGCGACCTGCGTGGCGGCATGCCCGTCCGAGCCGAGCGAGAGGCGCACGCCCGCGTCAGCGGCGCGGCGCACGAGACGCTCGTGCGGTTTGTACCGTGCCGAGACCTCGATCGCGATGCCTGCACTGCGAAGTGCGTCGACCGCACGCATCTCGTGCGCGTCGGTCCACAGCTCTTCGCCCGCTCGCGCGCGCAGCGGGAGGGCTACCAATGTCGGGTGTGCCAGGATGTCGACCGGCATCTGATGCGCGAAGCGCTCGACGTTGTCGACGAACGCGTCCATGTACGCCGCGACCGAGAGATCCTCCGGGAAACGGCGGGCGAAGGCGTGCACGAGGCGTCCGTCGGGGAGCACGATCGCGTGCAGCGACCCGATGCGGTGGGTGAACCGGCGCGTCAGGTCCGCCGGCAGCTCGCGCCAGAGCGAATCGTGCCAGCAGAACTCGCCGCCGCGGAGCACGGGGTGCTTCTCGAGCTCGTCGAGGTACGCAGCGATGGCCGCGAGGTCGCGCGGGCCGACGGCCAGGTCGCGCGACATGTGGTCGGTCACGCTCGGGCGGACACCGAGCTGCTTCCCGCGCTCGACGATCTCCTGAACGCTGAGCGCGCCGTCCGACATCGTCGAATGCGCGTGGCAGTCGACGGGCTGCCAGCTCACTGCCCCGGAGGCCAGGCCGTGTCGCGGGGTGTACGAAGCGAGTCGCGCGCCGGCTGCCGGCGGAAGATCGTCGTGTCGCGGGCGCCGCGTGATGGGCGCGGGGGGGCGGCCGTGCCGGGAAGGACGGCGCCCGGGAGGACCGCGCCGGGCGCGGTTGCCGGGGGTGCGGTGGAGGTGCTCGAGCGGCTCGTCCGCCGTCGTGGCGTCGTCGTGGTGTCGAGTGGCGGGAGCGGCGGCGGGACGCCAGTTGTGTCGACTGCCGGGAGTCCCGGCATGGTGGCGTACGGCCCGTGCGCGGGACACTCGCTCGGTGGGTCGGTGCCGATGATGAAGTATTCCTGCGCGACCAGCTCCGGCGGGCAGTAGGCGGTGGCGAGCATCGCCGTGCTACGGTCGATCATGCGCTCCACGATCCCGGCGGGCATCGGCCAATCGGAGGGCGCTGGCCGCCGCCGGTATACCTCGCGCATGAACGCCGTCCACGCCGGCGCCGCGAGCGTGCCGCCCTGCGCGTTGCTCTTGATGCGCTGCGGACGGTCGAAGCCCATCCACACCCCTGCCACTAAATCGGGCGTGTAGCCGATGAACCAGACGTCCGTGCCGTCGTTCGTCGTGCCTGTCTTTCCGCCCGCGGGAATGCGAAAGCCCTGGCCCGCGACCGCGCCGGCCGCCGTGCCGCGCGTGACGGCGTCGCGCATCATGCTGACCATCAGCCACGCCTCCTCCTGTGAGAGGACGGGCGTGCGCACCGGCTCGGGGGCCCAGAGGACCTCGCCTTTCGTGTTCTCGACGCGGAGGATGGCCTGCGGGTCGGCGCGAGTCCCGAGGTTCGCGAAGGCACTGTACGCGGCCACCATCTCGATCGGATAGACCGAGGCGGCGCCAATGTGGATCGACGGGTACGCCGGGATCGGGCTCGTGAGCCCGAATCGCCTTGCTTGCTCGATGACCGTCGCCTCGCCGAGCTCCATGCCGAGACGAATGGTCGCAAGATTGCGCGATTGGTAAAGCGCGCGCCGCATCGGGATGTTGCCCTCGAACGCGCCGTCGTAGTTCTTCGGTTCCCACGACTCTCCGGGTCTCTGCTCGAGGGACAGCGGGTCGTCCGACAGAACGTAGGCGGGTGAGCGGCCGTTCTGGACGCCAGCGGCGAAGACGATCGGCTTGAACGCCGAGCCAGGTTGGCGGAGGGCCTGGACGGCGCGGTTGAACTTCGAGTCGTCGAAGTCGCGACCGCCGACCATCGCGCGGACGGCGCCCGTGCGCGCGTCGAGCGCGATGAACGCGCCCTGAAGATACGGCGAATGCGCGCTCGCGGCCGCGCCGTCGTCGCTGACGGCCCGCGCGACGTGGCGCTCGAACGTCACGCCGCGGAACGGGCCGTAGCGGCCTGCCTCGATTGCGCGGATCTGGTTCTCGAGCGCCCGCTCGGCCGCCGACTGGAGGTTGACGTCGAGCGTCGTGTAGACCTTCAGCCCTTCGCGGTACAACTGCGCGCCGAAGCGCTCGTCGAGCTGCTGCCGGACCCACTCGACGAAGTAGGGCGCAACATCCCCGGCCTCGGCCTTCGACGCGAGCTGCAGCGGGTACGCCTTCGCCAGGCTTGCTTCCGAGTCGCTGATGACGGCCTCACGGCGCATCAGCTCGACGATCGTGTTGCGGCGCTGGATGGCGCGCTCGGGGAAACGCCGGGGGTTGTAGCGGCTGGGGGCCTTCGGGATCCCGGCCAGCGTCGCCGCCTCGGCGAGGTTGAGATCGCGGACCGACTTCCCGAAGTAGCGCTGCGAGGCCGCCTCGACGCCGTGCGCGCCGCTGCCGAGGTCAATCTGGTTGAGGTAGAGCTCGAGGATCTTGTCCTTCGAGAACCGCGACTCGATGTCGCGCGCGACCTTCGCCTCCTTGAGCTTGCGCGTCAGCGTCTTCTCGCGCGAGATGCGCTCCGGGAAGACGTTGCGGGCGAGCTGCATTGTGATCGTCGAGAACCCCTCCGCCCAGCTCAGCGTCATGACGTCGTGCGCGAGCGCGCCGGCGACGCGGATCCAGTCGACGCCGGCGTGCTTGTAGAAGCGCTTGTCTTCCGTCACGCGGAACGCGTCGCGGACGTGCGCCGGGATCTCCTTGATGGTCACCAGCGTCCGCTTCTCGAGCCCGATTTCGGCAATGAAGCGCCCGTCGACCGCGTAGAGCTTCGACGTCTGGCCGGGCGTGTAGTCGTCGAGCGCGCGCGCTGACGGACACCGCCCCGCGTTGCAGACGAGGGCCCAGCTCGCGTACGCGAGCCCTACGCCGCCCGACACGAGAAACGTGAGCGCGAGCAGCACGCTCCGCGTGAGTCGCGGGTGCCGTTGGCGGAACTGGCGGGAGAATGGGAACGCGGCCATGGCGTGAGGTCAGGAAAGTAACGAGCGACGCGCCGTCGCGGCAACGCACGGCCGTATGACTTTCCTATCCCGAAACCCTATGTTTTGTGCCATGCGACCCCATGCGTTGCTGGCGGAGCTGTCGTGGCGCCGCCTCGTACAGCAACACACCGAGGGGCTCGACGCCGCGCTGCGCGCCGGTGCCGTCACGGCCTATTGCGGCTTCGACGCGACCGCGTCGAGCCTGCACGTCGGCCACCTCGTCCCTGTGATGGGCCTCGTGCACCTGCAGCGCCACGGTCATCGCCCGATCGCGCTCGTCGGCGGCGGCACGAGCTTGATCGGCGATCCGTCGGGCAAGAGTCAGGAGCGCCAGCTCCTTCCCCCGCACGAAGTCGAGCGAAACGCGCTCGGCATTCGGTCGCAGCTCGAGCGCTTCCTCGACTTCGGCGGTCCGCGCGGCGCGCTAATGCGCAACAACGCCGACTGGCTGGTGCCGTTGCGCGCCGTGGATTTCATGCGGGACGTCGGCAAGCACTTCACCGTGAACTACATGCTCCAGAAGGAGTCGGTGAAGGGGCGCATGGAGGCGGGCATCTCGTACACCGAGTTCAGCTACATGCTGCTCCAGGCGTACGACTTTCTCGAGCTCCACCGGCGCGACGGGGTCACGCTGCAGATCGGCGGGAGCGACCAATGGGGCAACGTCACCGCGGGGATCGAGCTCATTCGGCGAACGACCGGGGCTGCGGCCCACGCACTCACGTTGCCGCTGATCACGAGCGCCACGGGGACGAAGTTCGGGAAGACGGAAGCAGGCGCTGTGTGGCTCGATTCCGAGCGCACGTCACCGTACGAGTTCTTCCAGTTCTGGCTCAACACCGACGACCGCGACGTCGGACAATACATCCGGTTCTTCACGTTGCTGCCGCGAGACGAGATCACGGCGCTCGAGGGCGCGGCCGCCGAGCATCCTGAGCGGCGCGAGGCGCAGCGCGCCTTGGCGCGCGACGTCACCAAGCGCGTGCACGGTCGCGACGGACTGCGAGCGGCCGAAGAGGTGTCGGCGTTTCTCTTCGCCGAGGGTGACCCGCGCGCGCTCTCGGAGTCGGCGTTCGAGATCCTTCGCACCGAGGCGCCGTACGCCGAGATCGAGCTTGCCGATGTCCGGGGCTCAGATGCGGGCGATGGGGCCCAGATCGACGTGCTCAAGCTCGCCGTCGCCGCCGGTATCGCCGCCTCGATCAGCGCCGCGCGCCGGCTCCTCGAGCAGGGCGGCCTCTCGTTGAACAAGCGGCGCCTCACACCGTCCGAGCGCCACGTCAACGCCGACGAGGTGCTGATCGGAGGGCAGTACGTCGTCGTCGGGAAGGGCCGGCGCGACTACGCACTCGTGCGCGTCCGCCGCAGCTGAGGCCGGGCGTCAGCTCGCCCGGGCGAGTACCGCCAGCGTTCGGTCGATCTCCTCGCGCGTGTTGTAGCAGTAGGGCGAGAGCCGGATGGCACCCTCGCGCAGCGCGTGGGTAATCCCCGCTTCGCGGAGGCTACGGCTCGCGGCATCGGCGTCGCGCGGGCGGATGGCGGCGATCCCCGCCCGCTTGTCCGCCGCGCGCGGCGTAATCAGCTCGACGTCGGAACGGTCGGCGGTCCAAGCGACAATCCGCTCGACGAGATCGGCGGTATGGCGCGCAACGTCCTCGGGCCCCAACTCGTGCAGAAGCTCGAGGCTCGCATTCATCCCCGCGAAATCCTGGTACGGCAGCGTGATCTGCTCGAAACGCCGCGCGTTGTCGCGCCACGTCAAGTCGTAGTCGAGCAGCCGCGTGAAATCGTCGGAGTCCCGCACCGCCATCCAGCTCACGACGTTCGGCTCGAGCTCGGAGACGAGCTCGTCACGCACGTAGACGAATCCCGCACCCCACGGGGACAGGAGCCACTTCTGCGCTCCGCAGGCGAGGATGTCGACGTGACACGCGGCGACGTCGAGCGTGCATGGCCCGAGGCCTTGGATGGCGTCGACCACGAGATAGGCGCCGCGCGCTCGGCACGCACGGCCGATTGCCGCGAGGTCGACTCGGTACCCGGTGGCGAACCCGACCCACGAGATCGCGACGACCCTCACAGGCGCGCGGTCCAGCGCGTGAAATAGGGCCTCCTCATCCACCAACCCGTCACGCGTCGGAAGAGGGCGGTATGTGACGCCGCGGCGCTGCGCGAGCGCCATCCAGGGGTAGACGTTCGCGGGGAACTCGAGGCCGGAAGCGAGAACGACTTCGCCAGGCCGGAGTGGGAGGGCAAAGGCGGCGAGGTTGATCCCGAAGCTGGTGTTGACCGCGAGGGCGATCGAATCCGGCGACGCGCCGATCAGCCGCGCGATGAGCTCCCGCGAGCGGGCGAGTGTCCCGAACTGCATCTCTTCGGTGAGTCGGAATGGCGCGCCGCGCGCGATGTTGAAAGCGGCCAGGGCGTCGAGTGTCCGCTGTGGCAGCGGTCCGGTGCTGGCGTTGTTCAGGTATACCGCCTCGCCGCGCCCCGCCCACGGGAACTCTCGCGTGCGGAGCGCATCGACGTCGAGCGTCACGCGCCGCCGCTCAGGCGCCGGTCACGGGCGGGCCTGCTCGGCCTCACGCGGCCGCGGGGCGGCGGCGTCCTCGTCGCCGACGGAGGGCGCTCCCGGCGCGTGCGTGTCGCCGACCGACGTGTCCGCGGCCGGGAGCTTGTACCGCGCCGTGCGCGGGTCGATCGCGTCCCGCAACGCGTCGCCCAGGAGATTGAAGCCGAGGACCGCCAGCCCGATGGCGAGACCGGGGAAGAGCGACGTCCACGGCGCGCGCCGCAGCTGGCCGAGGTCGCGGCCGTCCGCGATCATCGAGCCCCAGCTGGGGGTCGGGGGCTGTACGCCGAGACCGAGGAACGAGAGCGAGGACTCGGCCATGATCGCTGCCGCGACGCCGAGCGTTGCCGCGATGACGACCGGCGCGATAACGGCCGGAAGCACGTGGCGAGCGAGGATGCGCGCGTCGCCACCGCCGAGGGCGCGCACGGCGTGGACGAACTCGAGCTCGCGCACGACCAGAACCTGGCCCCGAACTAGGCGCGCCATACCTGCCCAGCCAACGACGCCGATGGTCACGAACACGACGCCGAGCGAGGGCTGGAGCGCAGCGACCATTGCGATGAGCAGGAGGAGCGTCGGGAAGGCGAGCGTGACGTCGGCCAGCCGCATCACGAGCTCGTCGATCCAGCGGCCGTAATAGCCGGCGAGCAGGCCGAGGACAACGCCGAGACTGAGCGCGATGAACTGCGAGATGACCCCGGCGGCGAGCGATACGCGAGCGCCGTAGACCAGGCGTGCCCAGACGTCGCGACCCTGAATGTCGGTGCCGAGCCAGTTCTTGCCCGACGGCGACCGCAGTTGCCCAGCCAGGTCGATTGCGAGCGGGTCGTGTCCGGCGATCAGGGGAGCGGCGATCGCGGCGAGCACCATCAGCACGACGACGCCGATGCCGAACCAGGCCCGCGGGTCGCGACGCAGGCGTCGAGTCGCGCGACCCATCAGAGCTCCTCCCGTGGGGCCCCGGCCTCGTCGCCCGGCGGCGGGTACTTCCAGTGGCGGTGATGCCAGAAGTATTGGTCCGGGGCGCGCCGCACCCAGCGCTCGAGCGTCGCCGTGTAAGCCGCGACGATGCGGTCGATGTCCCTATCGAGGTCCCCCGTCCGGTCGACCTGAATCGCCTCGAAGCTCATTCGGTAGCGGCCGCTCGGCTGGCGAAGGGCGCACCCGAAAATGAGCGGCGCGCCGAGGCGGAGCGCGAAGACTGCCGGTCCGCGCGGGGTCTTGGCCGGGCGCCCAAAGAACGGCACCCACGTGGATGCAAGGCCCGCGGTCTCCTGATCGGTCAGCATCGCGACTCCGCGGCCCGCGCGTATCGCCCGCGGCACCTGTGCGACGGCGCGCTCGTCGTGGACGACGCGCATGCCGATCCGCTCCCGGGTGCGCGTGAGGTAGCGGTCGAAGAGCGGGTTTGCCATGTGGCGCGCGACGGCGTCCACGGGAATGCCGCGGGCGGCGACGTAAGCGCCGGCGAGCTCCCAGTTCCCGAGATGCCCGGTGACGAAAAGAATGCCGGTGCCGCCGGCGCGCGCGCGCTCGACGACGTCCCAGTTCTCGGCCTCCTCGAACAGCTCCAGCACCCGCTCCGGCCCGTGCAGTGGCAGCAATGCCGCCTCGACCACGACGCGCCCAAGGTGCGCGTAGGCTGCGCGCGCGATGCGCTCGACAGCCGCGGCATCGAGGTCTGGGAATGCCGTCGTGAGCTGGCGGATGACTACGTCGCGCCGGATGCCAAGGGGGCGATAGCCGAACGTCGCCACCTCGGCGCCGACGGCCCCGGCGCGGCGGATTCCAAGGCGCCGCATGACGGCCAGTGTAGCGCGGAGCGCCAAGTACTCGGCGTAGTGGATGGGCCGCGCGCGCGGCGCCTCGTCCGCGGGAACGGGCACCGGCTGGTCGGCCGCACGCACCGATTTCGCCGGCGCATCGCGGGCCTCCCGCATCGCCGGTTGTGTCACCGGAGGGCGGGCTCCGGCCTCGCCGCCCCGGAAGCGACCGCGCGCTCGAATCCCTCGATCATGACGGACTCGGGAAACTCGCGGGCGACGCGTGCTCGCGCCGCATTCCCCATGGCGGCGCGCTGGTCACCCTTGGCGAGGAACGTAGCGACCAGCGCGGCCGTCTCGGGCGCGTCGGACGGCGGAATGAGCACGCCGGTGATTCCGTCAGCGACGTAGTGCTGGGCCAGCGGCTCCCGCTCCGCGATCAGGGGAATGCGCAGCGCCATGAGGTCCATGTACGCAAACGCGGCCGCGTCACAATTGGCGGCGACCCACCCGACGTCCGCCGAGGCGAGGATCGCGAGCTCGTCGTCCCGCTCGCCGAGGAACGAGACGACGTTCGTGATGCCGAGAGCTGCGGCGTGCATCCGTAAGTTCTCGTCGCTCGACCCAGGCCCGACGACGGCGAGGCGAAGCTCCGGGTGGCGGGGCGCGAGCTGGGCCATGGTGCGAAGGACCACGGACATGCGCGCGCGCGCGCTCGGCTCGAACACGCAGACTACGAGGCGACTTTGCGACGGCGCGCCGACGCTCTCCCGGGGCGCAGGCCGGACGTCGTCGTACGCGGCGACGTCAACCCCGAGTGGCGCGACCGCCGACGGTACCTCGAGGCCCGCGGCCGCTGCGGTGTTGCGCTCTTGTTCGCTGTTGAAGAGCGCGGTCGCCGAGGCCATGCGGGAGGCGATGCGGCTCGCACGCCCAGGCTGGAACGCCGCGCCGGCGGAGATGCGGCGGACGACGCGGCTCGGTGACGCGAGACGCACCGCTGAGCTCACGACCAACTGCTCGCGCTCGGAGTGCACGAACACGGCGTCGGGCGTGCGCTGTTGCAGCACGCCGCGAAGCCGCCACGCGTCGCGCGCGCCGGAGCTGCCGGTGGGGAGCGGGATGACGTCGAGCTCGTGGCGCGAGGCCCGGGCCTCGACAACACTGCCGGCAACGCAGGCGACGGTGGTCTGGTGGCCGCGCCCGGTGAGGCCGCGCGCCGCCGAGGCGAAAGCGCGCGCGGTTCCCGCCCAGTCGTTGCCGGTGTGAAGGAAGAGCAGGCGCACGGTCGGCCCTCGTTAGACGTCGGCGGTCGTTGGCGAGGCTGCCGGCTCGCCACGGAATTGCAGGCCGTGCAACCGGTAGTAGGCGCCGCGACGCTGCATCAGCTCCTGGTGGGTGCCCCGCTCCACGATGCGTCCGCGCTCGAGGACGAGGATGCGATCCGCGTGCTGGACGGTGGAGAGTCGATGGGCGATGACGAACACCGTTCGCCCCTCCAGCAGCCGTTCGATTGCCTCTTGCACCAGCCGCTCGCTCTCGGTGTCGAGCGCCGACGTCGCCTCGTCGAGGATGAGGACCGGCGGATCGGTGAGCAGCGCCCGGGCGATCGCGATGCGCTGGCGCTGACCGCCGGACAGGCGAGTCCCGCGCTCGCCGAGCACCGTCTCGTATCCGTCGGGAAGCTCGGCGATGAAGCCGTGAGCGTTCGCGGCCCGGGCCGCCGCCTCGATCTGCTCCCGCGTGTACCGGCCCGCGGCGCCGTAAGCGATGTTGCTGACGACTGTGTCGTTGAACAGGATCGTGTCCTGGCTGACGATGCCGATCAAGCTGCGCAGCGAGGCGAGCGTGATCTCACGCGTGTCGACGCCGTCGAGAAGGATCCGGCCGGCTGTCGGCTCGTAGAAGCGCGGGATCAAATCGACGAGCGTGCTCTTCCCCGCCCCGCTCGCGCCGACGAGGGCGACGACCTCGCCCTTGCTCGCGGCGAAGCTGACGTCGCTCAGCACCGACTCACCGTCGTAGGCGAACGACACGCGGTCGAAGGCGATGCCCTCGCGCAACGCACTCACCGTCACCCGACCGCGGTCGAGTTGCGCCTCGGTCGGCCGGTCGAGGACGTCGAACAGCCGCTCGGCGGCGGCGAGCGACTGCTGCGCCGTCGCCGGCATCTGCGAGAGCTGCTTCAGCGGCGGGAGCAGGCGCATCACCAATATCATGAACGTAATCAGGTCGGATCCCGTCAGCGTCCGGCTGAGGAGCACTTGTCGTGCCCCGATCCAAAGGATGAGGACCGCGATCGACGTCCCGATGATCTCCGTCAGAGGGCCCGACAGCAGGGAGATCCGCGAGATCCGGGTCATGCCGGACGAGTACCGGTCGCTCGCCTCGACGAACCGGCGTTCCTCGTATTGCTCGCCGCGGAAAGACTTCACGAGACGGATCCCGCCGATGACCTCGTGGAGCACGCTCGCCATCTCGCCGTAGTCGTTGCGGAGCCTCCGGTGGCCACGCCGAAGCCGTCGCAGGATCGGCTGCAGTGCCGCCGTGAGAAGCGGCGCGATGACGAGGGACAGGAGGGTCAACCGCAGGGAGATCATTGTTAGCACGACGACGGTCGTGAGGATCTGCGCGGCGTTTTGGACGGTTCGAGCGATAAGCTCCGTGACGACCGCCTTCGTCTGCTCGGTGTCGCTGAGCACGCGGGCAATGGTCTGGCCGGCCTTCGTGCGCGTGAAGTAGCCGAGCGGGAGGCGCGTGAGGTGGCGGTAGACGGCGTCGCGGAGATCACGCGTGACGTGCTCCTGGAGCGACGCGCCGAGCTGCCCGCCGAACCAGACGAACACGTTCTTGACGACGACCGTCACCGTGATGACCGCGATGACGACGAGGAGCGCGCCCATCTCGCTGCGGCCGTCGAGCAGGTAGCCGATCGTCTTCTGCTGGACGGTCGTGATCAGTCCCTTGTTCAGCGGGATCAGCTGCGCCGTGCCGAAGAGCGCGTTGAGGAACGGAATGAGGAGCGAGAACGCGAACGCGTCGAGGGCCGCGGCGACGATGCTGCTCGCGACCGTGCCCGCCATGCGCCACTTGTGCGGGCGCAGAAAGCGCACGAGCCGGCGGTCGAAAAGGCGTGCGCGGCGCGTCATGTGGGGCCGCGCGCTAGGAGCGCGCCGTGAGCAGCGACGCCGGGAGGATGCACTCCTCCGGGGTCACGCCGCCGTGCAGGAACGAGCCCCGGTAGCGGCCTTGGTACTCGCGAAGCTTGGTTGGGTAGACGAAGAACGAATCGCCGGTAGCGAGTAGGGTATTCGCCCCGAGCCCGCGGCGGGGGAGGCGCAAATCCTCCTCACGGCGGAAGAGCAGCGCCTGCTCCGGGTCCTCGGCTCGGAGGTCCTCTCCGAACTTGAACCGCAGGTTCGGCGACGCATCGCGCTTCGCGTAGACGGTCGCCGGGGTTTGGCAGTGGATCGAGCCGTGGTCGCTCGTCAGCAGGACCGGTACGCGGCGCCGCGCAGCCTCCTGGAGCAGCGCGAATGCGGCCGAGCGGCGGAACCATTGCTGCGTCAGTTGCCGGAGGGCGATCTCGTCGCGCGCGACCTCGTAGAGGACCGTCGACTCCGAGCGCCCGTGCGTGAGCAGGTCGACGAAGTTGAAGACGAACGCGCTGATGCCGCTGCGCGCGCTGGCGCTACCGGCGCGGCGCTCGAGATCCGCCGCCTCGGCGGCGGTGCAGATCTTCTCGTAGCGCACGGACACGGGCCGCCCCAGGTCGACGAGCTGCGCCTCGAGCAGCTCTCGCTCGTGCTGGTTGAGGGACTCGTCCCCGCCGCCGCGGTCGTCGCCCCACCAATCCGGGTGCCGCGCTGCGATCTCTGCCGGAAACAACCCGCTGAAGAGGGCGTTACGCGCGTACGGCGTCGCGGTTGGCAGCACCGCGAAATAGTACGCGGTCTCGATCTCGAAGAGCGGCGCGAGCAGCGTCTCGAGCGCGCGCCATTGGTCTAGGCGGAGAGCGTCGATGACGACGAAGACCGCGGCGCCGTGCCGCTCCACGGCCGGCATGAGGAACTGGCGGACGACGTCGACCGACAGCGGTGGGCGGTCGCCGGGCGGACCGCGGAGCCACGCTGGGTAAGCGTCGCGCATGTAGGCCGCGAAAGCCCGGCGGGCGTCCGGATAGAGACTCTGGAGCGCCTCGTACAGTCCCGGCTCATTCGCGTCGGAGAGATCGAGATCCCATCGCGTGAGCTCGTCGTACCGCGCGACCCATCCGCGCCAATCGAGACTGCGGGGCGACTCCGCCTGAAGCTCGCGGAAACGATCCGCGAACGACCGCGCGATCGCCTGGGACCTGATCCGCGGGCCCTCGAGGAGGCGGGCAACGAGCGCGTACACCTGGCGCGGGGTGACCGGCTTGACGAGGTAGCCACCGAGCCCGGCGCCGAGCGCCTCGGTAAGCGTCTCGTCCTCCTCACTCTTGGTGACCATCACGACCGGCGTGTTCGGCGCAACCCCGCGTAGCTCGCGGTACGCGTCCAGCCCGCGCTTACCGGGCATCTGCTCGTCGAGTAGGACCAGATCGAAGGGCCGGCGCCGGGCGACGTCGACGGCGTCGTCCGCATTGCTCACCGCCTCGACGTCGAAGCCCTTGTCACGGAGGAGAATTCGATGAGGCTCGAGGAGTTCGGCTTCGTCGTCGACCCACAGGACAGCTTTCGCCCGGAACGTCATGAGCACAAGCTATCCCGCCGAAAATACGCCAGCAACGGAGCGCGCGGCGTCGAACGTGCTGGCGCTGCGGCCGACGCCCGGCCAGATTGCGCGCGTGACCAGCGCGCCACTTCCCCACGCGCTCACGCCCGGTGCCTCGGCGTCCGTCTAACAGGGGCGAGCGGCCCACTATCGACATCGCGTCTCCGCTCGAGGATGTCCTCGCGCGCGTCGACGAGACGTCGGACGGCACCCGGCCGCCGGACTCGGCGCCGACCGGGTTCCCGAGCGTCGATCGAGTGCTCGGAGGCGGGTTCCGGCGCGGCGACTTGATCGTGCTCGGCGGCGATATTGGCAGCGGCAAGTCGGCACTCGCGCTCGCCATGGCGGTGCGTAGCGCAGTGGACGGTTGCAGCGTCGTCTTCTACGTGGGCGAGGCGTCGATCGAGCGCGTGGCGGAGCGAATCCTCGCTATCGAAGGGCGGGCACGTGTGGAGGACATCCGTCGCGGGGCTCTCGACGACGCCACGCGAGCAAGCGTAGCCGCGGCGGCGGCGCGTCTGCGCGATGCCGACCTCGTGGTCGGGCGGATGGCAGCTACCGTCGACGCGCTGGCGAAGGATCTCGGGTCACGACGCGGTATCGAGTTGGTCGTCGTCGACCCACTCCAGATGCTGGCCGGCGGCCGAATGACTCAAGACGAGGAGCTTGCGTTGGCCGTGCGCCAACTCAAGACGTTGTCCGTCGACCTGGACGCGGCGGTGCTCGTCACGGCGCACCTTTCCAACCTCGCGGCGCGCGCCGACCGTCGCCCGCAACTCGACGATTTCGGCGCGCTTGGCGCAGTCAAGCAGCACGCGGACGTCGTGCTCGGCCTGTTCCGGGAGGGGATGTACGACGCAGCGCAGTCACTCGAGGGCGCGACCGAGCTCCATGTCTTGAAGAACCGCAGCGGGCCGACCGCCTACGCCGATCTCTATTTCTACGAGCAGTGGATGCGGTTCGAGGATCTCGTCGACCCCGATCGCTGAGGCTATATTCCCGGCGAACGGCGAGCAGAACCCCTCCCCGGCAGCGGTCCCCGAGCGGCTCATGGCTGGTCACAGCAAGTGGAAGCAGATCAAGCACTACAAGGCGGCCGCCGATGCGAAGCGCGGCGCCCTCTTCACGAAGCTGATCCGCGAGATCACGGTGGCGGCGAAGCAAGGCGGGGGCGACCCGGCTGGGAACGCGCGGCTGCGGGTGGCGATCGAGGCCGCGCGCGCGAAGTCGATGCCGAAGGACAACATCGAGCGCGCGATTAAGAAGGGCACGGGTGAGCTCGCGGGCGAGACGTACTCCGAGGTCACGTACGAGGGGTACGGACCGGGCGGCGTCGCGGTCATCGTCGAGGCGGTCACCGACAACCCGAACCGCACCGTCGCCGAGGTCCGCCACAAGTTCTCTCGGGGCGGCGGCAACCTGGGCGCCGCGAACTCGGTCGCGTGGATGTTCGACCGCAAGGGCCAGATCCTGCTCGAGAGCCAGGGGCTGGACGAGGACTCCACGCTCGAGATCGCGCTCGAGGTGGGCGCCGAGGACGTCGCGAACGAAGACGGTCAGTACGTCGTGACGACGGATCCCGCGTCCTTTCACGCCGTGCGCACCGCGCTCGAGGCGCGCGGCGTGAAGGTCGCCGACGCGGAGCTGGCGATGGTGCCGAAGAATACCGTCCACGTCGAGGGGAAGGACGCCGAGGCCGTACTGAGGCTGATCGAGTCGCTCGAGGAGCTCGACGACGTGCAGAAGGTCTGGGGGAACTTCGACATCGACGTCGGCGACATGGCTGGGCAAGCGTGAGCGCGAGGGCGGAGGGCGGAGGGTGGAGGGTAGAGACTGTCCGCGCCTCTCTGCCCTCCACCCTCGACCCTCGACCCTCATGATCGTCCTCGGCATCGACCCCGGAACCGCGCAGACCGGATACGGCGTGGTGGCCGGCGACGGGGTGATGCGCGTCAGCCTCGTCGAGTGCGGCGTGATCCGCACGCGGCCGCGCGATCGGCTGCCCGCACGCCTCCGGGAGATCCACGAGGGTGTGACGGAGCTGATTGCCCGCCACCGACCGGACGTGCTGGCCGTCGAGGACGTGTTTTACGCCAAGAACGTGCGGACGACGGTCGTGCTCGGACACGCGCGCGGCGTGATCCTGCTCGCGGGCGAGGAGGCCGGCGTCGAGGTCTGCGAATTCCCCCCGGCCGAGGTGAAGAAGGCGGTTGTCGGCACCGGCGTCGCGACAAAGGAGCAGGTGCAGTTCATGCTCACGCGGCTCCTGCGGCTTCGCTCGGTGCCGTCCCCGTCGGACGCGGCCGACGGGGTCGCGGCGGCGCTGGCTTGCCTCATGGGGGCGCGTGCGCCGCAACTCGATCGCGGCCGCGCGCGGACCCGCGGCGCCGCGGGGCTGGCGTGATCGCCCAGATCGCCGGGCGGCTGCTCGCGAAAGAGCTCGACCGGGTCGAAGTCATGACGAACGCGGGCGTCGGCTACGAGCTGTCCATCCCACTCAGCGTGTATGAAATCCTGCCGAAGGCGGGCGAGGACGTCGTCCTGTACACGCAGCTGGTGGTACGCGAGGACGGGTGGCTCCTCTTCGGCTTCGCGACCACCACCGAGCGGCGGGTCTTCCAGCGACTCCTGACGGCCAACGGGGTTGGCCCGGCCCTGGCCCTCGGACTGTTGTCGCATCTCAGCGCAGACCGTCTCGTGCGCGCGCTCCGCGAGAAGGACGTCGTCACGCTGCAGAGCGTGCCGCGCGTCGGGCGCAAGAAGGCCGAGCGCCTGGTGCTCGATCTGGCCGACAAGCTCGACGACCTGCCGGCGGAGACCGCCGGCGGCGTGCGCCCGGAAGGCGCCGGCGCGGAGGACGCGATCCGCGCACTAGTGTCGCTCGGCTACACGACGGCCGACGCCGAGAAGGCGGTGCGCGGCGCGCTCGACGCGGGGGGCCGCGGGATGGCGGCCGCTGAGCTGATCCGCGGCGCGCTCGCCCGACTCGGGGGGCGCTGACGTGCTGGGCGCGCGGCGCACCGAGACGTTCACCGAGTCGGTCATCCGCGAGATGACGCGCATCGCGCAGCTGCACGAGGCAGTGAACCTCGCGCAGGGCTTCCCAGACTTCCCGATGCCGGAGCCGATGAAGGAGGCAGCGTGCACTGCGATCACGGCCGACATCAACCAGTACGCGGTCACGTGGGGCAGCGCGGCGCTCCGGCTGGCGATCGCCGAGAAGTACCGGCGGTGGTACGGCATGCAGGTGGACCATGCGCAGGAGATCACGGTCACGTGCGGCGCCACCGAGGCGATGGCGGCCGTGTTCCTGGCGCTGATCGACCCGGGCGACGAAGTCATCATCCTCGAGCCGTACTACGAGAACTACGGACCCGACGCGATTCTCGCCGGCGCGCGGCCCGTTTTCATCCCGCTGGAGCGTCCGCACTGGACGATCGACCCGGAGAAGCTCGCGAAAGCGTTCACCAAGCGCACACGCGCCATCGTCATCAACACGCCGCACAACCCGACCGGGCGCGTGCTAACTCGCGCCGAGATCTCGATGATCGCGGAGCTCTGCCGCGAGAACGACGTGTGGGCGATCACGGACGAGATCTACGAGCACATCCGGTATGCCGGTCAGCATCACGTGATCGCGACGTGGCCCGGGATGCGCGAGCGCACGGTGACCATCTCCGGCCTCTCGAAGACGTTCAGCTGCACCGGCTGGCGGCTCGGCTACGCCATCGCGCCGGCAGCACAAACGGCGGCCATCCGGAAGGTCCACGACTTCTTGACGGTCGGTGCGCCGGCGCCGCTGCAGGCAGCGGGTGCAGTCGGCCTGTCCTTCGACGCGGACTACTTCAACCACCTCGCGCTCGATTACCGCGGGCGGCGGCACATCATGGTGGAGGCCCTCACTGAGGCCGGGTTCACGTTCACGGTCCCGGAAGGGGCGTACTATGTCCTTGCCGACTTCTCCGACCTGAGTGACATGGACGACGTCGCGTTCGCGAAATGGATGGCCGAGGAGATCGGGGTCGCTGCGGTACCGGGCTCGAGCTTTTACCACCACCGGGAGCTGGGCCGACAGCTCGTGCGGTTCGCCTTCTGCAAGCGCATCGACACGCTCAAGAGAGCAGCGGCGCGGTTGGCGAGGGTACGTGAGAGGGTCTAGAGGAGGAGGGAGGTGGGAGGAAAGAGGTGAGAGCACCGCTTCCTCCTCCCCCCTCCGTCCTACCACCTCCCTCCTGTTGGTTCGGCCTTTCTTCGGCTAATTTTCGCCCAATGACGCGAGCAGAGATCACCACCCCTGAAGTCCTCGCCGAGGAGTCGGTCGTCGAGCTGTCGCTCAGGCCTCAGCGCCTGGGGGAATTCATCGGCCAGCAGAAGGTCAAACAGAGTTTGCGGATCTGGATCGACGCCGCGATCGCTCGGCGGGAGCCCCTCGACCATGCGCTGTTTTACGGACCGCCGGGTCTCGGCAAGACGACGCTGGCCGAGCTCATCGCGCGCGAGTTGGGCGTGAACATTCGCACGACCTCCGGCCCGGCGCTGGAGAAGCCCGGCGATCTCGTCGGGACGCTTACGAACCTGCGAGAGGGCGACATCCTCTTCATCGACGAGATTCATCGCCTGCGGCCGATCATCGAGGAGTTCCTTTATCCGGCGATGGAGGACTTCAAGATCGACATCCGGCTCTCTGAAGGTCCGAAGGCGCAAACGATCACGATGCCGATCGAGCGGTTCACGCTCATCGGGGCGACGACACGCTACGGCATGCTGACGCCGCCGATGCGTGCGCGGTTCGGCATTGTCGAGCGGTTGAACTACTACCCGAGCGAGGATCTCGAACAGATCGTGATGCGGTCGTCGGACGTGCTTCGAGTCGGCATCGACCCCGAGGGCGCGGAGGAGATCGCGCGTCGATCGCGTGGCACGCCTCGGGTGGCGAACCGCCTGCTCCGGCGCGTGCGCGATTACGCGCAGGTGAAGGGCGGCGGGTACATCAGTCGCGACGTCGCGCGGCAGGCGCTCCAGATCCTCGACGTCGACGAGTACGGACTCGACGACATGGACGCGCGGATCCTGAAGACGATCATCGAGAAGTTCGAGGGCGGCCCGGTCGGCCTGAACACGATCGCCGCCGCCGTCGGGGAGGACGCGAACACGATCGAAGAGGTCTACGAGCCCTTCCTGCTACAGCATGGGTTTGTGCAGCGGACGTCGAGGGGGCGCATGGCGACGCCGTACGCGTACCGTCACTTCGGCTACACCCCGCCTCTGGTCGCCACCCCGCAGGGCACCCTGTTTTAACGGCGCTTCGCCCGCGCGCTATCAGCTACCAAGCGATCGGTGCGGGCTTCGCCCGCACGCGATCAGCTATCTGCTATCAGCGGTTTGGACTGCCCGGCGCGCAGCGCCGGGCTTTGATTTGGTGGATACCGTACGAAGGCGATGGCTGACGGGCTTCTGACCTCCGATTACGATTTTACGCTCCCGGCGGAGCGGATCGCGCAGATGCCGGCGCCGCGGCGGGACGATAGCCGGCTCATGGTGGTGGACCGCTCTGCCGACTCGATCGACCATCGTTGGTTCCGCGACCTGCCCACCCTGATGCACGCCGGCGACGTCTTCGTGTTGAACACGACGCGCGTCTTCCGGGCGCGGCTACTGGGGCGGCGTGATTCCGGGGCGCGAGCCGAAGTGCTGCTGCTCAAGCCGCTCGGAGACGGTCGCTACGAGGCAATGGTGTCGCCGGGTGGTAAGCTCAAGGCGGGGCGCGTTGTGCACGTGGCACCCGGCTTCGACGTCGAGATCGAACAGGTGACCGAGCGGCGCACGAGGATCGTTCGGCTGGTGAGCGAGTTGCCCATAGCAGAGGCGATCGAGCGCCATGGTCACGTGCCACTCCCGCCCTACATCGCGCGGTCCGACGCTCCCGAGGACGCCGAGCGTTACCAGACCGTGTACGCGCGCGAGCTTGGCTCGGTCGCGGCGCCGACGGCGGGCCTGCACTTCACGGACGAGCTACTGCGCACGCTCGGCGCGCGCGGCGTGGTTCGCGCGGACGTTGTGCTTCACGTCGGCGCGGGAACGTTCAAGCCGGTCGAGGTTGATGACCCCGCGGCGCACGTCATGCACGAGGAGTGGTACTCCGTGCCGTCCCGGACGGCGGAGCTGGTGAACCGCGCGCGCGAGGCCGGCAAAGTAGTTTGGGCGGTCGGGACGACGACGGTTCGCACCCTCGAGAGTGCGGCGAGTGATGACGGGAAGGTCGCCGCCGGCGAGGGCGAGACCCGCATGTTCATCCGGCCTCCGTACCGCTTCCGCGTCATCGACCGCCTGATCACGAACTTCCACCTGCCGCGCTCGACGCTGATCATGCTCGTGGCGGCGTTCGCGGGTTACGAGCTGACGATGCGCGCCTACCGAGATGCCGTCGCCGCGGGTTACCGCTTCTACTCATATGGTGACGCGATGGCGATCGTTTGATCGAGGAGATGAGAGGGGGACGTAGGAGATTGCTCGGACCTACGTCCTCCCTGGCCACCTCCAACCTCCTACCTCCGACCCTCCGGCCATTTGACCTTCAGGTTCGATGTCGAGGGCGCTGCCCATCGCGCCCGTGCGGGCCGCTTCATGACGCCGCACGGCGTGGTCGAGACGCCGGCGTTCATGGCGGTCGGCACGCTGGCCACGGTCAAAGCACTCGACCCGGCCGACCTGCGAGCGATGGGTGCGCAGATGATCCTGGCGAACGCGTACCACCTGCACCTGCGGCCGGGCGACGACGTGGTGCGCGAGCTCGGCGGCTTGCACCGGTTCATGGCATGGGATGGTCCCATTCTGACCGATTCCGGCGGATTCCAGGTGTTCTCGCTCGCGACGCTGCGCACCGTCGACGAGGACGGCGTGGAGTTCCGGAGCCACATCGACGGCTCGACGCGCCGCTTCACGCCCGAGTCGGTCGTGCGCATCGAGCGCAACCTCGGCGCCGACGTGATCATGCAATTCGACCACGTCATCCCCGGTCAGAACGACGAGACGACGGCACGGGACGCGAGCGAGCGCAGCATCCGCTGGCTCGCGCGCTGTGCGGCGGAGTTCGACCGCTTGCGGGCTTCCGACGACGGCGACCGGCCGCCGCAGGCACTCTTCCCTGTGCTGCAGGGCGGTATCCACGAGGGGCTCCGCCGCGAGGCGGTCGCGGCGGTCCGGGCAAGCGGCGACTGGCCCGGCTTCGGCATCGGCGGGCTCTCCCTGGGTGAGTCGAAGGACCACATGTACCGGATCCTCGAGGTCGTTGACGACGCTCTTCCCGCGGATCGTCCGCGCTATCTGATGGGCGTGGGCTTTCCCGAGGATCTCGTCGAGGCGGTCAAGCGCGGCGTCGATCTGTTCGACTGCGTGGCGCCAACGCGAATGGGGCGCAACGGCGCGGCGTTCACCCGCGAGGGCCGGCTGAACATCAAGCGCGCGGAGTTCCGCCTCGACCCGCGACCGCTCGACGAGGGATGCGACTGCGCCGCCTGCAGTCGGTTCTCGCGCGCGTACGTGCGCCACCTCTTCCTGGCTGACGAGATCCTGGCACTGCGCCTTCTCTCCCTGCACAATGTACATTTCCTCGTTTCCCTGATGCGCCAGGCGCGCCGCGCCGTGGTCGCGGGGAGCTTCGACGCGTGGAGCCGTGATTGGCTTGCGCGCTACCAGTCTCGAATCACGGTCCCGAGCGCATGACACCCGCGATGCCGGCCCTGAGCCTTCTCGCCCTGTTGCAGGCGGGCGGGGGCAGCTCGATGCTGCCGTTCCTGATCCAGATCGTGGCGATCTTCGCGATCTTCTACTTCCTGCTGATCCGGCCGCAGCAGAAGCAGCGCCGGCAACATGAGGAAGCGCTCAAGAACATCAAGCGGGGGGACGAGGTGGTCACGACCGGCGGCATCGTCGGCGAGATCGTGCACATCAAGGAAGTCGTCGTCGACGGGGCACCGCGGAAGACGATGGACGATCGCATCACCGTCCGCTCGGGCGAGTCGCGCCTGGTGATCGAGCGGGGGCGGATCGCGAAGGTCGTGACGCCGACGTCGAGCCCCGCGACAGGGCCGGCCGATCGCGCGTGAGCCTGCTCGACGTTCGCGTCCTCGGAGATCCGATCCTCCGCCAGGTCACGACGCCGGTCGCTGCGGTCACGGACGCCATTCGTCGGCTCGTGGACGACATGTTCGAGACGATGTACGCGGCGAAAGGGATCGGCCTCGCGGCGCCGCAAGTCGGTCGGCTCGAGCGGCTCGCCGTGATCGATGTCGGCGAGGCCGCGCCGTTCGCGATCATCAATCCGGAGATCGTCCTCTCCGAGGGCGCGGCCAAGGGTGAGGAGGGCTGCCTCTCGATACCCGAGGTGTACGGCGATGTGGAGCGTGCGGCGCGCGTCGTCGTTCGCGCGCTCGGGCGGGACGGTGAGCCGTTCGAGATCGACGCCACCGAGCTGCTGTCGCGCTGCCTGCAGCACGAGATCGATCACTTGCACGGCAAGCTGTTCATCGATTACCTCGGCGCGTTCAAGCGGCGCTCAGCGCTCGCGAAGTGGGCGAAGGAGCGCGAGAAATATCCGGGCAACGTCCGCAAGCTGACGCCGGCGGAGGTTGCCTTGCACCACCGACGCGACGAGGAGCTCTGAGGTGCGCGTGCTCTTCTGGGGCACGCCGGAGTTCGCGGCGCCGTCGCTGCGTGCGCTACTGGGTGAAGGCTTCGAGGTCGTCGGCATCGTCACCCAGCCGGACAAGCCGGTGGGCCGCTCGCGCTCGAGGCTGCAGCCCCCGCCCGTCAAGCTGATCGCCCTCGACGAGGGGCTGCCGGTGCTCCAGCCGGACAAACCGCGCGGCCCGGAATTCCTCGACTCGATCCGCGAGCTCGCGCCGGACGTCTCGGTCGTCGTCGCGTACGGCCACATCCTTCCGAAGCCGGCGATCGACGTGCCGGCGACCGGCACGTTCAACGTCCACGCGTCACTGCTTCCGCAGCTGCGCGGTGCGGCGCCGATTCAGGCCGCGATTCGCGAGGGCCACGATCGCACCGGCGTCACAGTGATGCGCGTGGTTCCGGCGTTGGATGCCGGGCCGATCCTCCACCAAGTGGAGACTCCGATCGTCGACGACGAGACGTACGGCGAGCTGTCGCTTCGGCTGTCGGAGCTTGGCGCGTTGGCACTCGTCGAAGCGCTGTCGCTGCTCGCCGTAGGGGAGGCTACGGAGACGGAACAGGACGAGTCGCGCGCGACCTACGCGCCCAAGGTGGACCGTGAGATGACGCGCGTGAACTGGGCCCACGACGCAGCGGCGGTCTCGCGCGTCATCCGGGCGTACGATCCGCGACCAGGCGCGTTCACGCGGCTCCGCGGAGCGGACGTGAAGCTCTTTGGCGCGCGTGTCGCAGATGTCGGGTCCGGTTATGTCCCCGGCGAGGTCGTCGAGATCGCCCGCGGCGCTATGATCGTCGCATGCGGCGATGGCGGCGCCGTACGAATTGTCGCCGTGCAACCCGCCGGGAAGCGCCGGATGGCTCCCGACGAGCTGGCTCGCGGCCGCCGGCTGTCGGTCGGCGATCGCTTCGCCATTCGCGACGACGACGTCGCCGCGTAAGCCGGGCCTGGGCGACGACCGCCGAGCCTTGCCGGGCACGGTTCCCGTCATCCACGCGGTGACGACGGACGAGATCGTCGCGCGCCGCGACTTCCTCGACCGCGTGGCGGCAGTAATGTGGACGCTGGGCCCGCGCGGCGCCGTGCAGCTGCGGGCGCCGCGCACGAGCGGCGCGAAGGTGTACGCGCTCGCGTCCGCGCTCGTCGGGCTGCAAGCCAGCAGCGGCGCCTGGCTGATCGTCACGGATCGCGTCGACGTCGCGGTCGCGACGGGCGCGCGCGGCGTTCAGCTCACCAGCCGATCGATCGGCGTCGCCGACGCACTCCGGGTGGCGCCGGCACTGGCGATCGGGGCGAGCGCGCACTCGGTAGCGGAGGCGCGAGCGGCGGTCGAGGCGCGGGCGACGTGGGTCGTCGTCGGACAGCTCAGAGACGAGCGTCGGCGGGTGGCGGGATCGCGCGTGCTCCGCGACGTGATCGCCGAGTCGAGAGTGCCGGTCGTCGTTATCGGCGGGGTCATGCCGGAACACGTTCCCGCGCTGCGCGGGCTCGGGGCGTACGGTGTGGCGGCGATCCGTGGCATCTGGGAGGCCGAGCGCGCGGAGGCCGGCGCGGCCGAGTACCTGAGGGCATACGACGGCGTGGCCGCGTCCCCCTAGGGGCGGCGCGGAAAACAACCAGCGGGGTCGGCTCGCGCCGACCCCGCTGCTTCTTCTGGGCGAAGAACCGGTCCTCGGCGCTACGGAGTTGGCGAGTTCGCCGGGTTCGTGCCGCCCCACGTGTACAGCGGCTCGAGCTTGACGCCGAGCTCCTTGGCCGGCACGGGCATCTCGCGGGGCGTGCCGGGCAGCAAGCCGGCGACATGTCGGCCCGTGGGACCGCTTACGACGAGTGGGAGGCGACGCTGCTCGTAGAATGGCGCCGGCCCGAGGCCGAGCAGCTCGACCTCCTTCTCGTAGAGAAGCATCGACCAGAGGGAGCAGGGGGTGATGCCGTCCTTACTGAGTACCCCGGTCGACATGCAGGGGCCGTCGGTATCCGAACCGACGTTACCAACGGCCGCAACGGCGGATGGGAGCCCGCCGCGCGTCACCCGTGTCCTGTCGATGAGCGTCGCCGCGAGCGTCGGGTTCGGCGTGCCCTGACGGAGCAGCGCTTCGGCCCAAATCAGGTCGCTCTGCGCCGCGGAGATCACCGGCGACGGTCCGAAGCCGAAATAGATGCCGGCCGAGGACTGCGTGCCCGACTCGTCGTACCGGATGTGTGCGAGGTTCGACTGGTGATAGCTGCCACGATCTGGACGGAAGACCGCGCCTTGCGCCGACCAG
>JBHELH010000197.1:0-5094 GCA_046263215.1 Gemmatimonadaceae bacterium | reverse complement strand
CCCACGCGCCCGCCGGCGCGGATCTCCCTCCGCCAGCGCAGCACCTCGGCGTGCTCGCTTCCCTGATCGCGAATGGTCGTCACACCGTGCACGACGTAGAGTCCCAGCGAAGAGGCGCGGGCTTTCGACGCGTGCGCGTGCATCTCGAAGAGGCCGGGAATGAGGTACTTGCCTGTCCCGTCCACCACGGTTGCCCCGGCGGGTACCCGGACCTGCGCCGACCGGCCGATCTCGGCGATCCGGCCGTCGCGCACGACGACCGACTGGCGCGCCGCTGGCGCTGCGCCGGTCATCGGAATCAGCGTGACGTTCCGGATGACGACGTCGCGCTGCGCAGCCGCGCCGGCGGGCATGCCCGCGGCCAGGGTGATCAGGACTAAGCGTCCGCGCATGGAAACTCTCCTTAGCACACTCGCGTTGCCAGCTACAAGTCCTCGTCACGTGGTGGAGTGTTCGACCCACCGTCCTCTGTGGCGGCGCGGCACCACCGATCGAATTCCTTCCAGGATTCGATGCGACTCACGTGTGCTGCAGGAACTACCGGCTGTGCACCCGACGCCGCCAGAACAGCGCGGGCAAGGCTGTCGGCATATTGACTGAGGAGGGTCTCCTTCCGGGCAATGCGGGCACGTTGCGCTGCGCCTTCGGGTGTGGTGGAATCCATGCGAGCGAGCCCAAGGTGGTACCGGTACCACACGATGAGCGTTGGCTCGGGATACCCGATGAGTCGGGCCTCGAACGCGGACGGCGGCAGGATGCCGGGATCGTAGGGCACCCCCCGTGGCCAGTCCGCGGTATAGAGGTGAAAGCCACGACAATAGGGCCGCGGCGGTTCGTTTGACCACCAGTGTCGCTTGGGCCCGGAAAGAGAGAAGCTGACCATCGGCAGTTGCACCCGCTCCGGAAACACGAACGATGTGTCGGGACGGCTCGTCAACGAGAACCGTTGGATTACAAACACAGACGGTCCAGGGCAGCTCGTGCCCTGACTGATGATGACGACAGCGATAATGAGAGCGGCGCGAAATGCGCCGTGACTCGCGTGCCGAATACTCATGGTGTGCTTAGCTCCTCACGTCAGTCTGCCACCTCACAGATCCTCGGGCGTCAGCCCGGTGCGTTTCGCGATCCGCGCCAGCATCGCCGGCCCGATCTCCTCGGCGTCGTGGAACGCGAACACGTAGTCGGGCCAGCCCTCGCGGGCGAGTGTCTTGTGCGAGCTCGCCTCGCGCTTGAGCCGCCAGCCGATCCGATACAGCGCCGCGAGGACGCGCCGGGCCTTGGCTGCCCGCCACTGCGCCACGCCGTCGAGCGAGCCGGGGTGCTACGCGGCCCGGAAGGAGACGCTGACGAGGTCGGGCCCGGCCTCGCCGTGCTCGAGCCGGTCGGCGATGACGCGGAGCGCGAGCGCCTCAGCGCGCGCGATCGCCTGGTCGCGCGTCTGGCCGTAGGCGAGCACGCCCGGCAGATCCGGGACCTCGGCCAGCCAGCGCCCGTCCTCCTCGCGCTCAACTTCGACGGTCAGATGCACGATACCTCGGGCTCAGGATCAGGGATCCAATCTAACCGCTACGGCCGTGGCCAGGTAACACCGTGTTGGTCTGGACGGCACCTATATCGACCGAAGCGCGCACGAATCAGCGAGCGACGCGCGTTACGACTTTCCGCGCACAGCAATCCAGCTCAGAGCGAACCCCATGAGATCCTCACGATGAAGCCGGGGCAGCGGAGGTGGCTCGGCGGACGAAATATGGTTCGCTAAGCTTGCCGATCGAGCGCGGAGGCCAGTCGCTTCGGCGCGCGCTTTCGCCATGCGGCTTCGAGCGCGATTGCGACGGCGCGCTTGCTCGCTCCGCGCAGGACGACGGTCGTGCTGCCTGACGCGCCCCAAGCCCCTGCCGCGGGTGCGAACGTCTTCGGATGGTCTCTCATGATCAGGTCCTGATCCTGAGGCGATAGCATTACTGCCGCAAAATGGTCGCTGGGATAGCCGAGCGTCGCGAAGATCTTCCCTCCTACACGAAAGTCCGCGTGGCCCATGTGGGAGCCTTCGATGACATCGGGGAGGCTCAATGCGATGCGGCGGAACTCGGCGGCTGTCATTGGGTTCTTCGCTCCAGTTGCCGGAGCACGGCCTTCGGCATCTTGGCCACGATGCTGACCTGCGTCCCCACCAGGTCGGCCACGTCGTAGCGCATGCTCGCGCCGAGGAGGGACGCGAGCTCCGGCGCGTTGAGCCGGTAGTCCGCTTCCAGCCAGCGCGAGAGCTCCGTCGTGGCCCGGCGAAGCGCGTCGCTAAGATCCCCGCTGATCCCGATCGCCATCAGAAACTCGTCGTTCTCGGCGCGAGGGGCGGAGATCTGATGTCTACGGAGCAGCTCGACGCTGAACTCGATGTTCATCGACGTCTCGAGGGCGTCGCCGGTGAGCTCGCCGTCTCCCTGGAGCGCGTGTCCGTCGCCGACGAATAGCAGCGCCCCGCGTTGGAAGACGGGCAGGTACACGGTGGTGCCCTCGCGGATCTCGTTGTAGTCCATGTTCCCGCCGAACGGGCCGGAGTCCGACGTACGTATCACCTGTCCGGATGGCGGCGCGACACCGACGCAGCCGAGCATCGGCCGCACGGGCACGGCGAGGGAGCGGAGCGCCGGTGTCGGTTGCTCCAGTGTCGCGAGCCCGCGCGCGCGATCCAGCTTCCACCGGCTGTTGAAGCCCGACACCTCCTTGATGCCGCGCACGTAGCCGGGGGTGACGGCGTTCCACACGACGCCGGAGCCGGCGACCGCGTAGTCGCGGTTGAGTCGCACGCGGTGCAGCCGGACGGCGATCACGTCGCCGGGCATCGCGCCTTCGACGTAGAACGGGCCGGTGAGCGGGTTACCGCCGCGGGAACGGGCCGCGCCTGTGGAGTCGCGCCCACCGGCGTCGACGCTCCACGTTCGCACCGTGTCGCCCGGGATGATGCGCAGCGCCGGTGGCTCGCCACCCGAGAACCAGCGGTGAAAGACTCGGGGCTCGAACGCGTGCAGACGCGGCGCGCGGGACGGCACGGTGTCCCGCAGCGCGAGGAATGGGGCCGAGTCCGACGGCATCGAAGCGGCGCGGGGCGTGTCGAAGCGCGTCCCGCGAATCACGCCGTCACGCAGCACGCCGGTGAAGAGTACGCGCGCACTGTCCGGAAGGCGGACCAGGAAGAAGCTCACCGAGTCGCGGCGGAGCGTGCCACGAACCGGTAAGCCGCCTGGGTCCGCACCGAGCACGCTGTCGCGCTGGAAGCGTAGCGCGAATCGGATCCAGATCGTGTCGCGCCCGGCCGGGAATGCGACGAGCCACGAATCGCCCGGCGGCGCGGCGGCGGCGCCGGGCTGCCGCTGGGAGAGGATGGTCGAAGGCGCGAAGCAGAGCGCCGCGACACAGACCGCGGCGAGCAACCTCCTCGAGGGTGACGTCATGGCTGGTAGGGTGGTGGGGGCGCTGACAATGCTCGCGCCGTATCTCCGCAGGCGCACAGCTCGCTAGGACTCAGGTCGAGTCGTTGCATTAGGTCTCGCTGTGAGAACCTTGTAGCCCACGACCCTCTACGCCAGGCCACGTGTCATACATCGCCTTCCTACGCCGCAATCCGTCCGCCGGACTGCTGTTCGTCCAGCTGCTGGGGGTGGTCCTCTATCCGCTGATGGAGTCGTCGCCCCGTGGGCGCGCGCTCTTCGGAGTGTTCGGCCTGATCGTCCTCGGCCTCGCGCTGTGGGTCGTGCGCCGCGGCCCGTGGCTCACCTGGGTGGCCGTGACACTGGCGCTCCCGGTGGTCGTGCTGTCCCTGATGATGGTCGTGACGCCGCGTCCAGAGCTGACGGTGGCCACCGCCGCGCTCGAATCCGCCTTCTACTTCTACGCCGCCGGCAGCCTAATCGCGTACATGCTCCAGGATTGGCACGTAGCCGCGGACGAGCTCTTCGCGGCCGGCGCGACGTTCACGCTGCTGGCGTGGGCATTCGCGTATGCGTTCGTGGTCTGCCAGGGGCTGCAGCCCGGGAGCTTCGGATACGGCGGCGACGGGCTCGCGCCGCGCAGCTGGACGGAGCTCCTCTATCTGAGCGTGGCCGTGCTCTCCAGTGTCGGCCTCAGCGACATCATGCCGGTGACGCCGATGGCACGGGCGCTCGTGATGCTGGAGTCGTTCGCCGGCATCATGTACGTCGCGCTGGTAGTCTCGCGCCTCATCAACCTGACGGCAAACGCTCGAAGGACCGACCGGACTCCCGGCTAGTTGCTGTCTGTTCATCATCGTCACCCACCTCGCAGCGCCTCGTCGATGACGGCCTGGAAGGCATCCGAGCCTTCCCAGTTGGCCATCTCGGGATTCACGCGAGCGCCGGCCGCGATCAGCGTCCGCGCAACTGCCGCATGATCCGCCTGGCGGTTGCCGCAATTCACCGATCCATGAGAGCACCAGCTCAGCGGTGTACCCCCGTAGGTCGGGTCGCGCACCTCGAGGAGGGCGCGGCCCGCCGGCCGACGCAGGATGGCCGCGACGCAGTCGACCGATCCTTCCCACGCCGCGCAGTGTAGTGCGCTACCGCCCGTGGGGCCGGAGGCGCTGGGCACGGCCGGATCGAACCCCAACTCGAGCATGAGCTCGACGGCGGGCGCATTCGCGGCCCATGCTTCATCAGTGAGCGCTCGGCGATCGACCGGCCCGAGCCTCTCCACAATCCCCGGATGCGCGGCGACTATCGCGCGTGCCGCGCCGCCGTCGCCTCGATGACATGCCAGCAGCAGTCGTTCCTCCGGAGACGCGAAGCGCTCCATGACCGCCAGCGTCTCGTGCTGCCGGAATTTCGCGGCAACCTGGAGCGGCGACAGGTTCGGGCCGATGGTCCACTGGTAGATGTGGAAGCTGCTCGGTGGCTTCTCGCCGTATTCGCCCTGGCTGGTTCGGAGCCGAAGCAGTGAGGGATCCGGCTCCAGCATCACGCGCGCCCGCTCCGTGAGTCCGAGCGCGGCCGCGAGAAAGATGTCCGCGGACGCGCCGCAGTCGACGAGGTATTTCGCCAGCTCGAGCCGCGCCGAATCGGGATCGTCGCCGAGCATCCA
>JBHELH010000196.1:0-38607 GCA_046263215.1 Gemmatimonadaceae bacterium | reverse complement strand
GCGGTTCCCCAGCACGCGGCGCAAGTTTCGCAGCCGCCGGCCCGCCGCGCGAAGCTGTCTCGCCGGGTGTCGTTGTTCGATGGACCCGGTCCAGAGGGGGACCCCATGATTCTGGTCGCAGGTGCTACCGGCGCCCTCGGCGGTGAGATCTGCCGTCGTTTGATCGCGCGCCGCGA
Source organism: Gemmatimonadaceae bacterium (assembly GCA_046263215.1). GTDB lineage: Bacteria > Gemmatimonadota > Gemmatimonadetes > Gemmatimonadales > Gemmatimonadaceae > JBHELH01. Next base: position 38,431 of record JBHELH010000196.1, on the reverse strand, counting down.
GCCGGTTCGCGCGCTGGTTCGCGCCACATCGGACCCCGCCAAGGTCGAGGCACTCAGCGCCGCTGGGTGTAACGTTGTCGTCGGCGATCTCAAACACCGACCGTCGCTCGATCAGGCGTGCCAGGACGTCGACGCGGTGATCTCGACGGTGAGCATGATTGGCACGGGAAAGCCCGGCGACAGCTTCGAGGCCACCGACGAGCGCGGGACCCTCAACCTGATCGCGGCGGCCAAGGCGGCTCAGGCGGACCACTTCATCTACGTCTCGTTCGACACCGACAGTGTTCCCGATAGCCCACTCCGCAACGCCAAGGCAAAGGTGGAGGAGGCGCTGCGGGCGAGCAGCATGACGTACACCATCCTTCAGCCCAGCTACTTCATGGAGAGTTGGCTCGGGCCGCACCTCGGCGTCGACGTCGCGAACGCGCGCGCCCAGATCTTCGGCAGCGGCGATCGCAAGATGGATTACGTCTCCCTGTACGACGTCGCGGAGCTCGCGGTGCAGTCGCTGACCAACCCGGCGGCGCGCAATGTGACGATCCGCTTCGGGGGCCCGCAGGCGGTGACCCAGCGCGAGGCGATCCGCGCCTTCGAGCAAGCAGCCGGCCGCGCGTTCCAGGTGCAGGAAATCCCGGAGCAGGCATTGGAGGCGCAGTACCAGGGGGCGACCGACCCGATGCAGCGCACCTTTGCCGCGCTCATGCTCGGCGCCGCCCGCGGCCACGAGGTGCCGATGAACGAAGTGCTCGAGAAGTTCCCGATCAAGATGACGACCGTCCGCGAGTTCGCGGAGCGGTCAGCGACGGGCGGCCGCCAGTGAGGGGCGTTGCCGTCGCCGCGCTGCTCGCGCTCGGTGCGGGTGGGGCCGGCGCCAGTCGCGCGGTGGCGCAGTCCGCCCCGCACCAGCAACTGGCGCGCGAGATCTTCGAGGAGCTGATCGAGATCAACACGGTCGACGGCGTCGGCAACAACACGGCCGCCGCCGAGGCGATGGCGCGCCGCTTCCGCGCCGCCGGTTTCCCGGAGCGCGACGTCTTCGTCGGCGGCCCGCGCGCCGACAAGGGGAACGTCGTCGTGCGCTACCGCGGCCGCGGCGGCCCGGGCGCGCCGAAGCCGATCCTCCTCCTCGCCCACCTCGACGTCGTTCAGGCGCTGAAGGAGGATTGGTCCCCCGACCTCGACCCGTTCACGTTCACGGAGCGCGACGGCTACTACTACGGCCGCGGGACGAGCGACGACAAGGCGATGGCGGCGATGTTCGTCGCCAACCTGCTGCGCATGAAGCGCGAAGGCTTCGTTCCGGCGCGCGACATCATCGTCGCGCTCACCGCCGACGAGGAGGGCGGTCCCGCGAACGGGGTCGAGTGGCTGTTCCGGAACCGCCGCGGCCTCGTCGACGCGGCCTTCGTCATCAACGAGGGCGGCGGCGGCACGCTGCGCGACGGGCGGCCCTTCCTGCACTCGGTGCAGGCGACCGAGAAGGTGTACGTCGACTTCACGGTCGAGGCCCGCAACCGCGGCGGACACTCGTCGGTCCCGCGCCCGGATAACGCGATCTATCAACTCGCCGACGCGCTCGCCCGGCTCGGCCAGTACCGCTTCCCGGTCGAGCTGAACGAGGTGACGCGCGCCTTCCTCGAGCGCACGGCGGCGATCGAGTCGCCCGACGTCGCGGCGGCGATGCGCGCGCTCGCGCGCAACCCGCGCGACGAAGCCGCCGCCGCCGTGGTCTCGGCAACGCCCCGCTACAATGCGACGCTCCGCACGACGTGCGTCGCGACGATGCTGCGCGGCGGGCACGCGCCGAACGCCCTGCCGCAGCTCGCGTCGGCGAACGTCAACTGCCGCATCCTCCCCAACACGTCGGCCGCCGCGGTCCGCGACACGCTGATCCGCGTCTTCGGCGACACGGCGGTCAAGGTGTCCGCGGCCCCGGCATCACCACCGACGGCCCCGTCCCCGCTGCTCCCGGAAGTCTTCACCGCCGTCGAACGCCTCACGCGCGAGATGTTCGGCGACATCCCGGTCATCCCGGTCATGAGTACGGGCGCGACGGACAGCAGATACTTCAGAGCGGCGGGGATCCCGGCCTACGGCGTCTCCGGTATCTTCGGCGACCCGAACGACAATCGCGCGCACGGGCGGGACGAGCGAATCCTGATCAAGTCGTTCTACGAGGGGCAGGAGTTTTTGTATCGGTTGGTAAAGGAGCTCTCGTCCGCGAGGCCGACGACGTCGTAAGTGAAGTCCCGAAACGGCCGCCCGGGTTAGTCCCTACGACAAGGGATTTCGGATCGGGCGGATTCACGGATCGGGCGGATTGAAGCGTTCAAATTCTTTGGGAAACGCTCATCCGTCGGATCCGATGACCCGACCGATCCGTTCTTAATCTTTTGTCGTACATGCCCCGCCCGAGCGGCCGTTCACCGCACGCCGCGGTATCCCGGCCCCCGCACCACGCGCCCCGGCTTCGCCCCCGTGTGCTCGCCGTCGCGCAGCACCTGCGTTCCGTTGACGAACACGTGCACCACGCCCGTCGCCAGCTGGTGCGGTTTGTCGAATGTCGCGTGGTCCTGGATGCGCGCCGGATCGAAAACGACGACGTCGGCGTAGTAGCCCGGCCGGAGCATGCCGCGGCGGTGCAGCTTCAGGTTCTCGGCGGGGAACGCGGTCAGCCGCCGGATCGCGTCTTCCAGCGTCGTTACCCGCTCGTCGCGGACGTACTTGCCGAGGAAACGCGCGAACGTGCCGTAGGCGCGCGGGTGGGGATTGGACTTGAGGAACACGCCCTCCGGCGCGGGCGCCGCGGCGTCGGAGTCGATGGCGACCCACGGCAGGGCGAGCTGGTGGCGTACGTTCTCCTCGGACATCACGAAGTACACGGTCCCGACCCGGCTCCCGTCCGCGATCACGAGGTCGATTGCCGTCTCTTCCGGGCTCGTGGTGCGCATCCGAGCAACTTCGGCCAGCGTCTTCCCCGTCAGGTACTTGAGCGAGTCTGCCTTGAAGCCGACGAGGATCACCCGGTCCGGCGAGCCCGCGGCGAGCAGCAGGTTCTCCCAAGCGTCCGTCGGCGTGCGCATCTCACGGATGATCCGCGCGCGCGTCGCCGGGTCTTTGAGCCGGTCGGCCCACGCGCGATACCCACCCTCCTGCACCCACGGCGGCATCGCCGCGTCGAGTCCCGTCGCACCTGCAGTGTAGGTGTACATGTCGGCGGTGACCTTCCCGCCCGCGCGCCGCGCCGAATCGACCTTCGCGATCACGCGCTCCATCTTCCCCCAGTTCTGCTGCCCGGCCGCCTTCAGGTGGTAGATCTCCGCCGGGATGCCCGCGTGGCGAGAGATGCGGAGCAGCTCGTCCACCGCTTCGAGGAGGCGGTTCCCCTCACTTCGCATGTGCGAGATGTAGATCCCACCGTACGGCGCGGCGGCCTCGGCGAGGGCGATCAGCTCCTCGGTCTTCGCGTAGAACGCCGGCGCGTAGATGAGCGACGAGCCCACGCCGAGCGCGCCCTCCTCCATCGCCTGGCGGACGAGCGCTTGCATGCGCGAGAGCTCCGCCGGCGTCGGTGCGCGGTCGGCGTAGCCCAGCTCGTGCACGCGCACCGTGGTCGCGCCGATGAACGACGCGACGTTCGGCGAGACGCCGCGGCGGGTGAGGTACTCGAGGTACTCGTTGAGCGTCGTCCACGTAATGTCGTACTTGATGTCACTCTGCGCCTCACGAGTCAGCCGCTTCATCTCCGGGTTGAGCGGCCCCATCGACTCGCCCTCGCCGAAGATCTCGAGCGTCACGCCCTGCTTGACGTCGCTGAGCGCGCGGCCGTCCTCGATCAGCGATTCAGTCGCCCAGCTCAACATGTTGATGAAGCCCGGGGCGACGGCGAGTCCGCGCGCGTCGACCTCAGCGCGGCCGCGCGCGTCGGCGAGCGTACCGATGGCGGCGATGCTGTCCCCGATAATGGCGACGTCGCGCACGCGCGCCGGACGGCCGCTGCCGTCGTAGAGGGTGCCGCCGCGGATGACGACGTCGTAGACGGTGGTGCGCGGCGCGGCGCGCGGCGTTCGTTGGCGGGCCGGGACGCAGGCAACGGCGAGGAAGGCGGCGGCCGCGACGAGAAGGCGGGTGCCTCCAGGTGACCTGAGCATGGCCGGGAATATATCGGGCGGCGCGACGTGGAGGTTCCGTCTGCGGTCGTGGGATCAGAGTCCACGGAGGCGCTGGACGGGGGACGAGGCGCGCGCGCACTTACCGCCGTCAACCTGCTCCTCTTGCCGCGCTACGAGGTCATCGACGGCGAGCTGCTGGTGACGCCGTCGCCGAGTCGGAAGCCTTCGTTCGCGACCTGGCGACGTTCTTCGCCGAGGCGCACGGCGAGGACCCGCCACGCGCCACCTAGCCGGTGCGCTCAGCGCCCGCCGTTCGCCGTCGCCTGCCGCTGGATCCCGTCGCCGCGCCGGAAGAAGCCGGGCAGCGAGATCGGCGCGCGCCCCGTGATCGGCGTCCGCCCGGTGATCGCCCGCGCCGACGCGCGCTCGAGTGCGTCGCCGACCCCGTACGTCACCACATAGGCGTCGACCTGCGGTACCTGTCGAATGAGGTACGGGTTTCCGTGCGCGACGAACACCAGCCGCTCGCGCTGCGCGAGCCCGTCGATCCACGACGCGATGTGCACGGGGATCGACGCGCGACCTTCCCCCTCGACCCGCCGCACGTGCGCCGCCACGACGACGCGATCCGCGCCGCGCGCGACGCGGGCGATCGAGTCCAGCTCCTCGCCCCCCGATCGCGGCGTGATCTTGAAGACGTGGCTCGGCCGCACCGCGGCGATCTCACGCGCGAACCACCGGCCGGCCTTGAGCTCCGTCTCCGGCATGTACTGCACGACGACGACTCGGCCGCGGGCGAAGGGGACGAGGTTCCCGCCGTCGCGCAGCAGCGTAATCGCGCGCCGCGCGATATCGTCGGCCATCGCGCGGTGCTCCGGCGCGCCCACTACTCGGCGGAGCGCTTCGAGGTCGGCGATCGGCTGGAAGGCGACGCCGGTGCGTGCCTTGAGCTCGAGCACGCGCCGCGCGGCGGCGTCGATGCGCGCCATCGGGATCTCACCCCGCTCGACCGCGGCGGCGACCGCGTCGATGGCGCGCCGCGCGTCGCGCGGCATGAGGAGGATGTCGGAGCCCGCTTTCACGGCCAGCACGGCGCTCTCCTCCGGCGTGTAGCCGCGGCCGACGCCCTCCATGGTCAGCGCGTCGGTGATCGTCACGCCGCGGAAGCCGAGCTCCTCTCGCAGAAGGTCGGTGATGATCCGCGGCGAAAGGGTCGCCGGCATCGCGCTGTCGCCGGTCACCGCGGGCAGCGCAACGTGCGCCGTCATGACCATCGGCGCCCCCGCCTGAATCGCGGCACGGAACGGCACCAGCTCGAGTTGGTTCAATCGGTCACGCGTCGCGCTGACCACGGGGAGACCGACGTGCGAGTCGACGTCGGTGTCGCCGTGCCCCGGGAAATGCTTCGCCGTCGCGATGACTCCACCATCGTGCGAGCCGCGCACCCAGTGCGCCGCCAGTCGCGCGACGCGCTCCGGGTCCTCGCCGAACGAGCGGACGTTGATGACCGGGTTGTTGGGGTTGTTGTTGACGTCGACTGTCGGTGCGAAGTTGATCTGAATGCCGACCGCGCGCGCCTCCCGGGCGATCGTGCGCGCGACGTCGTACGCATCCTCGTCGCGCCCGGTCGCAGCAACCGCCATCACCTGCGGGAACACGGTCGCCCCGCCCGCCTCGATGAGGTAGTGCGAGAAGATGCCCCCCTCCAACCGGCCGAGCCCCGGCTCGAGGTCGGACGACACGATCAGCGGCACCTGCGCGAGCCGTTGCAGGCTGTTGATCTTCGCCGCCACCTCGATCGGCGAGCCGAGCGACATCGTCATGCCACCGATGCGGTTCTCCTCGACGTCGCGCCGTGCGTTGGCGTAGGTGGAATCGGCGACGTTCGCGTAATCGCCGAGCACCCACCGCCAGACCATCTGTCCGATGCGGTCGCGCGTGGACAACGTCTCGAGCGTGCTGTCGACCCACCGGAGCTGCTCGCGCGTCAACGGCGAGCCGGGCGAGAGGTTGGACTGCTGCATCTGAAGGGCGACGCGTCCGCCGGCGGCGCCGGTGCGACGGGCGGACTGGGCGGCCTGACCGCCGGCTCCGGGAGCGGAATGCGACGGCCGCCGCGAACAGCTCAGCGTGCCCAGTGCGAGCGCGGCGGCGGCGAAAACCGGCAGGAGGCGGACGAGACGGCTGGGGGGGAGCGGACGATGCATCGGGATTCCAGAGCGAGGCCGCGGCGAGATCCGCGGGAGCTGTACTACTACCGCCCTCCTCGCACGATCCGGTCCCCTGGACCGGCAGTCTCAGCCGTGTGGAGGCGCCGGACGATCAGCTGGGCCCGTCACCTCGTCTGTCGGCCCCCAGACGTGATCAACCGCGCCGTACGCCCCGGACAGGCGCGCGCAGTTGGCGCAGCAGTAGAACGTCTCGCCAGCCTCGATCCCGTGTCCGATCACCTTACAGCCGCAGTGCGCGCAAACCGGCGCCAGCTTGTGGATCGCGCACTCGAAGCTGTCGAACACGTGCCGCTGCCCGGCCGCGATCACCTCGAACGACAGGTAGTAGTCGTTGCCGCACACTTCGCAGGTAGCCATGACGCGTCTCCGAGGGAAAGGTCCGAGCGCCGATTGGGCTGCGAGGAGTGGGCCAGCCAAGAGTTTCGAGCTTCGAGTTTCGAGAATGGATCGCGTCTCGAAGCTCGAAACTCGAAGCTCGAAACTCTCACTCGTATAAATCCTCCACATCCGCCTCCGCCAATTCCACCAGGAACTCCCCGATCTTTCGCGTCACCTCCTCGACGTATCGCTTCCCCTTCTCCGCCGTCGCGGCTTTGGGGTCACCGATCCCGGTGTCCGTGGAGACCTGCGTCCATGGGCGGGGCGCCCACGCCCAGCGCTCGCGGAGCGCGCGAATCTTTGCACGGCGCTCGGTGCCGGGGCCGGCCTCGGAGAGTGGCAGGACGAGCTCCGGTGCGATGGCCAGCATCACGCTCGTCTCGATCTCGCCCGCATGGTCGCCGAGGTCCTCGAACCGGCCGCGCGGGTCGACGACCGTGTACCAGTTGATGGCGCAGATGAAGACGTCGGTGTTCGGCTGCAGCTCGCGGATGATCTGACGGAAGTCGTTCGCGCCGTGGCCGTTCAGCACGACGAGCTTGGGGATCCCTTGCCCGCCGAGTGCGTGCACGAGATCCCCCAGCACCGCGGCCTGGGTGCTCGGGTTCATGTTGAGGCACAGCTCGATGTCTAGCTGACTCGTGTTCACGCCGAACGGGACGGTCGGGAGTACCACGACCCGCGCCCCGCGATCCCACGCCAACCTCGCCGCTTCAGCCGCGATCCGCTCGCACTGAATCGTGTCGGTCCCGTACGGCAGGTGGTAGTTGTGTGCCTCCGTCGCACCCCAGGGCAGGATCGCGACCTCGTACGAGGTGCCCTTGACCGTCTTCCAGGTCGTCTCGGCGAGGACGTAGGAGCGGCCGGGCATTGGCGAGGAGCTTCCGAGCTTGTGAGCTTGTGGGCGTGTGAGGCGCGGCTTCGCCGCGACGACCTCGGCCAGTCACGACGAGCTACGGTAGTTCCTCACAAGCTATCAAGCTCACAAGCTCTCAAGCCGTGTTTCTTACCACCGCGTTCCGCGACGGCGAGCGATCCGCTTCCACCAAGGGAGGCGCCGAGTCAGCATCACCGATCGCGGCGTAAAGGGTAGAATGTTCGCCTCCGACCACTCGTCCACCGGCTCGGCGCCCGAGTAGACCTCGCCACCGTCGCCCTGGACCTTCGCGCCGAGCTGCTCGGCGATCGCGACGAGCTTTTTCAACAGGGCTCCATCCGGGTACCTCGTGTTGATCCGGCCATCGGCCCACTCCAGCCAGCGGTCGGGACCCTCTGACCTAGCCCAGCGAACAAAGTACGGACCGTGAAGCGAGTCCTGAATGAGCTCGGAATCCGTGCGGACGAGCTTGAGCCATTCAGCCGCCGTGATAGGCAGCTCACTGCTCTGCATCCAGTCGGCCGCGCGCGTGATGTGCAAATGGTACGGCATGGGGATCTCCTCTATTCGAGGAGAGACGCGCGAGGGCGCGCCGGGTCATTCCGCCTTGTCGCGCCGGAATTCGGCGTGCGGGCCGAGGGTCTTCCGCATCAGCCACTCCGAGTGGCCGCGAACGATGTAGTCGCGGAGCTCGCCGACCGTCTCGTAACCGAGCCGATCGTATAGGGACCGCGCGCGCGTGTTGAACGACGAGACGCAGAGGAAGACGTTGGGCGACTCGCGAAAGATCCGCTCTTCGGCGAACCGGAGCAGTCGGCGGCCGAGGCCGCGCGAGCGCCAATCGGCGTGGACGGCTACCGTCCGGATGTAGCCGACGAACGCCCCCTTCAGCACGAGGATCACGAAGCCGACGACGGTGCCTTCGTGCACCGCGACGTAGATCTCCTGTACCTCGCGGTCACTCAGGATTGCCAGCGCTTGATCCGTCGTCCTGCCGAGCGTGACCCACGGGTCGGACGTCGCCATGATCTGTGCGCAGACGCGCACCTCGTCATCGCCGGCGATCGGCCGCACCGTGACTCGGCGCGCGTCGATCTCGAGCGTCTGCGGCGCGTCCGTCACTCGTCCTCGGCGGCCCACCCGACAGGATCGCCGACGGCGACCCGTCCGTGGTCCAGTACTTCCGCGAACGCCCCTCCGCGCCACTCCGGCCGGAGCGCGGCCTGAAGTCCGGCCTTCGCCTCCTCCATCTGCCAGCACGGCTTCGTCTCGCCGTACACGCGCAGCCGACACTCGCCGACGCGAAGCACGCGGCCGCGGCTGTTCGCCAGGTCGACGCCGCTCACGAGGAGATTGGCGCGCCGGGTGGCCGGGTCGATGGCGACGCCGAGCTCACGGGTCACGGCATCCCACGCCTCGCGGGCGATGATTGTCACCTGGCGCCTGCCGCCCTGGTTCGCGTTGCCCACGAGACCGCGCCCGGCCACGAGCTCTGCCTCCGGCACCGGGTCCATGGGACCGCGGCGGAAGCGTTTGATCCAGATCGCGTGTACACGACCGGAATCGGCAGCGTTGGAAGCGGGCATTGGCGCGACCCAGGACCTAGGACCTAGGCGCTTTAAAGGTTCGCGGTATCAGGTGTCAGCTATCAGCCGTTCCCAGGAACCTAGCACCCGGGACCCAGTACCTGGCACCTGGTACCTAGGCTGGCCGGCGCAGCGACGGCGAGGCCGTCAAGGTCGCTCACCTGCCGACGTCCGGAATCCGCTCGATCGATGTCATTACCAGGTACGTGAATCCCCGCGGCGTCGTCGCGCGATACGCTCCCTCCGCTTGCAACACGTAGGCGCTGATCGAAGTCATCTCCCAGCCGTCGACCGCATCACCCTCCCAGAACGGCGTCGTGAGCTGCTCGATCCCGCGCGTCTCGCCGAGCATGTGCACCTCGCGGATGTTCTTGCACAGCGCCGGATCGATGTCCGGGTCGGCCCACGACCAGAGCCAGCTTCGGTTCTCGGTATTCACCGAGCCGACGAGCTGAACGCTCGCGAGGACGCGGGGTGTCACGGACGCGTCGGAAAAGACGAGCTGGCCGGTCGCCTCGTTCAGGTGCGCGTGCGGCATGGACGCGAGACCGAACTCCGCGCGCAGCACGTCCTGGCGTTGCGTCGTGTACGCGTGTGCGGCGGTCAGCAGCTCCACGTACTGCGGGCTGATGGCGAGCTTCAGTCGACCCTGCCTTCGCGCACCGAGTTGCGCGGCGTCGAGGTTGCGCCGCCCGCGTGACGGTCTGGCTTTAGCGTGGGTCGATACGGTTGGCGCCGTCGACGACCATGAGCCACCGCCTTAGATGCAGTCGCCAAGTTAGGCGAAGTCCCGGACACGCGCCACGGCCACCGCGCGCCGTCGTCTATGGCGTGCTCTCGCGGCCCGCGATAGAGTACGACGCGCACGAAACCGAGGCCTGGCTGGAGATTGGAAGGGAGCCCAACGATGATCGCAACGAGCGCGCGGCTCGCAGGGGCCGTCACCATCCTCACGTTCGCGGCCCTACCTGGCACGCTCGGCGCGCAGGCACGACCCGCCGCCACGCTCAGCGTACCGGTCGAGTACCACAAGTTGCCGAACGGGCTGAAGGTCGTTCTGTCGCGCGATACGACGGCGCCGACGGCGGTGGTCGCCGTCTATTACAACATCGGCTTCCGCAACGAGCCGCGGAACCGCACGGGGTTCGCGCACCTCTTCGAGCACATGATGTTCCAGGGGTCACGCAACCTCGGCAAGATGGAGTTCATCAAGCTCGTCGAGAAGAATGGTGGGTTGCTCAACGGCTCGACGCGCTTCGACTTCACGAACTACTTCCAGGTCGTGCCGTCGCACACCCTCGAGACCATTCTGTGGGCCGAGGCCGATCGGATGCGCGGCCTTCAAATCGACAGCACGAACCTGAAGAACCAGCAGGAGGTCGTGAAGAACGAGGTGAAGGTCAACGTGCTGAACCAGCCGTACGGCGGGTTTCCGTGGATCGACCTGCCGATGGCGGCGAACGAGAACTGGTACAACGCGCACAACTTCTACGGTGATCTCGCGCATCTCGACGCCGCGACGCTCGAGGACGTCAGCAGCTTCTTCCGGACGTTCTACGCGCCGAACAATGCCGTACTCGTCGTCACCGGCGACTTCGAGCCGCGGCAGACGCTGGATTGGGTGCGGAAATACTTCGCCGATATTTCGCCCGCGCCTCAGCCGCCGCCGCCCGACCTGAGCGAGCCGCGCCAGGCGAGAGAAAAGCGCGCCGGACGCACCGACCCGCTCGCGACCCGACCCGCGCTCGGCGTGGCGTACCACGTGCCCGAGCGCAACACTCCGGAGTGGTACGCGTTCGGGATCCTCGACCAGATCCTCGGCCAGGGGACCGACGCCCTCCTGTACGACGAGCTCGTACGGAAGCGGGGCCTGACCGGCGAGGTAAGCGCCGGGATCAACTGGGGCCTCGGCAACATGTACGACTACCGGGGGCCGATGCTCTGGATCGTGCAGTACTTCCACGACAACGCCGTGCCGGCGGACTCACTGCTCGCCGCCATGGATCGCGTCATCGACGGTGTCCAGTCCGCGCCGGTGGACCAGGCGACGCTCGACCGCGCGCTCGTGAAGGTCCGCGCAGACCTGTATCAGAATCTCGAAGCCTTCGGCGGATTCGGGCGCGCGAATCTGCTGGCCTCGTTCGCGCTCTTCGACGACGATCCGGCGCGGATCAACCGGCTGGAGGCCGAATTCGCGAAGGTGACCCCGACGCTCGTGCAACGCACGGCGCGCGAGTACCTGCGGCGCTCGAACCGCACGGTCTACGTGATCACGCCCGGCAAGGCCGATCAGCCGACTGGGACCCAGGACCGCCAATAGGACGCGAGAGGGGAACAGCCATGACTCGACTTGTCGAAACGAGGCGGCGCGTCATTACCGTGAGCGCCGCGGTGATCGCGTTCGCCGCCGGCATCGTCGCGCCGGCTCGCGCGCAGGAGAAGCAGGCGCCGCCGGCGGCCGGCACGCCCAAGAACTTCCGCCTTCCGCCCGCTCGCCGGTTCACGCTCCCCAACGGGATCGAAGTCACGATGGTGCCGTTCGGCATGGTGCCGAAGGTCTCGGTCCGCCTCGCCGTACGTGCCGGCAACGCCAACGAGGCGGCGAACGAGGTGTGGCTGGCCGACGTGACGGGCGACCTGCTGCAGGAAGGGACGACGTCGCGGACGGCCGAGCAGGTCGCGCGCGACTTCGCAGCGATGGGCGGGTCGCTGAATGTCAACGTCGGCGCGGATCGCACGAACGTCACAACGGACGTGCTCAGCGAGCGGGGACCGGAGGCGGTGCACCTCCTCGCGGACGTCGTGCGCAACCCGCGTCTCCCCGAGTCGGAGCTCCCGCGCATCAAGGCGAACCGGCTCCGCCAGCTCGCGATTCAGAAGAGTCAACCGCAGCCGATCGCGCAGGAGAAGTTCAGCCAGATGTTGTACGGCGATCACCCGTACGGCCGCGTCTATCCGACCGAAGCGATGCTGAACGGGTTCACGATCGAGCAGGTGCGAACGTTCCACCGCGACAACTTCGGTGCGGCGCGCGCGCGGTTGTACGTCGCGGGCGTGTTCGACGCCGGGGCGGTCGAGGCGGCCATCCGGCAGGCGTTCGGTGACTGGGCCCGCGGCCGCCCGCCGATCGACCCGCCGCCCGCGCGCCCGCCGGAGCGTCGCGAGGTTGCCCTCATCGACCGGCCGGATGCCCCGCAATCGACCATCTATCTCGGCTTGCAGGTGCCCGGCCCCTCGAGCAGCGACTGGATTCCGCTCCAGGTCACCGACTATCTGCTCGGCGGCGCGTTCGGCTCGCGGATCACGACCAACATCCGGGAGCAGAAGGGCTATACGTACTCGCCCTACAGCTTCGTTCAGCCGTACCTGAAGGCCGCCCACTGGGTGCAGGTGGCCGACGTCACGACGACTGTGACCGGCGCCTCACTCAAGGAGATCTTCGCCGAGATCGACCGGATCCAGAAGGAGGCGCCGCCGGCCGACGAGCTGCGCGGCATCCAGAACAACCTCGCTGGAATCTTTACGCTCCAGAATGCATCGCGCGCGGGCGTGATCGGGCAGCTCGCGTTCGTCGACCTTCACGGGCTCGGCCAGAGCTACCTGACGGAGTACGTCGGACGCATGATGGCCATCAGCCCGACCGACGTCCGGCGGATTGCGTCGGAGTACCTGCGCCCCGATCGCATGACGCTCGTCGTCGTCGGCGACAAGAAGGTCGTGCAGGAGCAACTCGCGCCGTGGATGCCGGTGACACCGTAGGGTAGAGGGTCGAGGGTGGAGGGTGGAGAAACCAATCGGGCCAGGACACCGCGCGGTCCGTTCGCTCCAGAAGTCACTCTACACTCCACCCTCCACCCTCAACCCTCCCTTATCAGCTCCCCTTCGATCGTGACCTTCACCTCGTCGCCGACGAGCACGCCGCCGGTCTCGAGCGCCGCGTTCCACGTCAGACCGTAGTCGCTGCGATTGAACTTGGTCGTCGCCTCGAAGCCGGCGTGCTCCTTACCCCAGGGGTCCTTCGCTCGGCCCAGCAGCTCGGCGTCGAGCACGACCTCGCGCGTTACGTCGCGGATCGTCAGGTCGCCGACGATGCGGACGCTAGTACCCGACGCCGCTTCGACGCGCTTGCTGCGGAAGGTCATGTTCGGGAAGCGCTCGACATCGAAGAAGTCCGGAGACCGGAGGTGCCCGTCGCGCTTCTCGTCACCCGTGTTGACGCTCGCGGTCGCGACCGTGACATCGATGTCGGCGGTCGTTAGGTCGCTCTCGTCGACGGTGACCGTGCCTTGCACCTGCGTGAAGCGGCCACGGACCGTCGCGATCATGAGGTGCTTGATCGCGAAGCCAACGTGGCTGTGGGCGGTGTCGACGGTCCAGATGGTTTTCTGTCCCCGCGGGGTCGCGGCGCCGGTGGCCGGCGTCGCCGTCGCGCTGTTCGTCATTGTTGCTCCTATGGCTTGTGGTTTCGGGCGTATTGGTTACCTTTAGTGAGTAACTTTAGTAGAGTAAGTTCATATTGTCAAGTATCCCGCTTTTCGTGACCTTGTAATCGTATGGCGGACCAACTCGCCTCTTTCTGCCCGAGGTACCACCGCGCTGTCGAGCTCGTCGGACGGCGGTGGACTGGCGCGCTCATCCGTGTCCTCCTGCACGGCCGAGCGCGCTATCACGAGCTGCGCGACGCGATTCCGGACATCAGCGACCGGATGCTGTCCGAGCGATTGCGCGAGCTCGAGACCGAGGGCGTCATTGCCCGCGCGGTCGTCCCGGAGACGCCGATCCGCGTCGAGTATGAACTGACCGAGAAGGGTCGCGCGCTCGAGCCCGTCGTCCGCGCGATCGCGAATTGGGCCGAGCGCTGGATCGACCCAGGAGTCAGCGAACCGAGGGCGGTGGGATAAGGACTGCTTACACCTCGATCTTGTCCACGTAGCACCAACGCCAGTTCTCGTCAGGCTCGAAGGACTGGATGACCGGATGCCCGGTCGCGTGGAAGTGCTTCGTCGCGTGACGGTTGGGCGACGAGTCGCAGCAGCCGACGTGGCCGCACGTCAGGCACAGTCGCAGGTGCACCCACCAGTCGCCGGCGCGCAGGCACTCCTCACACCCGCTCGGCGTCCGCGGCTTCACGTCCTTCTGCACCTCGGCGAGGTGCGCGCATCGCATCGGCATCCCTAAGCTCCGTCCCGGATGGACCAACGGTAGGGCGGCGGACGCGCAGCGCTAGGGGGACACGACTGCGGAGCGGTTTGCGGACTGGAACCTTCGCGTGGTATCCATCACCGGCTCGAAGCGTTCCCAGGGTGCGATCCGCAATCCGCGATCGGTTTACAACAGCAACAGCCCCGACCTCACCGCGCGCGCGACCGCTTCGGCGCGCGTCGACGCGCCGAGCTTCTCGAAGATTGCTTCCAGGTGCGTCTTGACCGTGTGCTCCGAGATGCCGGCCCGGGACGCGATCAGCTTGTTCGGCAGCCCGTCGGCGAGCATGGCGAGGATCTCACGCTCACGCGGTGTCAGCGCGGGCGCCCGCGTCGCTGATCGATCTGTGCCCGCGGCGAAGCCGTTCGCCTCGCCCGCGACCGCCGGCGCGTTCACGAGGTCGGTGACCAACTCCGGTGGGACGACGACGAACCCTGCGGCCGCCGCCTCCACCGCCGCGGCGAGCTCGTCCCGCGTTGCGTCGTCCGGAAGCACGCCGCGCACGCCGGCACCGAGTATTGCCTGCATTCTCGCACGCCCCGCCGCGCGGCCGAGGAGCACGACCACTGGGATCGGCGGCAGCCGGTGGAGCTCGCGAACGGCGATATCGATGCGCGCAGCATGCAGGAGCACGACGTCGCTCGACGCGAGCCCTGGAGCCGAGTCGAGTGCGTCGATCGATGCGACTGCTGCCGCGATGGTCACCGAGTCACTCGCACCGACGATCGCCGCGAGCCTATCGCGGACGGCCGCGGCGGCGGCGACGATCGCGACGCGCGTCACGCCGCCTGCGCCGGCCTCGCACGCGACACGAAGCGCTGCACGACCGGCGTCGGGATGGCGAGTCCGAGACCGCCCGCGACCATGGTGTTGATCCCGACAACGCGGCCGGCGGCGTCGGCGAGCGGGCCGCCCGAGTTGCCGGGGGCGAGCCGCACGTCCGCGCAGATCCAACGCGCGCTTCCCGAGCGCGGATCGCGCGCGACGGCGTACAATACGCCCATCGCGAGCGCCTCGCGGACACCCAGCGGATGGCCAAGCGCGAGCAGCAGCTCGCCGGGGCGAAGGGCCTCGACGTCGCCGAGCTCCGGAGCGCGGCCGCGCAGCCCCGGCGCTACGAGCAGCGCGAGATCCAGCCGCGGCTCGTGCGCAACGACCTCGGCATCGAACGTCCGCCCGTCGCTCGTCCGAGCGGCGACGCGGCGGTGCCGTACGCAATGTGCGTTGGTGATCAGGAGACCCGCGGGATGCCAGATGACGCCAGCGCCCTCGCCCGCGCGCCGCGCGCCGGCCGGATGCACCGCGACCGTAATCTCGCGGAGCGAGTCCGCGACGAGGCCGACGTCGCGCTGTGCGCTGATCGCGCGAAGTGCCGCCGTCATCGTCCGCGGCCTCCACGCGACGGGCGATCGCCTGGTGTGAGCGACACGGAGAGCGGCGAGCCGCCGCGCAGAAGCCGCACCTCAACCGGCGCGCGCCCCGACAGCCCCGCGAGCAGGTCCATCGGCTCGCGGAGCGGCGCGCCGTCAAGCGCGACGAGCACGTCGCCGATGAGAATCCCGGCGCGATCGGCCGGGCCGCCTTGCTCGGCGGCGACGACGAGGAGCGCACTCTCCGCGGGCAGCGAGTGGTCGCGAACGAGCCGCTCCGGAATCTCGACCGGCTGCACCGCGACGCCCGCATAACCACGGCGTACGTGCCCCTTAGCGAGCAGCTCGTCGGCCGCCCGGTTCACGGTGGAGACAGGGATGGTGATCGCTGCCGCGCGGGTGAGGCCCGACGTGTTGACGCCGAGGACGCGGCCCGCGGCGTCGACGAGTGGCCCGCCCGAGAATCCGTCGTAGATCGTCAAATCGAGACGGACGAAGCGGTCGACGCTTCCGCCCTGCCAGGTGCGCCACTCGCCGCCGACGGCGCTGATGGCGCCGAGGCTCGCCGTTACCGTGTCGCCCGGCCGCCCAACCGCGAGCACGAGCGAGCCGACGCGCAGTACGTCATCCGGCGCGAGAGTCGCCGCCACGGCACCGGGTGAGCCATTCGGGAGGCGGAGCACGGCGAGGTCAGTCCCCGGGTCGCGCCCGGCGAGCGTCACCTCGACGGTCTCACCGCCCGGGAGTGTGAGCGAGATGTCGTCATCGCGACGGATCGTGTGACTCGCGGCGACGACGACGCCCGGACGCCAAATGACGCCGCTCGACGGAATTCGCCGGCGTGCGTGAATGGCGACGGTGGAGCGGCCGGCGCGCTCCACGGCGTCGGCGAGCTCAGTGGACAGCGCGACGAGGGTGCTCGCGGCGCGGTCGGTGGTGCGCGGTGCTGACATGTGGTCCCTCAGTGTGTGTAGTGCTGACCAAAGGATGCTGTCGCGCCGCCGCAACTGGTATCAGCCGAACGGCCGAGGAGGGCGCAGGCGACGAGGAACCAGCCTCGCAATGCTTCACTCGCAATGCTGCATCGGACGCGCGGCGGCGCGCGGCGCGGGCCGCAGGCCCGCCGGTCCCGCGTTGGGGCCGGAGCTACCTCCGGCGCGCCGCAGTGGCGAGTATTCTCAGCGGCACCCGAGCGAAGCCTGCCCGGTGAGCCCCGCCGGCGATCTCCGGCGTGGCATAGTTCCGGCGCAGGGTATTGGCGTTCATCCGGCCCCGTCAACCACTGATGGGGCCTACCACTCGATTCGCGCATGGCCGCCGACGACGCGCCCGCCAAGCTATCAGCGGGAATACCCCGCGCACTCCAGGTCGAGTCCCGTGACCAGGCCGGAGCCCCCGAGCACCTCTACGCTTTGCTGGTATCCAGCGTTCGCGACTATGCGATCTTCGCGCTCGACGCGACCGGGCACATCATCACCTGGAACGTCGGCGCCGAGCGGATCAAAGGGTACAAGTCGGAGGAGATCATCGGGCGCCACTTTCTCGATCTTCTACACCCCGGCGGACATCGCCGCCGGGAAGATCACCTACGAGCTCGAGGTGGCCTCCCGCGACGGCCGGGTGGAAGACGAAGGCTGGCGCGTCCGCAAGGACGGCACGCGCTTCTGGGCGAACGTCGTGATCACGGCGCTGCGCGACCAGGCCGGGCGGTTGGTCGGCTTCGCGAAGGTCACGCGCGACCTGACCGAGCGGCGGTTGGCCGAGCAGCGCGCGATCGAGGACACACGACGCGTCGCGGCGGCCGAGGCGGCGAACCACGCCAAGACAGAGTTCCTGACGTCGATGTCGCACGAGCTGCGCACGCCACTCAACGCCATCGCCGGCTACGCCGACCTGCTCGCCCTCGGCATCGGCGGCGAGCTTTCGGACGAGCAGAAGAGTTACATCGACCGCCTCCGGCGCAGCCAACAACACCTGCTCGCGATCATTACCGACCTGCTGAACTTCGGCCGCATCGAGGCCGGCGAGGTGACGTACGATATCCAACCGTTACACCTCTCCGCAGTCGTCGACGCCGTTCTCCCGATGGTCGAGCCGCAGGCGGCGGCGAAACAGCTCGCGTTCGACCGCGGGGACTGCGGCACTCACATCATCGCGCGCGCCGACCGCGCCAAGGTCGAGCAGATCCTCCTCAACCTCCTCTCCAACGCCGTCAAATTCACGGCTAGCGGCGGCCGCATCAGCGTGTCGTGCGACGCGACGAACGAGCGCGCGGCGCTCATCGTACGCGATACCGGCGTCGGCATCCCGGCCGAGAAGCTCGAAGCGATCTTCGAGCCGTTCGTCCAGATCGGCCGCTCGCTCACCACCGGTCACGAAGGCACGGGCCTCGGTCTCGCGATAAGCCGCGACCTCGCGCGCGCCATGGGAGGAGACGTCACGGCGGAGAGCGGGCTGGGAGAGGGGTCGGTATTTACGCTAATGCTGCCAAAAGCCGACTAACACGATTGCGGACTGACCGCTGCGGACTGCGGACTACCGGCCCCCGGAAGCTTCTACAGGCGGTGGTAGCGTCCCGGGGGTGTCCAGTCCGCAGTCCGCAGTCCGCAATCGTTCCTCACCCCACTGGCCTCACCAGCGTCTCGAACGGCGGGTAATCCCGGAGCCCCAGCAGGTCGGGATCCTCGCGCATCCGGAGTGCTTGCATCTCGCCCTGGGCGACGGCGTCGCGGAGTAAGCGGATGGCCAGGTCGCGTTGGCCGAGGAGGGCGGCAATCTTGGCGCGCGTGAGCGCGTTGGTCTCTCGGGAGGAGTGGGCGGCGGCGAGCAGTGCGTTCGAGGTCGCCTGTGCCGTCACGCTGTCGCCTTGTCGCGCGGCGATGCGCCCGCGCAGGCCGAGGAGCCCGACGCTCTCCGGATAGCGCTGGACGAGCGTGTCGACGAGCGCGCGCGCCTCGTCCCACCGCTCGGCCGCGTACAGGGCCCGCACGAGCGCGGAGCGCATGACGACGGTCTGCGCCTCCTGGCTCGGCCGGCCACGGATCCAGTCGGCGAGCTCTCCGGCGACTGCGCGCGCCTCCGCCGCGTGTCCGTGCACACGCAGCTCCTCGGCGGTCCACTCCAGGGTCGGGATCGACGACATCGTCACGGCGCGATCGACCAGCGGGCGAAGCTCCTCGACGCGGCCGAGCGAGACGAGCGCCCGCATCTCGACGGCCAGTGCATCGTCGAGGTCGGGGAAGAGCTGGCGCATGCGGCGCGCGATCTCGAGCTCTCGCCGGTAATCACCGACGAGGTGCAGGGCGCGCGTGTACGTCAGGTAGTAGTCGAAGCGCGACCGCAGAGCACTGCGCTGACCGCGCTCCGTGTCCACGGCGTCGAGGAGCGCGACGGTTTCAGCCGGGCGGCCGACGGCCAACGCCGCGACGGCGACGCCGTAGCGCGCGACCTCCGAGCGCGGCGCGAGCTGCTCCTTGCGCTTCGCGGCGCGGTACGCCGCCTCCCACGCGCCACGGCACTGCGCCGATACCTCGTCGACCGAGTACGCCTCGTACGCGGTAAGCCGGTCGCGCCGCTCGCGGAGCTCCGCGCCCAGCGAGTCGACGACGTCGCACTGACCAAGTCGGTAGTACGACTCCACGGCCGCGACCGCCGGGTACATGTACGACGAGTCCATGGCCGCCGCGCGCAGGTAGTGCGTGACGGCCGTCGCGTGGTCGAAGCGGTTGGCGGCCTCGCGGGCGTCGACGACCTCGCGGTACGCCTCGAACGACGGCGGCGGCGACGTGAGCGCCGCGAGCCCGCCGAATCCGGGATCGACGAGCGTCGCGAGGCTTCCGGCGATCCGCCCGCGCAGCACCTCGATCCCGGCTAGCGGGTCCGCGGTCGTGGCGCCGATCGGGCCGAGGCTTCGCAGCACGCGTCCGGACCTGGCGTCGGTGATCTGGGCCAGGAGCTGCAGGCTGTCACCGCGCTTGTAGATCGCGCCGCGCACGACGGTCCCGACGCCCGCCGCCGAGTCCTGCACGACCTCGAACAGCCCGGTCTCGGCGAGCGCGCGCGTGATCCAGTCGGCGGCCATCGGCCCGACCTGGTCCATGCTCTGCGTCCCGGTGTTGTTGCTGAACCGGGACACGAAGACGCGGCTCGCCGCGGCGTCCGGGTCGGAGGCGCGTGAGCGTACGAGTCCCGATCCCACTGCCACGCCAAGCACGGCGAGGACCACTCCCGCGGTAGCGAGCGCCGCAACGCGTGGGACTCGCCAGTCTCGCGACGGCGTGGTCGCGGCGGGCGTCGTGCCGCCGCTCGGCGTGTTGATCGAGTCGAGGAGCTGGACGACTTCACCGGCGCTCTGCGGCCGGTCGGCGGCGCGCTTCTCCAGGCAGCGCATGACGAGCGACGCGAGCACGGGCGGCAGGCCGGGTCGGCGCCGGGCGATCGACTCCGGCTGTTCGGCGACGTGCGCGGCGAGCATCGCCGATGGCGTCCGGCCCGCGAACGGCGCCTGACCGGTGAGCAGCTCGTACGCGAGCGCGCCGAACGCGTAGAGGTCGACGCGCTGATCCATCCCGGGATCGGCCGCGGCCTGCTCGGGCGCCATGTACGCGGGCGTGCCGAGCGCGATCCCGCGGGACGTGATCGTGCCGTCCCCCTGGTGCACCGCCGACGCGTCGAGCGCCTTCGCGACGCCGAAGTCGGTGACCATCGAGCTGCCGCGGCAGAGGAGGACGTTGTCCGGCTTGATGTCGCGGTGCACGATCCCGCGCTCGTGCGCGTGCTCGAGCGCGGAAGCGACCTCGCGAAGTATCCGCACCGCCTCGGCGACGGGCAGCTCGCCGCTGCGCGCGATGCGCGCGCGCAGCGACTCGCCCTCGATGTAGGGCATCGTGAAGAACGGCAGGCGCGCCACTTCGCCGGCCGACAGCACCGGCACGACGTGCGGGTGCTGCAGGCGCGCCGCGAGCATGATCTCGCGCTTGAACCGCTCGAGGCTGACCTCGGCCGCGAGCTCGGGGGCGAGGACCTTGACGACGACCTTCCGACCGAGAGCCACCTCGGTCGCGAGGAAGACGCGCGACATCCCGCCGCCCGGCAGCTCGCGCTCGATCGTGTAGGCGGCGCCAAGCGCGGCCTCGAGTTGGGCGCGGAGGTCGGAGATCAAGACGGTGCTTGGAGCGGAAGTGCCGCGGCGCAGGCCGGACGACGCGCTGCCACGGCGGGGTCTTCGGTGTTTCCCAGGCTGTTAGACACCTGTCGCGGTGCGAAGGGTTGGAGCAGGAAGGTGGCGGGCGGCGTTCGGGCTCGGACGAGGGAATCAGGGAATAGTAAGGGCGGCAAGGCGTTGGGGGCGCCCAGCGTTTCACCGCCAAGCTGCTGGCCGAGCGACTCGATGCGGTGCCGATAGCGCGCGCCCGCTCGCTTAGAGGAAGCCTGAGCCGGTCGGGGTAGGCCGCGCCTCGAGGAGTCTCGGGCCCGGTACCTGCTTTCCGACGGCCTATCATGCCGACTCTCGACGCAACCCGCGGCGCTCGGCGGCGCCCCGCACCATGACAACGGCGGAGAAGCCGCGGGCGCGGGTCGCGAGCGGCCCCGCGCGTTGTCGCCGCAAGTTCCTCCGGTTCTTTCCCGGCGGCTTTCGGGACGAGACCTACCTCGATTGGGAGCGGAACTACAAGTGGCAAGCGCACGAGCGCTGGAACGAGACGCTCGACAGCGGGACCTATCAGTCGCTGCTGAAGGCGGAGAGGTTTGGCGAGATCGCATCGCGCGCCGTGTCGATCGAATCACGAACCAACCTGCTCTTCTCGTTCGAGAAGATGGCGCTGCGCGACGCGGTGAAGCCGCCGCGCGGTGCGCGCGCGTTCGCGGAAGGCTTGCACGACTTCCTGCACGGTGGACGCGGCGACGAGCGCCGGACGTTCGAACGGTGGTGCGAGGTCGTCGCCGGCCTTCCCCGTCGCCAGACGCGCGTCCTCACGTGGCCGCTCGTCACCGTGTTCGGCTTCATCGCGCGGCCGGCGACGCACATCTTCCTCAAGCCCAACGTCACCCGCGCGGCGGCGCGCGAGTACGGGTTCGACTTCCGCTACCAGTCCCGGCCCAACTGGGAGACGTACGCGAGCCTGTTGGAGTTCGCGGAGGCGGTGCGCGGCGACCAACGCGACCTGCATCCGCGCGACATGATCGACCTTCAGTCGTTCATCTGCGTGCAGGGTTCCGACGAGTACGAGGAGTAGCGCACGACGGTCCGCGCGCGGGCCGGCCTGGTCGGCGCCCGGACGCCATGTTATGGTAAGCGCGTCGGCGCGCAGGCACCGCGCATCAGGTTGGTGAGGAGGCTAGCATGACCCGCGACGTCCCGTTCGAAGTCGAGTCCACAGTCGAGACCGCCGGCCAGGCCTACGTGCTCGCGCGTCTGCTCGAGCCGGGGACGACGTTCGACGTGCCGCCCGGGGCGACGCTCGGCGGCTGCCCGCTCGATGAGTTCCTCAACATCCCGATCGCCAGCGGCGCGCCGGGTCAGCGTGGCGAGCTCTTCGCCTTCTGCTTGCACACTCCCACCGACCGACCGAACTTCGTCGAAGGTGAGCGCGTGTTCCTCCATCTGCCCGGCAGCGTCACCTGACGTAGCGCTCGGCTCAACTCATGCGAAACGGGCCCGGGGTCTCCCCGGGCCCGCTCTGCGTCTGGCTCGTCGGCGCGTGGCTCAGCGCGTGAGTGCGGTGCGGTAGGTGATGATGAGCGGCCCGTCGCGGCCGGGGCGGGTTTCGGGCCAGAGCGCGAGGCTCCATCCGCCGGCGAGCGGCAGATACACGCCGTGCGTTGCCGTCTGAGCGGTCGGATCCACGCCGCGGATGAGCTCCCCCGCGGCGACGGTGGCGAGCAGGGAGTCGACGGCCGCGCCATAGATCGCGGGAAGCGTGGCGCGCACCAGTTGCTCGAACTTCTGCGTCTGGCGCGTGCGCAGGAGGGGCGTGTCGAAGTGCACGGCCACCGTGTCGCCGGTACGCACTGCGACCAGCCCGTCGCGGAGCGGGGTGCGACCTTCGCCGACGATCGGCTTGAGGGGAGGCACGGCTGCGACGCCGGCCGCGGAGTCCTGCGCCTGGCGGAGCGCCTCGTTCAGCGCGGCGAGGACCGGGTCCGCCCGCGCCACACCGTGGACGCTGTCCGTGAGCGTGACGGAGTCGGTCACGACTGGCGACGCGTAGATCGGCACTGGTGCCGCCGACGCGCGCCGCGTTAGGCTGGAGATGGCCTCGCGCGTCCGCGTCCGGGCGACGTCGAACCAGCCGTCGGCCGCGGGCCAGCGCCCGAGGAATGGAGCCCCGGGCCAGCGGCCCTCCAACGCCGTGACCGCGGCGACGCCGCCCGCGCTGAAGAAGACCACGCCCAGTCCGATGAGGCTGACGCGGCCAACGGCGCGGCGGCGCCGCGCGAGCACCGCAGCTCGTTCATCGCGACGGCAGAGCAGACACACTGTCGTGTGAGGACGGCGCTCGTGCTGGCAGGTCCAGGACGCGTCGTAGCTGGCGAGTGGCGACATAGGCGAAGCCCCCGATCGAGCTTAGGAAGCAAAGGATGAGCTCGGCACATCCGCGGTTCGCCTGGCGGATGACCGACGCCACGCACCACGGCAAGCGTTGTGGAGCGCACGCCGGCGTCTCCGTGACGAGCCACCAAGTCGCGGGCAACAGCGCGCTAGACGAGCTCAACTGCTGGCGGCAAGCGTTCTACCGTACGCGGAGGGGTCGCCCTGTGCGGTCGTCGGTCCTCGACCCGTCGAGCAGCGCGACGGCGCCGTTCACGAGCACGGCCTTGATGCCAGTCGGATAGCGGAACGGATCGGCGAACGTCGCCTGGTCCTCGATCGTTGCCGCGTCGAAGACGACAACGTCGGCTGCCAGCCCAGGCGCGATCCAGCCGCGGTCGCGGAGCCTGACGCGCGAGGCCGGGAGCGAGGTCATCTTCCGAATCGCCTGCTCGAGGCTGAGCGCACGGCGCTCGCGCACGTAGCGCGCGAGCACGCGCGGGAAGCTGCCGAGTCCGCGCGGGTGCGGGTGGCCGCGCCGCGCCGGACCTTCGACCGCGAACGCGCCACCGTCGGTGCAGACCATGCCGTGCGGGTGCGCGAGGATGCGCTCGAGATTCTGCTCGCTCATCGCAAAGCCGACCATCCCGACGCTGCCACCGCTGTGCCGAAGTAGCTCGACGGCGACCTCGTATGGCTCGCGTCCGACGGACGCGGCGTAGCTCCCGAGGCGCTTCCCTTCCGCGGGCTTGTCCTGCGCGCTCGAGACGCCGGAGATCATGACGTTGTCCCAACCGCCGATGAGCTCGACCTTCGCGAGCGTCTCGCGCCGGATGCGGTCCGCGGAATCCGCCCTCTCGAGCCGCGCGAGGAGCTCGCGCGCGCCGCCGTCGCGACTCCAGATCGGGAAGAGGTTCGTGAGACCAGTCTGGTACGCGACGTACGGATACCGGTCGAACGTCACGTCCTGCCCCGCCCGTCGTGCGGCCGCCACGCGCGCGAAGACGTCGTTCAGCTTCCCCCAGTTGCGCGGGCCCTGCGTCTTGAGGTGCGAGATCTGGAGCGGGCAGCCAGCGTCGCGCGCGACCGAGATCGCCTCGTCCACTGCCTCGAGCAGCCAGTCGTCCTCGTTCCGCAGGTGCGTCGCGTATGGGAGGCGCCGCCGAGCGAGCGGCCGACAGAGCGCAACCAGTTCCTCGCGCGGCGCGAACGCGCCCGGGGTGTACTCGAGTCCGGACGACGCCCCGCACGCGCCGTCCGCGAGCGCCGCGTCGACGATGCGCGCCATGCGTCGCATCTCCGCTGGCGTCGCCGGACGATTCGCGTCGCCGACCGCGTACGCGCGAACGGTCCCCAGCCCCACCATGGATGCGACGTTGACGGCGGGACGGAGATCGCGCAGCGCGGCCCACAGCGCGCCGAACGACGAGAGGCGGCGCGCGTCGTCTTCGTCGCCACCACTCGCCGGCGCGCGCGAGGAGCCGTCCTGCCCGACGACAATTGTCGTGATCCCCTGCCGGACGACGGACTCGGCCCGTGGGTCCGCCCACAGCGAGCCGTCGCCGTGCGAGTGGATGTCGACGAACCCCGGCGCGACGACGAGCCCACGCGCGTCGATCTCGAGTCGCCCCGTGTCGCGAAGGGCACGCCCGACCGCGACCACACGCCCACCGCGGATCGCGACATCCGCATCCACACCCGCCCGGCCGCTTCCGTCGACCACGCGTCCGCCACGGAGCACGACGTCGTAGCGCTCGCGATTCCCGAGAAGGAGCGCGGGCCGGGCGAGCACCGCGACGGCCCCGACCGTGCCCCCGAGGACGAAGTCCCGACGTGTGACCATGAGTCTCAAGGTAGAGGAGTGGCGCGCGGTGGACACCCGTCATCTGCACGAGCGCCGCCAAAAGGCCCGCGGGTTCGCGCTCGGGGCCAATGGTTACGCCGGAGCGTCGAGAGCGGAAAGCCCGGCCGCGCGTGCGCGCGGCCGGCAATCCGTGCTCGGATTGCGGACAGCGGCTCGCTACGTCGAGAGAGCGGCGTCCGACAGCTCGAGCCAACGCCCCTGGCCAAGGTTGCCGATGCGGACCAAGGGCCGCGACCGCAGTTGCGCGAGGAGCGCCGCGAGTCGTGAGAGGAGTCGCGAGTCCGCGCGTAGCGGCGCAAAGCCTTTGACCGTGGCCACTACGTCCTGCTCCGGCGCGGGCGCCGACTTTCGCAGGTGACGCAGCAACGCCAAGGCGGCGTGGAACGACTCGGTCGTCAAGCCTGCGTCGTTCAGGACGATCACGTCGCCCTCGTCCGGTGCCGCGTAGCGGACCACGAGGGCGCGAGCCTCGGGTGTAGGGAACTTACTTGGTATCGCGACGCGCACAGGACGGCGCGGTGCACTCTGTGCGGTGGCGACCGGGACCCCGATCGCGGCCGCGAGCGCCAGTCCTGTCGCGGCCCGGGTGACCATGGAGGTAATCCTGGAGAGTGTCATTGGATGTGGCCTCGAACAAAGGGATTGAACGCCGGTTGGGCGGGCGCGTCGCGGAGGCATCAAGCCTCGAGGCAGTAGATGATTCCGCCGTGCTCCCACTCACCGGTTACAGGGCTGTAATAGTCCAGGCAGTAGCACACGTACACGCCGGTGCCGCCGCCCCCTCCTCCGCTGCCGCCGCCGGAATCCGGAGCGCAGGGTGATTGCGCGGCTGCTTTGTTACTGCTCTGCGTAGTGTGCCCAAACTCCGATAGTGTGCCAAGCGGGATGGGAAGCTTGTGCCAGGCTGTGTGCTCACCTCTCGCATCCGCCGAGTGGCCGCAGTCCTTACCGATACTGATCTGCGTACTGGTGAACAAATCGCGCGTCGCCGGCCACCAATCGCTTCGTTGGTCGGTCGCGGATGCCGTAGCCACTGGTGAGTAGTTGAACCGGAGCGACAACGCGACGGTCTGTTTCGCGTGGCTGGCTTCGTAGCGCATGCCGGCCTGACCCCACGCAGTACTGGGCCCGAATCCGGCGTCGGAATGGTAGGACTTGATTGTTGGGGGAACCTGGAACTCCGGCGGAATCTCCGACGTCGACTCGCCGGACGTCGGTTCTGTCGACCCGTCGCCCGTCGCGGGCGCGGACGTGCCGTCGTCCGTTGCCAGCACATCGGCGAGCGCTGTCCCCGGGGCTTGGCCTGGCCTCCCAGCCTTTGCCGAGGTCGGGTTCATTCCGGGCACGACGATGTCCAAGTCGAGCCCTGCTCCGAGCAACCCGACCGCGTCAGCGCACGCGAGCTGAGCAAGTCCCGTCGCGGCGGCGAGCAACACGCGAAGTCTGATCGTTGACATGAGAACGCCTCCTTGTTGGTGGGCGCGCATCGGTTTCCCGCCCCGCGATGCAGGGCGGTGACGCGGCGCAACGATTCGAAATGGATCGGCTAGTCGGGCCGGCCGACTCCGCGCGGACATTGCACGCGCAAACGGAGCAGTAGTGTCACGACGCCCGGTTCAGTTTCCGTTCGACCAGGCACCGGTCCGGCGATCAACAATTCCACTGGCGATTGCAAGGCGGCCGCGAAGAATCCTTGGAACGGACTCGGGATCCGAGTCAGCACGACTGCCGTCTCAGCCGAGTCTCTGATCACTCGAAGCTCGTTCCCGCGACCGCCCTCGCCGACGTGATCAACCACCCACAGCCGCGTTCCGGTCCGTGGACTGACCGGCGCGGCCATGTGCACTACGCTCGAATCGAGCCTCACGATTGGGCCGTCTTGCGCTTCGAGATGCCCGATCATCGCCCTGGCCTCCCACCGCATGCCTCCCTCATCAGGGAGCAGCGTCCGCCAGGTCAGGAAGCCGGCCGTACCGGCGAAGGTCAGCGACGGCTCGTATACGCGATCCGCCGGCCTGCGGAGCGTCTGCCACGAGTGACGTCGCACCAGGAAATACAGTCCATTCTCCTCCGCTGGCGGCAGAGCACGAACGACGGCGAGCACGAGACCAAGCGAGTCCGAGTAGGCCGGTACCAGGTACGCCGGGCTGTTCGTCGGCACTAGCTCGTATGACCACCGGCCGTTTCGCCGCTCGTAGACGACGGCCTCGGTTTGTCCACCCGGTGTCTCGACCGGGAGGGCCCACGCCAGCGTGTCCCCCCGCCGAATGAGCGCCGGCGGAGTGGAGCCGGGATACACCCGCGCCCCGGTCGGCCGCGGCATCTCCTCGAGACGAAGCCATCTCCGCCCGTCGACCACACCATGCCAGACACGTGCGGCGACGCCTGCCTCCCCCGCAACCCAGCCGGGTGGCTCGAGCTCGATGAACACCGCGTCCCAAACGCCGTCGCCACGCCCAAGCACGCGAACATGCTTGATGAGGCGGGCATCGAGCGGCGAAGGGACGAGCGAGACCCGGCCGTCCGCGCCGATGGCCGCCCCGAAGTGGCCAAAGCGCGCCTCCAGGGCTACCGGTCGTCCCGCGACTGGCCGCCACACGTAGTTCGGCGTTCCGGCGAGCAGCACTGCGCTCCCGGAGCGGGCGAAGGTGGACGGCTCGACATATACCTCGCGGCCGTCCGCGAGCACGAGCCGCGAACGAGACACCTCGCGCACGATGCAGCCTTGGCCAGAGTCACCCGTGCGCCCTACAGCAGGCGACCGCATCGCGTTCTCCGCCAGCGGCACGGCGAAAAGCGACGCGACATACGGCAGGGTGCGACGGGGAGGCAATCGGAGGCGATGTAGCAACGGCGGTGTTTCGGTCAAATCGTCATGCTCGACGCGGGCCTACGATCTGTTTGTCGACGCGTCGGTAATAATGCACCGCTCGCCGCTCGCGCTGTGTTCATTCGGATGCCCGCCGCAGCGGATCATTCCGCCCTCAGCGTCACGATCCGCCCGCTCGGTCGTCGAATCATTCGACCCATGCCGTTGCCAATCATCCTGCCCGAGCGCTGCGCGCTACTTGCCGGAGAGGCCCCTACGGGCCTCTCCCTCAAGCAGTTGCGCCGCGGGCGCTGACCGCCATGCCAGTCCTCGTCGCGGACTCGGAGCGGTACGAGCTGCGCCTCGGGCGTAACGTGCTCGGGGGGCGCGGCCCCGACGCGGTCGAGCTTACGTCGCTCGCCGCCTTGGCGCCGGCAGCGGTCATCACGATCCGGCCGGACGGGACGGCGCTCATTCAGCGCATCTCCGCGGCCGTCATCGTCAAGGTCGACGGCGGCCCGCTCGGCGCGATGCCTCACCCGCTCAGCCACGGCGCGCGGCTGGCGCTCGGCCCGGTACGGCTGATGTACGGCGCCGACGCAACCCCCGAACGCGCCGAGCAGACGGCGAGGCCGCGCGAGACGCCGAGTGATACGTCGCGTGCGCCGACTGCGGTCGTCGCGGCGATGTCGGTTCCCGTCGTCGGCGGGCGACTGATCGAGCTCGGTACCGGATGCGTCTACCAGGTTCCCCGCGACGGCCTGGTCATCGGCCGCGGGGCGGACTGCGACATTACTGTCGACGGGACCGACGTCTCGAGACGACACGCCTTCGTCAAGCCGGGGCGCGGCGGATTCACCGTCACCGACGAGAGCGCGAACGGCACGTTCGTCAACGGTGCGCGCATGACCGGACCGCAGACGCTCAAGCACGGCGACGTGCTCGGGATCGGGACCGAGGAGTACCGTGTCGACATCGACGCCAGCCCGCTCGCGGCGGCCTTCGAGCGGAATGCGGGCGAGATCGAGCTCTTCGCCGGCGCGGCGGAGCCGGACCCGCTCGGCCTCGCCGAACCACGACGTCGGCCGGCGCGGCCTCCGGCGGCGCCACCACCGGCATCGGCGGCGCCGACGATGACCCCGGCGTTCCCGTCCACGCCCGCCCTCGCGGTGCTCGAGGTCGGGCGCGGGCCGCTCTCCGGCAAGGTGTTCCGTATCGAGCGTCCCGTTTGCGCGCTCGGCCGCGGCGAGCATACCGACATCCGCCTCACGGACAACAGCGTCTCCACCTCACACGCGACGCTGCTGCTGAAGCGGGGAACGTGGTACGTCGTCGATCTACAGTCCGCCAACGGCACATACGTCGACGGGTATCGCGTGGCAACCGAGCGCGCGCTCCCGGACGGCGGGACACTGCGGCTGGGTGACATCGTCATGAAGTTTCGCGTCATGAGCTCGCCGCGCGAGTTGCCCAGCGCGACGCATGGCGGCGGCGGGATCTGGCGCCGGCTCGTGAAGATGTGGTCGCGGGTGTAGTCGCCGCCTGCGGCGGCGACGCTATCAGCTAACAGCTATCAGTACTTTGGACGGCCCCGCCCGCGCTGCGCGCGGGGCGGGGCTTCGGCTGCATTTGGTGTGAGACATCCCCCCCGCAACTCGGTACTCCGTCCATCCTATCAGCGGCCCGCAGGGCCGCCGTCCTCGCTACTGATAGCCGATAGCTGATAGCCGATAGCGTTCTTACTGATAGCGAGGGGTGAGCGCGCTTCGCGCTCACCCCTCCCTCAGCGCCGCTGTCGGACTCACCCGCGTCGCCCGCCGGGCGGGGACGCAGCTCGCGAGCACAGCCACCGCCGCCGTCAGGAGGGCGACGGCGGCGTAGATGCCGGCGTCGGTCGCGCTGACGCCGTAGAGGAGGCTCCGCATTAGACGCGTCGTCGCGGAGGCGACGGCGAGGCCGGCGACGACGCCGACGGCGGCGAGCCGCACGCCCTCGCCGACGACCAGGGCGAGCACGTTGCGCGACGATGCGCCGAGCGCGATGCGGACGCCGATCTCGCGCGTGCGCTGCGCGACGCTGTAGGCGATCACGCCGTACAGGCCGACCATCGCGAGTACGAGCGCCGTGGCGGCGAACGTGCCGATCACGATCATGCTGAACCGCTGGCGGGCGAGGGACGCGTCCGTCACTTCGCGCAACGTCTGTGCGTCGTGGAGCGCGAGCGACGGGTCCATCGCCTTGAGCTCGCGGCGCATGAGTGGCAGTGCCGACGTCGGGGGCGACCCTTTCGTGCGCACCACGAACGTCAGGAACGGATAGGGCAGCTGCGTCACGGGGAAATACATCGCAGGTGTCATCGGGGCGTCGAGGGTCGTCTGCCTGACGTCGCCGACGACGCCCACGACCTCCGTTGCCGCTGACGACGGTCCAAAGAAGCCGATGATGATGCGCTTACCGAGGGCGGCTTCGCCGGGCCAGTAGCGCCGTGCGAACTCCTCGTTCACCACAACAACGGGAAGTCCGCCGGCGCGATCGCGCGAATCGAACGTGCGGCCGGCGACCATCGGAATCCGCATCGCCCGGAAGTATCCCGGGGTCACGACCGCGTACGCCGCGCTCGGCGGCTGGCTGCCGGGAGCGCGCACTTGGCCCTCGACCGCGAAGCCGGCTGTCTCGATCGAGCCCGAGAGCGGAAGCGAGCTGACACCGCCGGCGGCCTCGACGCCCGGCAGCGCGCTGAGCCGGTCCGCGTACTCGGAGAAGAACGCCGACCATCGCGGGCCGTCGTGCGCCGGGTTGAAGCTCGAGCCGATCCGCATCAGTAGCCCCGCCGTCATCGCGCCATCGCGGTCGAAGCCCGCGGGGACGCCGTGGAGCCGAAGGAAGCTCTGCGTGAGAAGGCCGGCCCCGACGAGCAGCACCAGCGACAGCGCGACCTCCGCGGCGACGAGCGCACGCCGCCCGACGCCGCGTGCCAGACCCGCCGTGGACCGCACGCCCTGAAGGCCGGAGGCGAGGGTCGCGTGCCCGCTGTGGAACGCGGTCGCGATACCGAATATGACCCCCGCGGCGGTCGCGACGGCGACGGTGACGAGGACGACCCGGACGTCGACGGCGACGTCGTCGGCGCGCGGGAGGTTTCCGGGCACGAGCGCGAGGAGCGCGCGTGAGCCCCACACCGCGGCCGGGAGGCTGAGGGCCGCGCCTGCGAAGGTGAGAACGAGGTTCTCGGTAACGAGCTGCCGTGCCACCCGCACCCGGGACGCGCCGAGTGCCGCGCGCACCGCGAACTCCCGAGCGCGGCCGGCTGTACGTGCGAGTAGCAAGTTGGCGACGTTGGCGCAGGCAATGAGCAGCACGAAGCCGACCGATCCCATGAGGAGGAGCAGTCCCCGGCGCACGGGCGCGGCCGCCTGCTCCTTCAGGGGGACCACGTTGAGGCCCGTGCCCGCACTGAACCGCGGGTATTCCTCCCCGAGGCGCCTGGCTACCTGCGCCAGGTCCGACTGCGCGTCCCGGACGGCCAGTCCGCGCTTGATCCTTCCGACGGCCGCAAGGTTTTGCGTGCCGCGCAGCCGGAGGTCGAGCTCACTGAAGACGAGCGGCGTCCACAGCTCCGTGCGCGGGCGAAAGCCGAACGGCGCCGGGAGCTCCGCGCCGCGCGGGAAGGCGAAGCCGCGCGGCATCACGCCGACGATCGTGAAGCGCTCGCCGCTGAGCGTGACCTGGCGGCCGAGGACCGCCGCCGAGCCGCCGAAGCGGCGCTGCCAGAGGTCGTGCCCGATCACTGCGACTTTCGGACCGCCCGCGCGCGCCTCGTCGGCGGTAAAGGCCCGCCCGAGCAGCGGCCGCACGCCGAGGATCGGGAACAGCTCCGCCGACACGCGGGAGCCGGCGAGCATCTCCGGGTCACCGGTCGCGTCGCCCAGCGTGTAGGGCCAGAACCGGAATGCGGCGAGGCCCTCGAGGGACTTCTGCCACGCGGCGATGTCGAGGTAGTTCGGGGCGGAGAGCGGCCACTGTCGTTCCTCGACCCCGCCCATCCCGCGGCCGACGGTCCAGACCATTACGAGCCGCGACGGGTCGGCGTAAGGCATGGGGCGGAGAAGCACGCCGTTGACGACGGCGAACGCGGCGGCCGCCGCGCCGATCCCGAGCGTCACCATCAGCACGGCCGTCGCCGCGAACGCGCCGTTGCGGCGCAGCGTCCTGAGCGCGTACGTGAAGTCCATCGCGACGCCGCGCCGCCAGTCGCGGTGCCGGCGCTCGCGGGTTCGCCGCGCACGCTCGCTCCGCACCTCGGCCTCGATCTCGCCCACGTCGCCGAAGGCGGCGCGTGCAGCGCGGCGCGCGTCGTCGGGCGTCATCCCCTGCTCGATGAACTCCTGCGTGCGCATCTCGAGGTGGAAGCGCAGCTCATCGGACACGTCGCGGCCGGGATTGGGCTTGGAGTCGCTCAGGCGGAATGAACGCTTCATGTCGACCTTGGTGCGCCGTGCGCGGTGCGCGGTGGTGGACTCGTGAGGCTAGGCGCTACTGGCGGAGAGGGCGGCACTTACCGCGCGAGAGAAGCGGTTCCAGCGCGCGACCTCGGCGCGGAGCCGGGCGCGGCCCCCGGCGGTGAGCGAGTAGTACTTCGCCTCGCGCCCGGTGTCGGTGACGCCCCACTGCTCCGCGAGGAGGCCTTTGCGCTCGAGGCGGTGGAGCGCGGGGTAGAGTGCGCCCTCCTGGACGTCGAGGACGTCGCGAGTCGTCTCGCGAATCCAGCGGCCGATCGCATAGCCGTGGCGCGGGCCCCAGCTGACGGCCTTGAGGATCAGGATGTCGAGCGTGCCGACGAAGAGGTCGCTGGCCATGACCGGGTCCCACCCCTTGTTGACATAGGTATACGCCGGGCGGAGGCCTAAGTCAACAAGGGGTTGGTCGACCCTGGCACGGGCGTTACACGGCCATCATCCTGTTGAACTACTCGGGCGCCCGGTTCGCGCCACGTGCCAAGATCCGGTCGCTGTTGCCGCCGGCGAGCGGCGGCCGCCTGTCCGCGAAGTAGGCGTCCTTACTCGCGCTCGACCCCTGGCCTTCCCCGCGTCAGCCGCCATCGGCTCGACGTCTCGATCGGCGCGTCCGGCCTCGTCACGAACGGCACCGTACGGAACTCCGTGCGCCACGTCTCGGGCGTCACGGTACACGCGAGGTACCCACGCCGGGCGTGCTGCCACTTCACGTGCGGGTTCTCGGCGAGTGCCGCATCGGTCGCGTACGACGAGCGCTCGGCCCCGTCGCCATCGGAGGAGATGCTCGTGGCAACGAACTCCGCGGCGACGACCGGCGCCCCACGCGCCGCGAAGCTCGAGCGGAGCTCGTTCACCCAGCTCGCGTGAATGTCGCCCGTGAGCACTACGGCGCGGTTCGGCGCGCGCTCCGAGATCGCGCCGAGCAGGCGGTCGCGCGCCGCCGGGTAGCCGCTCCACTGGTCCATCGACACGCGCACGGCATCGCCGGCCTGCTCGTCGAACGGCGCGACCATGATCTGCTGCGCGAGGACCTGCCATCTCGCTGCCGACGCACCAAGGCCCTCGGTGAGCCAGCGTTCCTGCAGGCTGCCGAGCATCGTGCGCGACGGATCGGCCCAGTCGCCGCAGGGCACGTTCCGCGTGCCGTCGCCGCACGGCTGGTCGCCGCGGTACTGGCGCGTGTCGAGGACCCAGAAGCGCGCCAGCGAGCCCCAGTCGAAGGCGCGCGTGATCGAGAGGTCCGCCCACGACCGGGCGCGGGGGACGCGAACCGGCTGGTGCTCCCACCACGCCTGATAACCAGCCGCGCGACGGGCGCGCACCTGCTCCTCCGACTCCATGACGTTCTCGCCGACCCCGCCGGCGTAGTTGTTGTCGACCTCGTGGTCGTCCCACGTCACGATCCACGGGCAACGGGCGTGCGCCGCCTGGAGCAGCGGATCGCTCCTGTACTGCGCGTATCGCCGGCGGTAGTCGTCGAGCGTGCGGATCTCGAGCCCGACGTGCTTGCGCACGCGTCGCGACGTGGCCGTGGAGTCCGTGCCCGCGTACTCGTAGATGTAGTCCCCGAGGTGCGCCACGAGATCGAGCTCCTCCGCCGCCATGTGCCGGAACGCGGTGAAGAGTCCCTGCTCGTAGTGCTGGCATGACGCCACGCCGAAGCGCAGCGGAGTGGCCGCCCCCGGCGCCGGCGTCGTCCGCAGGCGGCCCACGGGACTCGTCGCGCCTCCCGCGGCGAATCGGTAGAAGTACCACCGGTCGGGCGCGAGACCGTCCACGTCGACGTGGACGCTGTACGAGAGCTCGTGCGCCGCCGTCGCGCGCCCTCGCTTCGTGACCTGACGGAATCCGTCGTCGCCGGCGACCTCCCACGCGACGGCGACGCGCTCCCCCGGCATACCGCCCTCGGGCTCAAGCGGCAGGGGCGCGAGTCGCGTCCAGATGACGGCGCCCGTCGGTGTCGGGTCGCCAGAGGCAACGCCGAGCTGGAATGGGTCATCCGGGAATCGCGTGCGCGTGCTGACGCGCCAGCCGTTCGGCACGACCGCGCACAGCGCCGCGGCGCGCGCGAGGTCGGCGACGAACTCGCGGCGCTTCATTGACCCGCGCGCATCATCTCCACAGCGCGGCGCAGCTCCGCGCGCGTCCAGGCCGGTGAGTGCACGCCAAGGATCGTCTTCACCTCGAGGCCCGATCGGTCGAGCCACTGTTCGAAGTGCGGGGTCCCCTCGTTCCCCGCCTGAAGCGTGCCGTCGCTGGCCGCGTTGAGCAGGTCGCCCTGGAAGACGATTCCCGCGCCGGGCACGT
Organism: Gemmatimonadaceae bacterium; assembly: GCA_046263215.1. Taxonomy (GTDB): domain Bacteria; phylum Gemmatimonadota; class Gemmatimonadetes; order Gemmatimonadales; family Gemmatimonadaceae; genus JBHELH01. The sequence continues at coordinate 3,650 of JBHELH010000196.1, read as the reverse complement.
AGGCGATCACCAGCTCCTGCGCGTGCGGGCTGGGCCCGATGTCGCGCAGTTCGAGCGTCCGCGTACCGTCGGTGAAGGCGCGGCGGCCGGTGAACGTCTCGATGACCGGTGCGCGCGGGGAGCGCGACAGCGCGTCCGGGCGGAGCGTGTGCGGGTTGGCCGCCGCGACGCGGCGGAAGAAGGCCGCGTTCCCCGGCGTCGTGACGATTGTCGAGCCCTCGGCGACGAACGCGCGGATGCCGCCGGCGTGGTCGCTGTGGTGGTGCGTCGGCACGACGTAGCGGATCGGCTTCCCTGGAATGTTGCGCTTGATCGTCGCGATCGCCCGCTCGGTCACGGTCGAGTTGTTCGGCGCATCGACGACGACGAGGTGGTCGCCGAACTCGGCGACCAGCATGTTGTATCCCGGCGCAACGTTCTCGAGCACATGAACGCCGGGCGCGACCTGCGAGAAGCGCTCGGGCTGCGGCGTGTTTGCCGTCTGGGGTGACTCGGTGAGCCCGGCGGGGCGAGCGAAGAGCGAATCGGCGGGCCGCGTGTTCACGCGCACGTCGGCGTACCGGTAGTCCTGGGTCACCTCACCCGCGAAGCGCTGGGTGCGGCGCGACGCGACCATGAGCGGGCCGACCTTTCGATAGTCGGAGAACGCGACTTCCAGTACTGCGTCGCCGGCGACGGCGTCGGGCAAGACGGTCTCGAACTTCGCGAGCCGGCCCGTGCCCGCGTCGAAGTAGAAGCTCCTGACGGGCGGCGCGCCGCCAGGACCGGCCGGCGCGGTGCCCGCAATCACATGGTAGCGCACTCCCCCCACCGTCGTCTCACCAAGCCAGCGGAGGCTGGCGAGTCGATCGAGCTGGTCGACGAGCACGTGGTGAGGCAATCGCTCGAGGATAAACTGGTGCGCCGAGAGCGCAGCGTTACCGCCCGCCGTGACCGTGCGCTGACGTAGATCGCCGACGAACCGCTGACGCCCGTCGGTCACAATGAGCCTGTGAAATGGGAAGCCGGCCGAAAACGCCCCTTGCTCCTCGAGGCGCAGCCGGCCGTTGCGCGCGTCGAAGACGACCGTGCCCGCGTAAGCCGGAGCGTCGTACGGCGGATCGGCGCGCAGACTCTGGCCGCGCAAATGCGAAGCGCCGCGCATCTCGACGGTGACGTCCTGCAGCGCGCGGATCGAGTCGAGCCCACCCATCGCCTCGATGCCACGCATCAATGCGTCGCGCGCGCGGCGATAGGAGTCGAGCGTCAACGACCCGGAGGCCTGCGCCGACGCAGAGTGTCCGAGGGCGACGCTAAGGGTGAGCGCCGCAAGTGCCGAGGTGAGTCGCGTCGTTGTCATGTGATGCTCGGTGGTATCGGTCCGAGGGAGAAGCAGCCAAGACAATCCGCCGACGCGCCTACGGTGAGCAGCCTGCCCCGCCCTGTCGAGCAGCGCCATCAAACCCTTACATATGGTGCCCTCGGTCCCCTACGCCACATCAAAAAAGCCCGGCGCTGCGGCCGGGCCGTCAAAGCTTCTGATAGCTGATAGCTGATAGCTGATAGCGTCCGCGCGAAGCGCGGACCGATAGCTGATAGCTGAAGTACCGATAGCGGCGGCGCGAAGCGCCGCTCAAAACCGCGCCTCGACATAGAGATTCACCGACCAGCGCTTCTCCGGGTTGATCCCCCGCGCCACGTCGAAGCGCACCATTCCGTCGACGAACGACGCCCCCGCCCCGACCCCGCTCAGCGGCCGCCCGACGTCGCGCCACGATTCGCGGTCGCCCGCCCAGCCCCAGTCGGCGAAGAGCGTCGGCCGCGCGGCAGGGATTCCGAAGCCCAGCTCCCCGCGCGTGAGCCAGTACGCGTTGCCAACAGCGGCGCCCGCGCGCTGGCCACGCACGCTGTGCGTACCGCCCAGATACCAGAGCCGCTGCACCGGCACGTCACCCGCAGTCGTACCGCCGGACAGCGTCACCGAGCCGGCGAGTCGCGTCCCCGCGATGCGTCCTAGCCCATGTGACACGGTCATGTCGAGCGCCGCACGAGCGTACATCGCGTCGCTCGCCGCCGCCTCCAGCCGGAGGTCCGACAGCAGGCGCAACGCCTCCGGGTCGAGCCCGTACGAGTGCGCGATCCGAAGCGCGCTGCCGATGTATGTCCCCGACGTCGCCTCGATGTTCGCCGGGAAGCTGCTGTTGCCCACTGCATTCGCGAGCGAGAACTGCGTCTCCACCTTCGCCGTCCGCTGCTGCTCGGCGAACAGCCGCCAGTCGAAGTGGACACCCCGATCCCCGCTGCCGGCGAGCTCGGCGCCCGAGCTCCGGTAGTAGAAGCCGTCGTCTCGGCCCCACAGCAGCGCGCCGAGCGAGCTCCCGAAGCTGAGCGGGTCTCCCCAGTCGTTCGCCGCGACGAGCCGGTTGTAGCCGGTCACACGAACCGTCCGCAGCAGGTTGCTGCGCGCGAGCGACAGCTCCACGTTCGGCTCGAGGTCGGCGAAGCCGAGCCGACCGACGGCGCGGGCGCTATACCCCATCCCGAACTGCTGCTCGATGGACGCCCCCACCGAGAGCCCCTCGACGCGGTTGAAGCGCATCATGTGGAGGCCATAGCGAACCACCGGAGGCTGCGGGCCGAAGGCCGGCTGCGCCGTGAGGGAAAGCGCCTCGGCGATCAGCGACTCTCGCTCCTTGAGGCCGAACAGCTCCTCCCCAGGGTCGTAGATCGACGGCGGCAGCTCTGGCGAGCTCGCGAGCCTCTGCCGGTCGCACGGGATCCTGACCGCGACGGGGACCTCAGAACCCTCGAAACGGTAGCGCGTCACGACGCGGAAGGCGCTCGTGTCGCACTGCGCGATCCGCTTCTTGAGCCCTTCGCGCACCGAGTCTCGTTCGGCGCGGCGCACGGCGCGCAGTGAATCCCGCAGCTTCTCCCGCTCCGGGCCCACCAGCGTGTCGAGCGTCCGCCGCAAGGAATCACGCCGTGACGACGCATCGACCGCGAACCGCGGGAGCGAGTCGAGCGCGTTGACCGAGGTGTAGCGGAAGCTCTGCTCCATCTTGAACGGCACGCGGAAGGCACTCACTCGCGCCTCCCCCTCCGCGGCCTGGATGCGTGGCAGCCAGAAGCGGCCGTGATGGAGCCCGTATTCGATCGCGATCGCGTTGACCTGCGCGCGGAGGGGCGAGATCAGCGGCATCACCCACTTCGGCACGTCATCGAGCTCGTTCGGGTCGTGGCGCTTGACCTCGGCCCAGACGTCGATCGGCTCGGCGAGCCGGTAGATCGCGCGCACGAGTTGCCCGCGGTCGGCGTCGAACCAGAGCGATCCGACGGCGAGGTTCCATCGCGTCGTGCGCGGCCGAACGCGGAGCTCGCGGATGCGGATGACGCGGCCGTCGGGCAGGCGGAGCGTGGCCGTGTCGCCGCTCTGGTACGTGTAGTACGCCTCCGAGCCCTCGGCGAGCGGATGCACCAGCTCTCGCTCGTCGACCTCCGCCTTCGCCAGCCCCGTCCCGATCCAGAGCGGCTCGTAGCCCGGGTAGTACGGGACCGGTGTCAGGTCATCCAGCTCATCCTCGAGGTCCTGACGGGCCTCCTTCTCTCCCTCGCCGGGCGCTATGGGCACCGCCGTCCGCGCACCTTTCACCTCGATCCAGGCGCCGACG
>JBHELH010000195.1:0-8743 GCA_046263215.1 Gemmatimonadaceae bacterium | reverse complement strand
GCCTCGGGCATGACACGGTGCCCGATTCGAGATGTGCAGGAGAAGGCGGCGAAGTGTCCGGTCGACCTCAAGCTGGTGAAGCCGGAGGATGCGAGAGCCGCGGTGGAGAGCCTGCTGGCTCAGTCGAGGACCGACCCGGAGCGCTTGTGAGCTTGTGGGCTTGTGCGCTTGTGGGCCTGTGAGCTTGTGAGGTCCACGACGCTCGAGTTCGGCGACGCGGTGGCGACGACGCCCCGCCCGAGCGACCACTTCGTGCCCCACGTGGTCGCCTGGAACCTCACGCGCCGCTGCAACCTGGAGTGCGCCCACTGCTACATATCGGCCGGACCGTCGGAGACCGCGGACGGCGAGCTCTCGACGGCCGAGTGTCTGCGGATCGCGGACGAGATCCTCGAGCTCAACCCTGCTCCGCTCTTCATCCTCTCCGGCGGCGAGCCGCTGTTGCGCGAAGACCTCGCCGAGATTGCTAGCTATGCGACGCGGCGCGGCGCAACGGTCGTCGTGGGCACCAACGGCACGCTGCTGACCGAGGAGCGGATCGTCGCCCTCAAGGACGCCGGCGTCAGTGGCGTCGCGGTGAGCGTCGACTCGCTGGAGCCGCGCCGCCACGACAACTTCCGTCACGGGCGCGGGGCGTTCCATGCAACCTCAGCCGCTTTGCAGCGGTTGCGCGCGCACCGGCTCGACTTCATCGTCCAGACGACGGTCACGAAGGGCAACCGGTGCGAGCTCGGGCGCCTCGTCGACTGGGCTGCCGAGCAGGACGCGGTGTCGTTCAACGCGTATTTTCTCGTCGCCACTGGCCGCGGCGCCAACCTCTCCGATCTGAGCCCCGCGGAGTACGAGTCGACGCTCGTCGAGCTGGTCGAGCACCACCGGCGGCACCTCGGACGCATGATGGTGCGCGCGAAATGCGCGCCGCACTTCATGCGCCTGGTGCACCAGCTCGCGCCGGACTCACCGGTGCTCAACTACGAGACGCGCTGCCCTTGCGGCACGCAGTACTGCCGCATCACGCCGGACGGGAAGCTGACGCCATGCCCGTACAACCCGACGGCGGCGGGCGATCTCAGACGGCAATCGTTCGCCGACGTCTGGCGCGACGCCCCTCTCTTCGAGCAGCTGCGAGGGCCATCGCTCGGCGGGCGGTGCGGGCGGTGTGAGTACCGCGCCGTGTGCGGCGGCTGCCGCGCGCGGGCGCTCGCAGTAACAGGTGACCAGCTCGCCGAAGATCCGTCGTGCGTCTACGACCCGCCCGGCGACCGGCCGCTGATCCAGCGCCTGCGCCCCGCGACGTACGGAGCGCCCGCGCGCCCTGCGCTGCGCTGGTCGCCGGAGGCCGAGGCGAGGCTCGAGCGTATCCCGTCGTTCGTCCGCGGGGTGGTAGTGCAGCGACTCGAGAAGTACGCTCGCGACCGCGGGATCGCCGAGGTCACGGTCGAGCTGATGGCCGAGGTCCGACGCTCGATGCCGGTCGACTTCTCGAAGCGCGCACCGTTTTTCCTGAGCGACCAGAGCGGCGCGGATGTTCACTGACCTCGCGCTGCTCCTCCAAGCAGCCGCCCGCGATACGACGGGCGCCTACGGGCACTTCCCGGGGATCGGCGGCCGCGGCTTCGTCTGGATTGCCGCGGAAGTTCACCTGATGTTCGCCGCCTTTGTCCTCGGCGTGCCGATGTTCGCGATGGTCACGGAGCTGATCGGCATCGTCGGCAAGGACGAGAAGTACGACAAGCTCTCCAAGGAGTTCACCCGACTCCTCGTCTTCGCGTACAGCGCGACCGCGTTGTGGGGCGCGATGCTGCTGTTCGGCCTTACCACGCTCTACCCGCGGTTCTGGTCGCACATGGCGAGCATCTTCAACCTTTCCATGTGGATCTACGCGGCGCTCTTCTTCATCGAGTCGTTCACGCTCTACCTCTATTACTACGGGTGGGACCGCTGGAAGTACGGTCGCGCGAAGTGGGGGCACTGGGGACTCGGCGTGCTCCTCAACGTCTGGGGCACGGCGGTCATGTTCATCGCCAACGGGTGGCTGACATATATGATGTCGCCGCCATCGAACGCGACGCCCGATCCCCTTCCCGGCCAGGTCGCGCTCTGGAACGCGCTCGCCAACGCGACGTGGATGCCGATCAACATCCACCGCTTGATCGGCAACGCGGTCTTCGGCGGCGCGATTGCAGCAGCCTACGCCGCGTACCGCTTCCTCGCGGCGAGAACGCCCGAGGAGCGCGCGCACTACGATTGGATGGGTTACGTCGGGAACTTCATCGCCATCTCGACGTTCATCGTGCTGCCGTTCGCCGGGTACTGGCTGGGCCGGGAGATCTACGAGTACAACCAGCAGATGGGCATTACGATGATGGGCGGCTTCATGAGCTGGCTGTGGATCGTGCAAGCCGTGCTCATCGGCGTGCTCTTCCTCGCGGCCAACTACTACCTTTGGATCGGCATGGGCCGCATCCCGGGGGCCGAGCGCTTCGTGCCGTACACGAAATGGATGCTCATCCTGCTCATCGTCTGCTGGATCGTCTGGGCGACGCCGCACACGATGATCGCGAGTCGCGAGGAGCTGGCGGCGATGGGCGGGTCGCACCACCCGTTCCTCAACGTGCTCGGTGTCATGAGCGCGAAGAACACGGCCGTCAATCTCATGATCCTGACGACCTTCCTGTCGTTCCTGATCTACCGGCGCGCGAACACACGGCCGGTCGTGCCGTGGGCGCGCACCGGCACGCTCATCCAGGCGGCGATGTTCGGGATCGCGGCGCTGGTCGTGGTCTTCTACGGTGTCTACGGCTACTTCGTCGAGGCGATCGTCCGCATCGGCTTCAGCGTCTACCAGGTGCTGGCGGTGCTTGCCTGCATCGTCGGCGTAACGGTCATCGACGTTTTCTTAGGACGGGGTGCAGAGTCCCGAGGAGCGATTCGCTGGGGACAGATGCCGGACCGCTCGCAGTACGCGCTCTTCATCCTCGCCGTGACCTTCACGTGGCTCATGGGGCTGATGGGCTTCGCGCGCAGCGGCATCCGCCAGCACTGGCACGTCTGGGAGGTCATGCGCGACACGAGCTCTGAGGCGGCGACGCCGGCGCTCGGCTACGCGGCGAACATGATCACGGCCTGCGTGCTGATCTTCCTCGCGCTCGTCGCGTTCATCTTCTGGCTCGGCAGCCTCGCCGAGCGTGTGGCTCACGGGGCCGCTGGGGCGCCGGTGAGCGCCGCCGCACGCCCGCCGGTGACGCATCCCGACCTGACGCCGCGCCCTGCGCCGGGAGACTGAGCGGCCATGTGGCGAACGAACCTCAAGGTCCTCTTCGCGACGCTGGCCGTGGTCGGCTTCTACACCGGAGTCGCGCACATCATCCCGCAGCTGGAGTCGGAGGTTCCGGAGACGCTCGCGCTGACCGGTGACGTATCGGCCGAGCAGCTGGTGTCGGCCGGCGAGCGGATGTACAACGGCGCCGGCGGGTGCACGGCGTGTCACGGACTCGGAACGCGTGCGCCGAACCTGCTCACCGATCATGCGGGGCAAGGGCCAATCGGCGCACGGTGTGGCTCGCGCAGACCCGGAATGGACTGCAAAGCATACCTGTACGAGTCGATGGTCGAGCCGAACAAGCACGTCGTCGCCGGCTTCGAGCCGATCATGCCCGACATGCGACGGTCGATGTCGAACGACCAGATCTGGGCGACGATCGCGTTCCTCCAGGCACAGGGCGGCGAGGCGACGGTGACCGCCGACGACATTCGCCGAACGGGCGGCGCGCCGACCGCCGGCGGCGGTGGCGGCGGCGCCACCCAGGCTCCGGCAGGGCCGGCGATGACCACGACCACCGACCCGACGGCGCTGTTCGCCGAGAAGGGATGCATCGGCTGTCATCAGCTCGGCGGTCAGGGCGGCCAAGTCGGGCCCCCGCTCGACGCCATCGGTCGGCAGCGGAACGCCGACTACATCAGGCGATCCCTTCTCGAGCCGAACGCGGACACCGCCCGCGGCTTCGAGCGGTTCGCCGGCACCATGCCGGCCTTCGGGCAGCAGCTCACCGCGGCGCAGCTCGAGGCGCTGGTCCGCTTCCTCGCTAGTCGTCGATGACGACCGTCCCGAGCGAGCACGCCGGCAGCACGCCGCGCTCGCCGCGCGGAGGCCGCGCCCGCGGCGCCCTGCGCCACCCGTTCTGGCAGGTGGTGCTGGTGATGCTCGGGTCGTACCTGCTCGTCAAGTTCGGTATCGCGTACCTGCCACCGCTCTTCGGCGTGCAGAGCGCCCCGGTGCCGCAGAGTGTGGTGCTCCAGTACATGCTCACCATCCTCGCCGGAGTGCTGATCTACGTCAGCGCCGACGAGCCGCGCTGGCGCCGCTTCCGTGAGCCGTTGCACGCGACGCTGGTCGACGACGACAAGCGGTGGCTGCGCACGGCGCTGCTCGTCGCCGTGCCGCTCCTCGTCGGCTGGACGACCTACCAGCAGACGAGACCCCGCGTCGCCACGCCGATCGAGCTGCGGTCGATCCACCCCGCGCCGCCCGGACAGCTCACCTTCCGCGGGAAGACGCTCCAGCTCACGGGACTCGAGAACCCGCTTCGCGCGCGCGGCGCACAGGACGAGCACCTCCGACAGGGCAAGGCGATCTACTACCAGAATTGCCTTCCCTGCCACGGCGACCGTGTCGACGGCCGCGGCCACTTCGCGCACGGGTTTAGCCCGACGCCGGCGTCGTTCGCCGACAACGGGACGATCGCGCAGCTCACCGAGAGCTACGTCTTCTGGCGCATCGCCAAGGGCGGTCCCGGTCTCCCGCGCGAGGGCGCGCCGTGGAATTCAGCTATGCCGGCGTGGGAGGACTTCCTCACCGAGGATCAGATCTGGGCGGTAACGATGTTCATCTACACGCAATCCGGCTGGCGGCCGCGCCGCTGGGAGGCGGGACACGAGGAGCAGATTAACCCGCCCGGAACGCGGCAGCCGGTTCCCGCACCAGGAGCGCCGGCGCCGGCGCCGTCGAGCAAGACGGGAGGCCCGGGATGATTCGACAAGGGTGGAGGGTGGAGGGTAGAGGGTGGAGACTGCGTCGGCGCTGCCGCTTCGTCTTCGGCGCGGCTCTCGCCTTCTCCACCCTCAGCCCTCTACCCTCCACCCTCCGCGCCCAGACCGCCCCTCGTGGAAAGGCCACGTACGACAAATGGTGCGCCGGCTGCCACGGCGACACTGGCGCCGGAGACGGGCCGGGCGCCGCCTACATGCTTCCCCGCCCGCGCGACTTCAGGCGCGGCGTGTACAAGATTCGCTCGACGGCGAGCGGCGAGATTCCGACGGACGCGGATCTGCGCCACGTGATCGACGAGGGCATGCCGGCGACGGCGATGCCCGACTGGGAGGATCTGCTGAGCGAGCGAGACCGCGACGATCTCGTCGCCTACATCAAGTCGTTCTCGAGGGACTTCGCGAATGCGCAAGCGCGGCCCGTGCAGCTCGGCAACGCGCCGGGTTCTTCGGACGCCGCGATCGCGGACGGCCGCGCGACGTACCAGAAGCTCGAGTGCTTCAAATGTCACGGCCAGCAGGGACGCGGTGACGGCACGTCCGCGCCGACGCTGACTGACGACTGGGACTTCCCCATCCGCGCCGCTGACCTCACCGAGAGCTGGAAGTTCCGCGGCGGAAATACCGTCGAGCAGATCTACGCCCGAATGCGCACGGGGCTCGACGGCACGCCGATGCCGTCGTTCACCGACGCGATCCAGAGTAGGCTGATCACCGACGAGCAGCTCTGGCACGTCGCGCAATACGTTCGCAGTCTCTCGCCCGAGGAGCCGCCGCGGGTCCGCGAAGTCCTCCGCGCGCGTCGCATCGAGGCCCTGCCGCGCGCGGTCGACGACAGCGCCTGGGCCGACGTCGAGCGACAGTGGGTGCCGGTCGTCGGCCAGATCATCGTGAAGCCGCGCTGGTTCGCGCCGACGGTCGACGGCGTCTGGGTGCAGGCACTTCACGACGGTCAGCGGCTCGCCGTGCGGCTCACGTGGCACGACCCGTCGGCGAGCCCGAGCCCCGCATGGAACGAGTGGCTCGGCCGGATCGCGCGTACGATGACCGACGCCGACGGTCCCATCTCGACGCAGCAAGGCCCCGACCGGGTCGCGGTCCAGTTCCCGATCACGTACGGTGAAGGCGCCGAGCGGCCGTACTTCCTCCAGGGAAGCACGCGGCGGCCGGTGTACCTGTGGCGCTGGTCGAGCTCGCCCGACCGCATCGAGGAAGGCACGGCGACCGGCCTCGGCAAGTTCGCCGCGCGCGCCGGCGCAGCGGAGGTCACGCACCAGGCGCGCTTCGACGCCGGCGAGTGGCGCGTGCAGCTCACGCGCGCACTCGCCAGCAGTGACACCGGGCGGTCGCCCCGGTTCGCGGCCGGGGTCCCGATCCCGATTGCGTTCTTCGTGGCGGACGGGTCCAACGGGGAGGACGAGGTACGGGGCGCGGTGAGCGGCTGGTACGCGTTGTACCTTGACGTACCGACCCCGGCAACGGTCTACGTCGCCCCGGCAGTGACGACGTTGCTTACCGCCGGACTAGGCTTCATCGTAGTCGCGCGAGCGCGCCGACGCGGGCGCTCGCTCGAGGAATCCCATCGGGAGGTCTGAAAATGAGGCGAGTGTTGGTCTGCACGGCTGTCGCCGTGCTCGCGTGCGGTGGCAACGACGAGGCGGCGTCGTCGAACGAGGGGACTCAGGCTGCCGCGACGCAGTCGAGCGGCCCGCGAGGCAACGCGACGATCAGCGGCACGGTATCGTTCGCCGGCAACGCGCCCGCGAACCCGGCGATCGACATGAGCGCGGAAGCCGAGTGCAAGGCGAAGCACGCCGGCACGGTCTCCGACCCGCAGTACGTCGTGAAGAACGGCAAGGTCGCGAACGTGTTCGTCTACGTGAAGAGCGGTCTGCCTGCCGGCGCCAGCTACACCGCGCCGAGCGAGGCGGTGACGATCGACCAGGACGGCTGTCTATACAAGCCGCGGGTGTTCGGCACGATGGTCGGCCAGACGATCGACATCAAGAACAGCGACCCCGTGCTGCACAACATCAAAGCCGTGCCGAAGGAGAACCGCGGCTTCAACATCAGCCAGCCGCGACCGATGGTGACCAAGCGGAGCTTCAATCGCCGCGAGGTCATGGTGCCGCTCGAGTGCAACGTGCACAGCTGGATGCAGGCCTACGTCGGCGTGCTCGATCACCCGTTCTTCGCGACGACGAACGACAACGGTGCGTTCGAGATCAAGGGCTTGCCGCCGGGCACGTACGAGATCGAGGCGTGGCACGAGAAGCTCGGCCCGAAGACGATGACGGTCACGGTCGGCGATGGTGAGTCGAAGACCGCCGACTTCAGCTACACCGCCCCGAGAGCGTGAGATGCGCGAGGCCCTGAGCTGGCTTCTGTCGCCCGGTAGCTCGAGCTACGCGGGCGACATCGACTTCCTGTACAACCTGATCCTCGCGGTCACGGGGATAGCGTTCATCCTCGTCGAGGCGGCGCTGATCTACTTCGTGATCAAGTACCGCGCGCGGCCCGGCCGGAAGGCCTTGTACACGCACGGCGCGGCGACGCCGGAGTACATCTGGACGGGCGTGACGGCGGTCGCCGTCGTCATCATCGGGCTGATGAGCGCGCCGACGTGGGCTCGCATCAAGGGTCGCCATGCCGCGCCGCCGGGCGCGATGCCGATCGCGATTCTCGCCAAGCAGTTCGAGTGGCATGTGACGTACCCGGGGGCCGACGGCCGGATCGGCGGCGGCGACGACTTCACCGTGCGCAGCCAACTGCACGTGCCGGTCGACACGCCGGTCAGCGCGACGCTCGAGGCGGAGGACGTCATTCACTCGTTCTTCGTACCGCCGTGGCGCATCAAGCAGGACGCCGTGCCCGGAATGAAGATCCCCCTCTGGTTCCAGGCGACCCGCACGGGCACGTTCGAGCTCGGGTGTGCGGAGCTCTGCGGGCTCGGACACTACCGCATGCGCGCGGTGGTGACGGTGCACACGAAAGAGGATTTCGCGCGCTGGATGGCCGCGGGTGGGCAGGCGGCCGCCGCGGCGCCCGCTGCCCCGGCCACCACGGCGGCCGCCAGATAGAAACCCTGACGTAGACGGAGCCAATGGCAACCACGGCGACCTTGCACGGCGAGCTCACCGGCGCGCACGCTCACGCCGACGACCGGCCGTTCATCCGCAAGTACATCTTTTCGACCGATCACAAGATCATCGGTATCCAGTTCCTGCTCATGAGCCTCTTCTTCCTGCTCGTGGGCGGCGTGCTGGCGATGATGATGCGCTGGCAGCTCGGCTTCCCCGGGAAGGCCATGCCCGGCGCCGGCGCGCTCCCGGAGTCGATGGCTGTCGACGGCACGATCCTCCCGGAGTTCTACAACTCGCTCGTCACGATGCACGGCACGTTCATGGTGTTCTTCGCCATCATGCCACTGCTCGTCGGCGTCTTCGGGAACTATCTGATCCCGCTCAAGATCGGCGCGCCGGACATGGCGTTCCCGCGCCTGAACATGGCGTCATTCTGGATCGCCGTGCCGGCGGGCTTGATGATGGTCGCGGGCTTCTTCGTCGAGGGCGGGCACGCGGCGGCGGGATGGACGGCGTACGCGCCGCTCAGCGCATCGCCCGAGCACTCCGGCGTGAGCCTCGGCCAGCAGCTTTGGGGCTACAGCCTCGTCGTCCTCGGCCTGTCATCGATCCTC
>JBHELH010000194.1:0-40512 GCA_046263215.1 Gemmatimonadaceae bacterium | reverse complement strand
AGGGTGGAGGGTGGAGGGTGGAGAAGACGTGGCGAGCGCGCAGGGTCTCCCCGCCCCCCGTCCGGGAGAACGCGCTCTCTACCCTCCGCCCTCCACCCTCCACCCTCGTGTTCCAGTTCCTCGTGGCGATCTACGGCGGGTACTTCGGCGCAGGCGTCGGCATCCTCATGCTCGCCGCGCTCGGATTCGCCGGTTTCACGAACATCCATCAGATGAACGGCTTGAAGAACTGGGGCGGGCTCTGCATGAACGCGGTCGCGGCGATCACTTTCGCCTTCACCGACATCGTCAGCTGGCCGGTCGCGTTGGCGATGGGCGTTGGGGCGACGCTCGGCGGCTACGCTGGGTCCCGGTTAGCCCAGCGCGTTTCCCAGACCGCGGTCCGGCGGGCCATCCTGGTGATCGGGCTCACAAGCGGAGTCTGGTTACTGGTGGAGTAAGCGGCAGGCTCGCGAGCTTGATAGCTTGGGCGAGGGCGCGGTTGTTCGCTTGTGAGCTTGGCGGAGAGGCCGCTTGTTGGCCTGTGGGCTTGATAGCTTGTGAGGAACTGCCGAGGCTCCGAGTGGGCTCCTGAGGGCGTCCGCGCCACGGGGGTGCCCCTCACGAGCCCACAGGCTCACAAGCCCAAAAGCTCTCAAGGTCTCAAACTCGCCAGCCGTTGCTGTCACCAGTCGTTGCTGTAGGTCGAGCATGATGCGAACGTCTCTTGCTTGCGCCGCAGGCGCTCTTCTCGTCGCCTCGGCCGGTGCCGCGCTCGCGCAGGCGCCGTCGGTGCAATACCCGCCCACGCGCCGCGGCGACCACGTCGATGACTATCACGGCAACCGGGTCGCTGATCCGTATCGCTGGCTCGAGGACGTCGGATCGGCGGAGACGCGCAGCTGGATCGAGGCCCAGAATGCGCTTACCCGATCGTACCTCGACGCGGTTCCCGAACGCGCCGGCATCCGCGAGCGCCTGACGCGGGTATGGGACTATCCGAAGTACGGTGTGCCCGTGCGCCGTGGGTGGCGGGTCTTTTACTCTGAGAATAGCGGACTCCAGAACCAGCCTGTCTACTACGTACAAGACCGGTCGAACGCCGAAGGCCGGGTGCTGCTCGACCCGAACACGCTTTCGGCCGACGGCACAGTCGCCGTGTCCACAGTGGCGCCGTCACCCGACGGGACGCTGTTCGGATACGGCGTCTCGACCAGTGGGTCGGACTGGCAGGAGTTCCGCGTCCGCGACGTTCGCACCGCGCGCGACCTGGCCGACACCCTGCGGTGGATCAAGTTCTCGAGCATCGCGTGGACGAGGGACAACCGCGGGTTCTTCTATTCTCGCTTCGACGCCCCGACTGCGGCTGAGCAGCAGGCGGGAACGCCGCGGTCGGCCGCGAACCGGGGGCACAAGGTCTACTACCACCGGCTCGGTCAGCCCCAGGCGAGCGACCGGCTGATCCTCGAGCGTCCGGACAACCCCGACTGGCTGTTCAACACGGAGGTCAGCGACGACGGCCAGTACGCCGTCATTACCGTGTCCCAAGGCACGGACGAACGCACGCGTCTCTACTTCATCGACCTCGGGCGCGCGCGGCGGCCGGCCGTCGGCAATCCGGTCGTGCGCCTCCTGGACGACTTCGACGCCTCGTACGACTTCGTCCACAGCGAAGGCGTCATCTTCTACGTGCGAACGAACCACCAGGCGCCCAACGGGCGTCTGGTCGCGATCGACATCAACGCGCGGCGCTCCAGCGCGTGGCGGACCATCGTGCCGAACGGTCCGGACGCCCTGCTGACGGCGGACGTGATCGGTCGTCGCATCGTGGCCACGTACCTCGCCGACGCGCGGTCGAGCGTCCGTATCTTCTCGCTGCGCGGTCAGCCTCAAGCCGAGGTGCCGCTTCCGGGCATCGGCGCCGTAGCCGGCATCGCCGGCGAGCGCGCGGACCGGGACTTCTTTTACAGCTTCACGTCGTTCCTGCAGCCCCCGACCATCTATCTGTTCGACCTCGAGCGGCGGACGAACATTCTCTACCGCCAGCCTACGGTGGCGTTCGACGCGTCGCGGTTCGAGACGCGCCAGGTGTTCGTGATGAGCAGGGACGGTACTCGCCTGCCGATGTTCGTCACGGCGCGGCGCGGCGTCGCCCTCGACGGGCGCAATCCGACGCTCATGTACGCCTATGGCGGCTTCAACATCTCGATCACCCCGGCATTTTCGCCAATGGCGGCCGCGTGGCTCGAGATGGGGGGCGTCTACGCCGTTCCCAACCTCAGGGGCGGCGGTGAGTACGGGCGGTCGTGGCACGAGGCGGGGATGCTGGAGCGGAAGCAGAACGTGTTCGACGACTTCGTCGCCGCGGCCGAGTACCTCGTGCGCGAGCGTTACACGACGCCGAGCCGTCTCGCGATTTCCGGCACCTCGAACGGCGGGCTGCTCGTCGGCGCGGTGATGACCCAGCGACCGGAGCTCTTCGCGGCCGCGTTGCCGGCCGTCGCCGTGATGGACATGCTGCGGTACCCCAAGTTCACGATCGGCTGGGCGTGGGCGGCGGAGTACGGCTCGCCCGACGACCCGGCCGCGTTTCGGTATCTGATGGCGTACTCGCCGCTCCACAACATCAAGCCGGGGACCTGCTACCCGGCGACGCTGGTTACGGCGGCGGATCACGACGACCGTGTGGTGCCGGGCCATTCCTTCAAGTTCGCGGCGGCGTTACAGGCGGCTCAGGGGTGTGACCGGCCGGCGCTGATTCGTATCGAGACGAAGGCCGGACACGGCGCGGGCAAGCCGACGTCGAAGCAGATCGAGGAGGCGGCGGACCGTCTCGCGTTCCTCGCCCGCAACCTCGAGCTCAGTCCCGCCCGGCCGTGAGCGCGGGCTCCCCTGCCTCGAACCACTCCCAGGTTCGGCGCAGACCGTCGGTGAGGGGTACCTCCGGCCGATAACCGAGTCGGGCCGCCGCACGCTCGAGCCCCGCGAGCGAGTCGCGGACGTCGCCGGCGCGCGGCGGATGATGGACGCGCGCGATCGGACGCCCGGTCACCTTCTCGATCATCGCCAGCAGCTCGCGGATCGAGGTGCGCTCGCCCGCGCCGACGTTAACGACGTGGCCGGACGCGCGCGCGGCGGGCGCGGTCGCCGCGAGCAGGTTCGCGTCGACGACGTTCGCGACGTACGTGAAGTCGCGCGTCTGTGCTCCATCGCCGAAGATCGTCGCGGCCGTCCCCGTAGTCGCCGCGCGGAAGAAGAGCGGGATCACGGCGGCGTACGGCGAATCCGGGCTCTGGCGCGGGCCGAAGACGTTGAAGTACCGAAGCGCCACGCCCTCGACGAGGCCCGCGCGCGCGTACGCGAGCGCGTACTGCTCCGCCGCGAGCTTCGACGCGGCGTACGGCGAGCGCGGGCGCGGCTCGACGTCTTCGATCTTCGGGAGCGTCGGCGTGTCACCATACACGGAGCTCGAGCTGGAAACGACGACTCGGCGGACGCCGGCGGCGCGGGCCGCCTCGAGCAGGCGCACGGTCGCGTTCACGTTCGCGGCGTGCGACCCCCACGGGTCGGCGAGGGAGCGCGGAACGCTCGGCAGCGCGGCGACGTGGAAGACGACTTCGACGCCGTCCACCGCGCGCGCGCAGGTGCGCTCGTCGGCCAGGTCGCCCTCGAGGAAATCGATCCGCCCGTCGAGGTGTGCGAGGTTCGCCCGGCTCCCGGTCGACAGGTTGTCGACGACGCGAACCGGGCGGCCCATCTCCGTGAGGCGCGTCGCGAGGTGGGATCCGATGAACCCTGCCCCGCCGGTGACGAGCCAGGTGCGGAGTGGACTCTCCATTGCGATGTGCGCGTCCTTGCCCGCCCGCGGGCGTCGAAGGTGGCGATGCGTGGCGCGTGGAATCTGCGTGCGATCACCGTGTGACGTCCAGCGGACTCCCGGGCGCCCTTGCTGGGGCATTGGCGGCCCGGCAGCTTTCGCGCATGAACGACGTCCTCGGCGCGCTCGGCGTCGTCTCGGCCGGACTCCGCTACGCGCTCTTCGGTGCCGCCGTCGTCGCCGGTGTCGTCGCCGCAGTCGACTGGGCGGTGCGGACGCGCCGCATCAACCCGTTCGGGTCGACGGCGCGATTCTTCCGCCGGACCGTCGACCCGCTCATGGTTCCGATCGAGCGGCGCGTCGTGCGCGCCGGCGGACGGCCGTCGAGCGCCCCGCTCTGGGCCCTCGGCGGCGTCGTCGTTGGGGGGCTCCTGCTCATCGCGCTCTTCGACTTCCTCACGCGCCAGATCGGCTTCGCCGCGGCGGCGTTCTCGGGCGGCACACGCGGGGTGCTCATGCTCTTGGTCGGGTGGACGTTCGCGCTGCTCCGCATCGCGCTCATCGTGCGCGTGATCTCGTCGTGGGTCGGTGTGTCGCCGTACTCGAAGTGGGTGCGGTGGTCGTACGGACTCACGGAGTGGATGCTCGCACCCCTCCGCCAGATCATCCCACTCCTCGGTGGCATCGACGTCACGCCGATCGTGGCGTACCTGGTGCTCGGCTTGCTGCAGGGGGTGGTGTTGACGGTGTTAGGGTTCTGAGTGGGGGCGGCAGAGGAAGAGGCGGACGCGCGATCACCATGACTCCGCTTCGCGTCGACGAGCGCGACGGGCGCGCCCGCGTCACGGTGCGCGTTCAGCCGCGCGCCTCACGCAGCGAGGTCGTCGGCCTGCACGGCGACGCTCTCCGCGTGCGGCTCACCGCGCCGCCGGTCGCCGGTGCGGCCAATGCAGCGCTCGTCGAGCTGATCGCCGCTGCGCTCGGCGTGCCGCGTCGCAGCGTTCGCATCGTCGCCGGCGCGAGGTCGCGAGGAAAAGTTGTCGAGGTCGACGGTGTCGGTGTGGAGAACATTCGATGGCTAGCGCGCGAGTCCAAGTGATGCTAGACTGCGCGCCCTCATGGCAACCATTCTTCTCGCCGGAGAAGACCCGGCGTTGCTCGAAGGATTGGTGCAGTCACTCGTTGCTCTCGGTCACAACCCCTCGGTCGCGCTCAGCTTGGCCGAGGCACGCGAGACCGCCGCGCGCGGGAATGCACCGCTGATGGCGGTGATCGACCGAGGCTTTGTCGACGCAAGCGGTACTGAGGTCCTCGGCTTGCCGCTCGCGCCCGGTGGAACGCTCGTCCTCTACCGCTCGCCGGGTAGCTCGGCCGGCGCGCTGACCCCGCCGCTCCAGCGCGCCGTGCTTGCGGACCTGACGTTGCCACTGGAGCGCAATCGCCTCGTCGCGCTCGTCCAGCACGTCGAGGAGCGCGCGCGCGCGACTGGTCGTGTCCCGCGCCACACGCCGCGCGAAACGCGGAGGGCGTAGCCGCTGGCTCTTGCCGAGTCCGCGTAACTGGCGTAGATATCGGTCAGCGGTTCACAACAGCTCATCGTGGCGATTTAACGGCAACTTGCGGCCACGTTAATCAACGCTAAAGCGCCCAGGTCCGGTCCGGCGCTCACGCCGCACCGGGCCAATTCGTTTTCCACACCCGCGATGCCCGATTCCGTTTCCTCGCACCCGTACCTCCGGGAGCTCGCCCACCGCGTGCTCGTCTTCGACGGCGCGATGGGGACGAGCATCCAGCGCCATCATCCGACCGCGGCGGACTATGGCGGGAAGTCGCTCGAGGGTTGCAACGACCACCTCGTGTTGACGCGGCCCGACGTCGTCGGCGGGATCCACGAGTCCTTCCTCGCTGTCGGTTGCGACGTCGTCGAGACCTGCACCTTCCAGTCGACGCCGCACCGGCTGCGCGAGTGGGGGATCGAGCACAAGACGCGCGAGCTCAACGTCGCGGCGGCGCGGCTCGCCCGCGCCGCGTGCGAGAAGTATGCGACGACCAGTCGTCCGCGCTTCGTCGCCGGGTCGATAGGGCCGACGGGGATGCTGCCGTCCGGCAACGACCCCGTTCTCTCCAACATCACCTTCGCCGAGCTCGCGGAGACGTACTACCTCCAAGCGAAGTATCTCGTCGAGGGGGGCGTTGACGTGTTGCTCGTCGAGACCGCGCAGGACATCCTCGAGGTGAAGGCGGCGCTCGCCGGCTTCGAGCGGCTGTTCGCCGAGCTGGGCCACCGCGTGCCGATCCAGACGCAGGTGACGCTCGACACGAGCGGCCGGATGCTGCTCGGCACCGACATCGCGAGCGCGATGACGACGCTCGAAGCGCTACCGGTGGACGTGATCGGCCTGAACTGCTCCACAGGGCCCGAGCACATGCGCGAGCCGGTTCGCTTTCTCACCGCGCACTCGAACCGGCCGATCTCAGTCATCCCCAACGCCGGGCTCCCGGTCAACACCGGCGTCGGCGAGGCGGTTTATCCGCTCGAGCCCGCGCCGATGGCGCGGACGCTCGGCGAATTCGTCGAGGAGTTCGGCGTCCGGATCGTCGGCGGCTGCTGCGGGACGACGCCGGAGCATCTCGCGGCGGTGGTCGCGGAGGTGCGGAGGAGGTGCAAGATGGGAGCTGAGAGGCACCCCCGGTTTGCTGCCCCCTCCCACCTCCCACCTCGCACGTCCCGAGAGCCACGCGTCTCTTCCGCGATGCGCGCAATCACGCTCCGACAAGAGCCTCCCCCGCTGCTCGTCGGGGAGCGCGTCAACACGCAGGGCTCGCGCAAGGTGAAGCGGCTGCTGCTCGCCGACGACTACGAGGGCGTGCTCGAGGTCGCGCGTGAGCAGGCGGAATCGGGCGCGCACGTGCTCGACGTCTGTGTCGCGCTGACCGAGCGGCCGGACGAGGCGGAGCAGATGGCGCGGGTCGTCAAGCTGTTGTCGATGAGCGTCGAGCAGCCGCTGATGATCGATTCGACCGAGGCGCCGGTCATCGAGCGGGCGTTGGAGAACGTGCCGGGCCGCGCGATCGTCAACTCCATCAACATGGAGAACGGCCGCAAGCGCATCGACGCCGTCGTGCCGCTCGCGAAGAAGTACGGCGCGGCACTCGTCGCACTGACGATCGACGAGATCGGGATGGCGAAGACCCGAGAGCGGAAGCTCGAGGTCGCGCGGGCGATCTACGACATCGTCGTCGGGGAGTACGGCCTCGCCCCCGAAGACCTGATCTACGACGCGCTCACGTTCACGCTCGCGACGGGCGACGCCGAGTGGGTGGACAGCGCGCGCGAGACGATCGAAGGGATCCGCGCCATCAAGCGCGAGCTGCCCGGAGTCCTCACCATCCTCGGCGTGTCGAACGTGAGCTTCGGGCTGGATCCCGCCGCGCGGCACGTCCTCAACTCCGTGTTCCTCCATCACTGCGTCGAGGCGGGGCTCGACGCGGCGATCGTCAACCCGGCGCACGTCCGTCCGTACGCCGAGATTCCGGCGGACGAGCGGGCGCTCGCGGACGATCTCGTGTTCAACCGCCGCCCCGACGCATTGCAGCGGTTCATCGACCGCTTCGCGGGGGAGGGACAGGGAACGCCGGCCGAGGGGCGGGCGGAGCGGGAAGATCCGACGCTCGGCATGACGCCGGACCAGAAGGTCCACTGGATGGTCGTGCACCGCAAGAAGGAGGGGATCGAGGAGGCGCTCGATGTCGCCGGCGTGCGCGAGCATCCGGTGCGCGTCCTCAACGAGGTGTTGCTCCCGGCGATGAAGGAGGTCGGGGACAAGTTCGGCGCCGGGGAGCTCATCCTGCCGTTCGTGCTACAGTCAGCCGAGGTGATGAAGCGCGCCGTCCGGCACCTCGAGCAGTTTCTCGAGCGGGCCGAGGGCTACACGAAGGGGAAGGTCGTGCTGGCCACGGTCTACGGTGACGTTCACGACATCGGGAAGTCGCTCGTCAATACGATCCTCGCCAACAACGGCTACACCGTCTACGACCTGGGCAAGCAGGTGCCGGTCAACACGATCATCGAGAAGGCGGTCGAGGTGGGAGCCGACGCGATCGGACTGTCAGCGTTGCTCGTGTCGACGTCGAAGCAAATGCCGCTCTGCGTGCAGGAGCTCGACCGGCGTGGGCTCGAGTTCCCGGTGCTGATCGGCGGGGCGGCGATCAACCGCCGCTTCGGCCGCCGCGCGCTGTTCGTCGACGGCGAGCGGGCGTACGGCGCGGGGGTCTTCTATTGTAAGGACGCGTTCGAGGGTCTCGAGACGATGGATGTCCTCCAGGACGCGGATCGCCGAGCGGCCTTCGTCGCGAAGGTGATCGACGAGGCGCGGAACGACATCTACCTGCACGCGCGAACGGGCAAGGACGTCGCCGTCGGCGACGACGCGGGCGCGCGGAGCGACGTCACGCAGGACCATCCGGTACCGACGCCGCCCTTCTGGGGGGTCCGCGTGCTCGACGACATTCCTATCGACGAGGTCTTTGCCCTCCTCGACCTGGATGAACTGTACCGGCTGCAGTGGGGTGCCCGCGGATCCGGAGAGCGCTTCGAGCAGACGGTACGCGACGAGTTCGAGCCGACGCTCGCGCGACTGAAGGCCGCGGCGACGCGCGAGGGCTGGGTGCGCCCGCGGGCGGTGTACGGATACTTCCCGGCGCAATCGCGGGGGAACGACGTCATCGTGTATGACCCGGCGCGGTACGAGCAGGACGGCGTGACGACCGAGATCGCGCGGTTCCACTTCCCGAGGCAGGAGGGGCGCGAGCGACTCTGCATCGCCGATTATTATCGGTCGGTCGAATCGGGCGACGTCGACGTCGTGGCGCTCCAGGTCGTGACCGTCGGCGACGACGCGACCCGACACTTCGAGCGCTTGCAGCAGGCGGGCGAATACTCCGAGGCCTTCTACGCGCACGGCGTGTCGGTCGAGGCGGCGGAGGCGGTGGCGGAATGGCTGCACCGTCGCGTGCGGCGCGAGCTCGGCATTCCCGGGATTCGTGGAAAGCGGTACTCGTGGGGCTACGGCGCGTGCCCCGACCTCGAGGACCACGAGATCGTCTTCAGGCTCCTCCCGGCCCGGGAGGCGCTCGGCATGCAGCTCACCGTCTCGCACCAGCTCATCCCCGAGCAGTCGACGGCGGCGATCATCACGCATCACCCGCAGGCGAAATATTACGCCGTGCGGGGCGCAACCGGGGCCGGAGCCGCCGGGGTGCGGGCACGATTCGCCGAGCCCAAGGCTCGCGAGGTCGTCTGATGGCCGCATCCGTCGTCGAGAGGCTTCTCGACCCCGCGCGTGTCGTGCTCTTCGACGGCGCGATGGGGACGATGCTCTACAGCAAGGGCGTCTTCATCAACCAGTGCTACGACGAGCTGAACGCGCGCTCGCCGGACCTCGTGCGCGCCGTGCACCAGGCATACATCAGAGCCGGTGCCGAGGCGATCGAGACCAACAGCTTCGGCGCCAATCGTCTCAAGCTCGCGCAGTACGGCCTCGAGTCGCAGGTCCACGACCTGAACAAGCGGGCGGCCGAGCTGGCGCGCGAGGCGGCCGGCGACGCGCCGGTGCTCGTCGCGGGCGCCGTCGGCCCGCTCGGCGTGCGCCTCGAGCCGTACGGGCCGACGAGCGTCGAGGAGGCGCGCGCGGTCTTCCGCGAGCAGATGACCGGGCTGCGAGCGGGCGGGGCGGACGTCTTCATTCTCGAGACGTTCGCCGACCTGCTCGAGCTGCAGCAAGCGATCGCCGCCGCGCGGGAGGTGGACGCGTCCGTCCCCGTGATCGCCCAGATGACCGTGGGCTCGGACCTCCTCACGCCGTTCGGGGCGACGCCCGAGGACGTGGCGGGCTCGCTCGACCGGTGGGGCGCCGACGTGGTCGGACTCAACTGCTCCGTCGGGCCGCAGGCGATCCTCGAGGCAGTCGAGCGGATGGCGGCCGTGACGCGACGGAAGCTGAGCGCGATGCCGAACGCCGGGATGCCGCGCGAGGTCAGCGGCCGCCACATGTACATGGCGAGCCCCGAGTACATGGCGTCGTACGCGCGCCACCTGATCCATGCCGGCGCGAAGGTCATCGGCGGATGCTGCGGCACGACGCCCGAGCATATCAAGGCGATGGTCGAGGGCGTGCGACCGCTGGCGCCGCGGCTCGGAACGAGGGTCGAGGGTGCGGGGTGGAGGGTCGAGACTCCCGGGAGCGCTCCACCATCGACCCTCCACCCCCAACCCTCGCGCGAGGGGGAGCGGCGTACGGATGGACGGGTTCACACTGCCGGTGCCGACGCGACCAAGCGCGCGACCCCCGTTCCATTCGCTCAACGCTCGCGGCTCGCGTCGAAGATCGCGGCCGGAATGTTCGTGACATCGGTCGAGATCGTCCCCCCGCGCGGCGTCGATGCGTCGCGGATGCTCGCCGACGTCACGAAGCTGCGCGACGCCGCCGTCGACGCCGTCAACGTGCCCGACGGGCCGCGGGCGCAGAGCCGCATGGGGGCCCTGCTGACGAGCCTCCTCATCGAGCAGCGCGTCGGGATCGAGACCGTCACGCATTACGCCTGCCGCGACCGCAACCTGCTCGGGATGCTGAGCGACCTGCTCGGCGCGGCGGCGGTCGGCCTTCGCAACCTGCTGCTCGTCACCGGCGACCCGCCGAAGATGGGCCCGTACCCCGACGCGACGGCCGTCTTCGACATCGACTCGATCGGCCTCACCAACCTTGTGCGCAACCTGAACTGCGGCCTCGATCCCGGCGGCAACGCGATCGGCGCGCCGACGCAGTTCGCCATCGGCGTCGGCGTCAACCCGGCGGCGATCGACCTCGCGCACGAGATCCGCCGCTTCGAGTGGAAGGTGGACGCGGGCGCCGAGTTCGCGGTGACACAGCCCGTCTTCGACCCCGACCAGCTCGAGCGCTTCCTCGAGCGTATCGCGCACGTGCGCATCCCGGTGGTCGCCGGGATCTGGCCGCTCGTATCGGTGCGCAACGCCGAGTTCCTCGCTAACGAGGTTCCCGGGGTCGCCGTGCCGGCCGCCGTGATCGCGCGCATGCGTGCCGCCAACGAGCGGTCGAAGGATCACGCCGTCGCCGAGGGCATCGCGATAGCCCGCGAGATGCTCGACCGCGTGCGCGGCGCGGTGCAAGGCGCCCAAGTCTCGGCGCCATTCGGAAGGGTCGAGCTAGCGTTGGAGGTCTTCGCGGGGGCGGGGCTCGGCCAGCTGGGGAAGGTGGCGTCCTGAGAACAACTACGGACTGCGGACTCGAAGTGCACGAGGGTGTCAGTCCGCAGTCGGTCCTGTCTAGTACGGCCCCCGCGTTATTAGTAGTCTTCCGTTCGTGACCACCGAGCTCTCCGCCGTACGCCCGCCGCTCACTGTCCTCTCGGAGGACGAGGCGATCTTCCGCGACGCGGTCGCCGCCTTCGCCGAGGGGGAGGTACGCCCACGGGTCCAGACGATGGAGCGCGAGGGGAAGCTCGACCCGGCACTCATCCGCGCGGCGTTCGGCATCGGACTGATGGGAATCGAGGTCCCCGAGCAGTATGGGGGCTCCGGCGGGTCGCTGCTCATGGTGACGCTCGCGGTCGAGGAGCTGAGCAAAGTCGACGCGTCGGTGGCGATCCTCGTCGACGTCCAGAACACGCTGGTCAACCACCCGATCGCCCGCTACGGCTCCGACCCGCAGAAGGCGGAGTACTTGCCGCGGCTCACGGGTTCGGCGGTCGGCGCGTACGCACTCTCGGAGCCCGGCTCGGGGTCGGACGCCTTCGGCCTCGCCGCGCGAGCGGAGCGCCAGAGCGACGGCGGTTGGAGGCTGACCGGCCGGAAGCTGTGGATCACCAACGGCGCCGAGGCCCAGGTCTACATCGTCTTCGCGACCGTCGATCCCGCCGCCGGCTACAAGGGAATTACCGCTTTCATCGTCGAGCGCGATTATCCCGGCCTCGGCATCGGGAAGAAGGAGGACAAGCTCGGCATTCGCGCGTCGAGCACGACGGAGCTGATCCTCGACGGCGTCGTGGTCCCCGCGAGGAACGTGCTCGGGACGGTCGGCCAGGGCTACAAGGTCGCTATCGAGACGCTCAACGTCGGCCGCGTCGGGATCGGCGCGCAGATGATCGGCGTCTCGCAGGGCGCGCTCGCGGCCACACTCGCGTACGTGAAAGAGCGCCAGCAGTTCGGGCGGCCGATCGCCGACTACCAAGCAGTGCAGTTCCAGCTCGCGCAGGCCGCGGCGGAGACCGAAGCCGCACGCCTGATGGTCTACAACGCGGCGCGCCTCAAGGACGCCGGCTACGACATCGCCCGCGAGGGCGCGATGGCGAAGCTGCTCTCCTCGCAGATCGCTGAGCGTGTGACGTCACTCTGCCTCGAGCTGCACGGCGGCTACGGATACACCAAGGACTACCCCGTCGAGAAGTACTACCGGGACGCAAAGATCGGGACGATCTACGAGGGCACCTCCAACATGCAGCTGCAGACGATCGCCAAGCTGCTCTTGAGGTAGCAGCGCCGCGTCGCGTCCGCGAGAGGGAACCTTGATGGTGCCGTGCGATACCCGCGTATTCTGGCGTACGGGGCGCAGGTGAGCCGTCGTCGGCTGCTGTTCCGATGGTACTGGTGGCTCGAGCGCCGAATCGCTCCGGGTCTCAGGCCGTCGCAGGACCTGTACGAAGCCCTTCTTGCCAGGCGGGTCGGGCCGAGCACGAGGTGGCTCGATCTCGGCTGTGGCCATCGAGTGTTACCGGAGTGGCGCCACGAGGCCGAGCAGCAGCTCGTGGGTCGCGCGGCTCTGGTGGTCGGCACCGATTACGACTTCCCCTCGCTTCGGACGCACCGATCCATTCGATACCGATGCCGGTCCGACGCGTCGCACCTCCCCTTCGCGGACGAGTCGTTCCAGCTCGTCACCGCCAACATGGTCGCCGAGCACCTCCCAGACCCGGCAACGGTGTTCGGCGAGGCGCGCCGCGTCCTGAGGCGTGGCGGCGTGTTCATCTTTCATACGCCGAACAGGCGCAGCTACGTGGTGCAAGTCGGTCGGCTGCTCCCGCAGCGGCTCAAGGAACGTCTGGCGCGAGTGCTGCATAAGCGGCGCAGCGCCGACCTCTTCCCGACGTATTACCGGGCCAACACCGCCGAGCAAATCGGGGCCCTCGCGCGACAAGTCGGTCTCGAGAGCGTAGAGATCCAGACCGTGACGACGGGCGCGATGCTTGCCGTCGTGCTGCCTGCAGCGGCGGTGGAGCTGTTGTGGATTCGGCTGCTGATGACGCCGCGCATGGCGAGGTTCAGGCCGAACATCATTGCGACGTTGCGCAAGCCGTAGCGCGCCTCTTGTCCTTTCTCGCGACTATGTTCTAAGGAAGCAGGACCAGACGGCGACCGAGCCGGTCGCGCTCCGACCGTTACCTGGAACGCCCACACGGTTCGAGACCCTCAGATCAGGAACATGGGCAAAGGCGATAAGAAGACGCGAAGGGGCAAGATCAACCGTGGTACCTACGGTAAGACTCGCCCGAAGAAGCGGCGCGGGAAGCGCGGCGCACAGGGCGGGGCGACGGGCGGGGGACGCGCCGGCGGCGCGGCGGCCGGGGGCGGACGCGGACGGTGAGGCGTGACGGGCCGGCGAGCCCGCGGTGAGAGCGCCGCGCGCCTACATCGGCATTAGCGGCTACGATTACAAGGGCTGGCGCGGCCGCTTCTACCCTGAGAAGCTCCCGGCCCGTCAGTGGCTTCACCATGCGAGCCGCACCTTCAACAGCATCGAGCTGAACGGCACGTTCTACAGCCTCAAGTCGCCCGACGTCTTCCGCCGCTGGGTCACCGAGGCGCCGCACGATGACTTCGTCTTCGCGGTCAAGGGCGGCCGCTTCATCACCCACAACCTGAAGCTGCGGAATGTCGAGAGCGCGCTCGGCAACTTCTTCGCGAGCGGCGTGCTGGCGCTGGGCCGTCTCACGGGTCCGTTCCTCTGGCAGCTCCCCGGCACGTACCGCTTCAGCGCCGACCGACTGGACGGCTTCATGCGCCAGCTCCCACGCGACTCCGCCGAGGGCGAGGCGGTTGCCCGCCAGCACGATGAGCGACTCCGGCGCGGCGCGCTCGTCACCGCCGCGGCGCGCGTCCACTACCGCCACGCGTTCGAGGTCCGGCACCAGTCGTACTTCACCAACGAGTTCTACGATCTCCTCCGCGCGCACCGCTGTGCCTTCGTCGTCGCCGATACCGCCGGCCGGTACCCGTACGCGGAGGAGGTGACGTCGGACTTCGTCTACGTCCGATTGCACGGCTCGCAGGAGCTCTACGTCAGCGGGTACACCGACGCGGAGCTCGATGCGTGGGCCAAGCGCGTCGGCCGCTGGCGACGCGGCGGCCACGACGTCTACGTGTATTTCGACAACGACGCGAAAGTGCACGCCCCGTTCGACGCGCTGCGCCTTCGCGAGCGGGTGGATCGCCGGTGACGCGCGCGTCGATGCTGATCTGGAGCGCGGTGACCGGCCTCGCCGTCGGCTTGATCGCGGGAGTCTGCCTGCTCGCCCTCCTCACGCTCGCGGTCAACGTGGTGCCCGGCGTGCCGGGGCGGGTTGTCGAGCGACTGCGAGTCCCGCTGCTCGTGATCCTGCTCGCGGTGCTTCCTACCGTCGCCGCACTACTCAGCTACCTCGAAGGGCGGGCGAAGCTGCCGTGAGCACGATGCTACACGACGCTACAGCAGTCGCTTGTGGCGCTTCCGGCGGCGCGATTTCCCCCTGCCCGGTGCCGGCCGCCACGCGCCTTCCTTGATCGCCGCGATCGCGCGCTCGGCGGTTTGGCGCGACATGTGCCACCGGACCGTCGTCCGCTTCCGTTGGCGTAGCTCGCTGATCCGCGCCTCCACGGCCGCGAGGTCGCCCGCGCCCGCATCGCCGCGCGCGTCCTCGTCGTCCCGCTCGCTCATTTCGCCACCTCCGACCTGCTAGGACATTCACCGCCCGCTTCGACCGGCACAAGCCGCCGGTGACGCGCGCCGGCGCCCGGGTGAGACGGCATACCTCTAACGCGACGTCAGTGGACCCCACCTCCGTTGCACTGCGCTCTCCGCTCGACCTGGATCGCGAGACCATGCGCCGATTCGGCCGCCGCGTCGCGGACGTCGTCGCCGACCATATCGCGACCCTGCGCGATCAGCCGGTCCACCGCACGCTGAAGCGCGACGAGGCGGACCGCCTCGTCGCGACCACAGCTCCGGAAGATGGACGGCCGTTCGAGGAGCTGCTCGCTCACCTCGACCAGCGCGTGTTCGCCTATCACGCGCGCGAGCCGCACCCGCGCTTTCTCGCCTACATTCCGAGCTGCCCGACGTTTCCCGCGGTGCTGGGGGATTGGCTGGCGACGGGCTACAACTTCTTCGCCGGCGTCTGGTCAGTCGCGGCGGGGCCGAATGCGCTCGAGCTTCAGGTCCTCGACTGGTTCCGCGATTGGGTCGGCATGCCCCCCGGCGCGGGCGGTCTGCTGACGTCCGGCGGCTCGGCGGCGACACTGACGGCAGTGGTCGCAGCGCGGCACGCTGTCGTCGGTGACGACGCCGAGCGCCTTTCCCGGCTCGTAATGTACGCCTCCGACCAGGCTCACTCCTCGGTGGCGCGCGCCGCGTGGATCGCCGGCGTGCCGCGGTCCCACGTCCGGGTGGTGCAGACGGACGACCGGTTCAGCATGCGAACCGACGCGCTGCGCACCGCGATCCGCCGCGACCGCGACACCGGGTTCCTTCCCTTCCTTGTCGTCGCGTCGGCTGGGACGACGAGTACCGGGGCCGTCGACCCGCTGCACGAGCTTGCGGATCTCTGCGACGCCGAGGGCCTCTGGCTGCACGTCGACGCGGCCTATGCCGGGTTCGCTACGCTGACCGCGCGGGGACGTGCCGCGCTCGCGGGGCTCGAGCGCGCCCACACGCTGACGCTCGACCCACACAAGTGGCTTTTCGTCCCCTTCGAGTGCGGGTGCCTCCTCGCACGCGACCCGCGCGCGCTCGCCGACGCGTTCCGGATTTATCCCGAGTACCTGAAGGACGTCGAGAGCGCGGGCGAGGAGGTGAACTTCGCCGACTACGGCGAGCAGCTCACGCGATATTCGCGCGCGCTGAAGGTCTGGCTCTCAGTGAGCTACTTCGGCCTCGGGGCCCTTCGCTCTGCGATCGACCGCGGGATGGATCTCGCCGCCCTCGCCGAGCGGCTGCTCCGCGCTGTGCCGACGATCGAAATCACATCGCCGGCGCAGTTCGGGATCGTCTGCTTCCGTGCGCGACCAGCCGGTATGGAGGACCCGCTCGCCCTCGACGCGCTCAACGAGCGCGTGAACGCGCGCATCAACGAGACGGCGGGGTTCCTGATATCGTCGACGCGGATTCGGGGCGCCTTCTCCCTGCGAGCGTGCGTCGTCGGCTATCGCGCGACGGAGGACGACATTGCGGCGCTCGTTGCCGCCGTCGGCGAGGGCGTCCGCCGTGAGTCGAACGCGTGAGGGGCGACCCTCAGGACTCGGACGCCGCCGCCCCGCCCTGGTTGCCCGGGCTTTCCCGGCCGGGCACTAGCCGATCGCCGGCGACGCGGTCCGGATCACCCGGTGGGATCGGATCGGCGAAGCTCGGGCGCTGATGCGTCTCGGTGCCACCCATGTTGAGCTCCACCGGCGTGCGGCCGTGAGCGCGCGCCCGCTCGCGCACGAACGCCTCGCGCGCGTAGCGGCGCGCGACCTGCCACTCGCCGTGCCGCGCGCGGATCTCGTCGCTCCAGCCGCGCTGCAGGTCGGCCTCGACGGCCTCGAACTCGCGACGCGCGTAGTCGGGGTTCCGCGCCGCGTAGTGGCCGAGCTGGTACGCCGGGCGCACCGCGTCGTACGTCCGGTCGGCGACGCGCTCGGGGTCGGACTCGAAGTGCGCGCGGTATTCGCGGTCGTGCTCCGGCGTGTAGTGCGTCGGCGCCCCGGCGGCGAGCCCGCTCCATCCGCCGCCGACCGCACCGGCGATCGCGCCGACGATCGCGCCGATCGGGCCGAGCGTCACCGTTCCCACGGTCGCCCCGGCCGCCGCGCCGCCGGCAGCGCCGACCGTCCCGGCAACCGGTCGTCGACCGCCACCGCCCGGTGCAGGCCGGCCCGTGTCGGTGCTCGTCGCGGCAGTTCCCACGTCGATCCGTGTGTCGCGATCGTCGCTGCGCATTGTCTCCTCCACCACGGGTGAACGAAGCAGCGGGGCGCAAGTTCGGGGCCCCGCGGCGCGGCCGCCGCCGCTCGTCGGTGCGTTGCCGCGTACTCGTCGGCCCGCTACCCTCCGACGCATGCACTCCCCGCTTCGCGCTCGCGGGCGCCTCATCCGTGTCAGCGGATTCCTCGTCGCCATCGTCGCAACGGCGACATCCGTCGCTTGCGAGGTCTCCGAGCACCAGGAGGTCGCGCTCGGTCAGAGTTACGCCGACCAGATCGCCGCGCAGGTGCCACTCGTCCGCGACCCCGCGATCAACGCCTACGTCACGGACCTCGGCGGCCGGATCGCGCGCGAGACGAGCCGCGCCGACCTCCGGTGGCAGTTTCATGTGGTCGATGACCGGGAGGTGAATGCGTTCGCGTTGCCGGGCGGGTTCGTGTACATCAACCGCGGCCTCGTCGAGCGCGCCGATCGCATGAGCGAGCTCGCGGGCGTGCTGGGCCACGAGATCGGCCACGTCGTGCTCCGACACTCCGTCAAGCAGATGGAGAAGGCGACGAAGACCAACCTCGGCATTGCGGTCGTCTGCACGCTCACCGGTTGGTGTGAGAGCGGGACCGCTCAAGTGGCGATCAACGTCGCGGGCTCCGCCTGGTTCGCGCACCACAGCCGTCAGGACGAGGCAGCAGCCGACTCTGACGCCGTGTTCAGCGTCGCCCGCGCCGGTATTCACCCGGGTGGCGTTCCCCGTTTCTTCGAGACGCTGCTTCGCGAGCGGCGCGCCACCCCGGGCCCGTTCGAGACGTGGTTCCGGACACACCCGCTCGAGGAGGATCGAGTCGAGCGCACGAAGGCGCTCGTCCGAGCGCTCGATCCCTCGGCGTTGCGCGGCCTCGCCGACGACACGCCTAACTTCCAGGCGTTCAAGCAGCGCATTCTGGCACTTCCGCCACCGCCTAGCCGTCGGGCGCTCCCCGCCCCCTGAGCAGCGACCGGTGCGGTTGCAGGTGGCGGTGTTTCGCGTCGCCACGGCGCATCGTCCTTGCGAGAGGTAAGCGGACCCATCAATAGGTCCGCGCGTCGTTACCCGCGGAGAGCTCAGGCATGGCGTTGCGCGTCCAGTGCCAGTGCGGCAGCAGCTATAGCCTGAAGGACGAGTACGCGGGCCAACTCGTCCGCTGCCCCAAGTGCCAGGCGGTGTCCCGTGCGGACCGAGCGTTGTACACGCCGGCGTCGCAGGCCGACCCCGTCTTCGATCGCGACGTCTTTTTGTTCGCGCCGAAGCCCCGAGGGGTCAACGATGCGTACGTGGTGAGCGACGAGCGCGGCGCTGCGATCGTGCTCGTCGAGCGGTCCGAGCCTCTGCTGCGCGGCCTCCTGGCACTCGCCGCCGGCGTGGCGGTGATGTTCTTGCTGCTCGGGGTCGTGGTGCGCTATGCCACCGCGCTCGGGAGGGGAGCAGGCCCGAACGCGCTCGTCATCGTCGGCGGACTCGTGGCATTGCTGATACCGCATGTCGCCCGGGGAGCGTTCGTGCCAAAGCGACACGTCGTCCTCCACCGCAACGGGCGAAAGCGCGAACGGGTGCTCGAGATCGTCGAGGATCGGGGGCTGCAGCTCGTGGTCGGGACGTACACGGTGTGCGACGCCGCCGGAGAGCCAATCGCCCGGCTCCGGAAGAATCATCTGCTCAATGCGTTCCGACGGCGGTGGGAAGTTCGCACGCTTGCTGACCACGTTGCGTTCGTCGCGACCGAGGACTCGCTCTTCGACGCGTTGCGCTGCCGAGTCATTGGCTCGTTCTACCGCCTGTCGCGTACGAAAGTCGTCATCCACGCGCCGGACGGACGCCGCGCGCTCGGCGAGTTCAAGGGACACACGACGACCTTCGATCGCTACGTCCTCGACCTGAACCGCGACCGGCACCGGAAGCTCGACCGCCGCGTCGCGCTCGCGCTTGGCGTGATGCTGGACATCGGAGAGGAGCGGCGCTGAGGGCTGCCCGGCTGGGGAACGGCGTTGGTGAAGGACCTGTGCTAGCCAAAGCATCCTCCGCGCTCGTCGCGGTGCGGAGGCCCAAGCACCGAGGCGCTATCAGCGCGTCCTCCGCGTCCTCCGCGTCCTCCGCGGCTCCGCTGTTCACTCGAAACGCGTCGCCCTTCCCCCGAAACGCCTTACCTCTTCTTCGAGTCCCCCACCTCCGTGCCTCCCGTCACGCCTCCCGACACGATGAACGCCATCACGTCTGCGCCACCCGATCGAATCCGCTCGACCTGCGCCGCCGGGACGACCACGAGGTTGCCGGCGAAGTTATAGGACTGCGGCAGGTAAACCGCGACGTGGCCGTCGAGGCCGTAGCGCTCGAGCGATTCCTGAGTCACGAACCCCAGCGCCTTGAGGTTGCTCCCTGGAGCGAGCGTGACGAGCACCGGGGCGTCGAAGCGGCGCCGCTCGCCTACGAACGCATTGAGCAGATCCCGCGTCGACGCGTAGAGGAGCCGGACGAACGGCAACCGGGCGAAGATCGCTTCAACCGCGCCGAGCAGCGTTCGCGCGAGCAGGTTGGACGCGAGAAAGCCGAATAGCGTGATGCCCGCGATCGTGAGCAGCACGCCGGCACCGGGGATCGTGAACCCGAACCATCCGCCGAGCCAACGGTCGACGCGGCGGAAGGTCTCGAAGGTGAGCCAGACGGTGAGGACGAGCGGCGCGAGGACGACGAGTCCCCTGAAGAAATATTTGAGCAGGCGCGCCATCCGGTGCGCTCACTTCACGGTGAATGGAACCCAGGCGCGCGTGCGGTCCCACGCTAGCGCGAGCACGCCTCCGTCACCTTGAGGCTCGATCGTAATCGTAAACTGGTCGACCGGGGTGGCGACCGTCTCGGTGCGCAAGTCGATCCGGGCGAGGTCCTGCTTCTCGTCGTAGACCGTCCCCCACTGCTCGGTCTGGCGATTGACGACGAGCTTCCAGACCCCAGCGCGGCTGGGGACGGTCCAGAGTGTGTACGTGCCCGCGGGGATAGTGACACCGCCCATTACGAGGTCGACGTCGGTCCGGAACTGCGTCGCCGCGTTCGCGCCGGTGCGCCAGACAGTGTCGAAGGGCACGACGCCGCCGAAGATGGTCCGGCCGCGCCGGAGCGGACGCCCGTAATCAACGAGCAGGTTGGCGCGGCCGACCGTCGCGCGCACGGTATCTCGGACGGACATCACCAGTCGGCGTCCGCCCTGCTCTGCGGCGGCGAACGCGCTCGCGATCGCCGCGATGTCCGCGTTCGGCAGTCGATCGACGCGAACCTTGAACGTCGTCGCGGTCGCGTCGAGGGCGAGAATCCGCCCCGCACGGTCGATGCGCGCGCGCTGGGGCGAGCCGCCGAGCCACGTGATGCGCGCGGAATCGGGGCGCAGGATCTTCGTCGGGAAGACGTTTGCGCTCGGCGCCCCAAACCCGAGCATCGTCACGTCGCCGCTGTCGCGCCCTGAGGCGATGAGCTGGCGCAGCGCGAGCTCGACCAGCGCGAATGAGTTGGCGACCGAAGGGAACGCGCGGCGCGCCCCGAGTCGACGGGTTACCGCCGTGTCCCGGGTGAGCACGCTCACGACAGTGTCCGCCCCGAACGTCAGGCTCGCCGACCGCGGGGCGTTAGGGATGGGCGAGCCGTCCGGCCGACGCACGGTGTAATCGGCGCGGGTCGGCACGCCGCCCGGGCCGAGCGCGACGACGTAGTGGGCGATTCGAGCTGGGGCCCGCAACACAACGTCGCCCTCGAGCCGGTCAGCCGTGAGGGTGAATCGCTCGACGGCGACCGTGTCGGAACCGAGTCGTACGAGGAAGGCCGCGGTCTCCGGACCGGCCATCTGCACCGAGGCGGTTTGCGTCACGGGCGGTGCGCACGCGAGGGCGGCAGCGGCGAGAAAGGCGACGCCGGCGCGGGCGACGTGCACGCCAGCCGAGGGGCGGTCGGAACGGCGGCTACGCATGGGGTGCCTCCGGGAGGAATCATGGGGCGTCTTGATGATACGGGTAGGGCCGATGAGCGGCGAGCGGGGCGGCTGAGTCCGACGTGGGAAAACCTCGTATCGCCGAGCGTCCGCCGCCGTCCGTGGCCTGCGGCTTGCGCCGCCGGCGAGTACCGGCCCGCGCTCCCTGCGGGGGTGGGCGGCAGGCATCGGCACGCATCGAAAGGAGCATCAGTCGAAAGGAGCATCATCGGATGGGCAAGCGGGACGGACGGCAGAAGGGGGCGCAGCGACACGCCGAGGGACAGCACGGGAAGAAGGCGCACTCGCGCTTCATCGAGTCGCTGCAGGAGGCCCGGGCGCCATCGGCGCGCGACCTCGGCGCTCAGTCGCTGGAGGGCGAGCACCGGCTGCAGGAGGACCGCGAGCAGCACGACGAGGCGGAGAGGAACAGTGAGAAGAATCGCCTGAACCGCGATTGGAAGCGCGATCGTCTCGACGAGACGTCGCCTCAGGTCCCCGAGGCGCTGAAGGGCAGCCCACCCGCCGGTAAGTAGACGCGGATGCCACCGCTCGTTCACCTGCACACGGCTGCCGACAAGGGGCGCGCGCCCGCAGACGCGGTAAGCACCGGCTCGGCGGCGGACTTCGTTCCCGCCGACGGCGCGCTCTCCGAGCTCCGGAAGGCGGCCGCGGGCTGTCGCGGCTGCCGGCTGTGGACGATCGGCACGCAGACAGTCTTCGGCGAAGGACCGGCTGCGGCGCGCGTGCTCGTCGTCGGCGAACAGCCGGGCGACTCGGAGGACCGCGAGGGGCGTCCGTTCGTCGGGCCGGCCGGACGTATGCTGGACGGCGCCCTGGAGGCCGCGGGGATCGACCGCGGCGAGGTGTACGTCACCAACGCGGTGAAGCACTTCAACTGGGAGAAGCGCGAGGGCACGAAGCGCCGAATTCACAAGAAGCCCGGCGACCGCGAGGTCCGCGCGTGCTTTCCGTGGCTCGATCGTGAGATCGAGCTTCTCCGCCCCGACGTCATCATCTGCCTCGGTGCGACAGCCGCGCAGGCGCTGCTCGGAAAGGATTTTCGCGTCACGCAACAGCGAGGACGCGCGATCCGAACCGACCGCGTTCCGGCCGTGTTCGCGACCGTGCATCCGTCCTCCGTGCTGCGGGCGCCTCCGGAGGCGCGTGAAGGGGCCGAACGCGACTTCTACGCCGACCTGCGGAAGGTCGGCGAGTACCTCGCCAAAGAGCGGCGACCCGCCGATCGCGCGGCCGACCGAAGCGCGGAGGATCGCGAGGTCACGCGCGCCGTGACGCGGGCTGCCGATCGCGCGCCGACTCAGCGGCGTCGGCCCCCCGCGACACCCGCGCGCACGCGTTCCGCGCGTCGGCCTCGCGGCGAGGCGTAGCTCGTCCGCGGGTGCATCGCACGCCAGTCCTGCACCTCAAGCGCGCGGACCCCGTTCTCGCGCGTGTCATCGAGCGGGTCGGGCCCTGTCGCTTCCAGCCGCGCACGAACGGCACCCACTTCGACGCCCTGCTCCGCTCGATCGTCTACCAGCAGCTGTCTGGTAAGGCGGCCGGTACGATCCTCGACCGAGTCCTCGCCCTCTACGGCGGACGGTACCCGCGGCCCGCGCAGCTGCTTGCGACGCCCGACGACGCGCTGCGCGCGGCGGGGTTGTCACGGCAAAAGCTCGCCTACCTACGCGATCTCGCGACGAAGGTCGATTCCCGTGAGGTCCCGCTGGCGCGTATCGGGCGGCTGCCCGACGAAGAGGTGATCACGCACCTGACGCGCGTGAGCGGAATTGGTCGTTGGACGGCACAGATGTTCTTGATGTTCCGACTCGGCCGGCCCGACGTGCTGCCCGAGCTGGACCTCGGGATCCAGAACGCGATCCAACGTGCGTACGAGCTGCCGAAGCGACCCGCGCCGGCGGACGTGTTGCGCATCGGCGCGACGTGGAGGCCCCACGCGACCGTTGCATGCTGGTATCTCTGGAGGAGTCTGGAGTAGAGGGTGGAGGTAGGAGGTGAGAGGTGAGAGGTGGGAGTGGTGCGGAACTCTCCCCTCCCACCGCCCAGCTCATTCCTCTATTGCGTCCTGCCGGCCCGCTCTCGCGCGATCTCGTCCAACGTTCTCCCGTACCGCTTCTCGATGTACCGCTCCGTGCGGTCGCCGAAGTACCGCACGACGGCCGCGACAGCGCCGAAGCGGAGGCCGCGGCCGGCAATGATGACCGCGACAAACGGCAGCATGGGCACACCGAAGGCCCCGGCAGCGATCGAAACCACCTTGATCGAAAGTGGCGTCACGGTGCCGAGAAGCACGAGCCACAGCCCCTTCTCTTTGAACATCGAGCGGACGTGCTCGATTTCCGGCCCCGTGACGCCCACCCAGCCGAGCACCGCGCGTCCCGCGCTGTCGAACGCCACCGTGCCGATGGTGTAACCAACGAGGGCGCCGAGTGCGGAGCCCACGAGCGCGCTCCAGGCGAACCGCCAGGCGCGCCGCGGATTGGCGAGCCCGAGCGGCACGAGCACGCCGTCTACCGGGCCGGGTACGACCGACGCCTGCAAAAACGCCCACGTCCCGACCGCGGTCGCCGCCCACCCGGCCTCGGCGAGGCGATGGAGCCGCGCGAGTGCGCGGACCGCGCCGCTCGACAATCGCTCGCCGGAGCGTGCCGAGGTGCCGGCCGCGGCTCCCGGCCGCTCGCGGGACGTCATGGGCCATCAATGTAACCCGGCGAGCGACTCGGTTGTCGGTACTTGGCGGCGTTAACATGATGTGCCGGGGGCGACCGAGGAGTACGGATTGCATGCAGGTTGTGCTGGACGACACCGAGAGAGCACGGCGTCTGGCCGCGATGAAGCGCCGCGCGACCGGATTACTCGTCGCGTTCACCGGGCTCTTCATCGCCGCGCGATTGCTCGAATCCCGCTATCCGTGGCTCGCGGTCGTCCGCGCGATATCGGAAGCCGCGATGGTCGGCGGGCTCGCCGATTGGTTCGCGGTGACGGCGCTCTTCCGCCAGCCGATGGGGCTCCCGATCCCGCACACGGCGATTGTGCCCACACGCAAGGATCGGATCGGTCGCAGCCTCGGCAACTTCGTGCAGAAGCACTTCCTGACCCGCGAGGTCATCTCGCGCCACCTGGCGGGACTGCAGGTCGCCCGCCGTCTCGCGACATGGGCCAGCCAGCCAGAGAACAGCAGGCGCATCGCGACGCAGGTGGCCGGCGGCCTCGCGCGCGCCGCCGAAGTGCTTCCCGGCGACGAAGTGCGGCAGGCGATCCACAACAGCCTCGTGTCCCGCGGGCGCGCGACGCAGGTGGCGCCGGTGCTCAGCGAGGTGCTGTCGTTCGTCGCGGCCGACGGCCGACATCAGGTCTTGCTCGACCGCGCGCTGGAGCTGATCGCCGGACTCGTTCACCAAAATCGTGACGCGATCCGCGAGCGCGTCGGGACCGAGACGCCGTGGTGGGTTCCCGACGTGATCGACGAGAAGCTCTACCAGAAGATCGTGAACGGCGTCGAACGCGTGCTGAGCGAGGTGCGCGAGCAAGCCGACCACCCCGTGCGCGTGCAGTTCGACCGCGTCCTCGAGGACTTCATCGAGGGGTTGAAGCATTCGCCGGAGATGATCGACCGCGCCGAGCGCGCGAAGGAACGTCTGCTGGAGGCGCCCGTCGTCGCCGAGCTATCCGGCTCCCTGTGGGACAGCACGCGCCGGAGTCTGATGCGGTACGCCGACCCCGACGGCCCCTCCGCTGCGCCGCTGGAACGCGGGATCACCGCGGCGGCCGAGGCAGTGCTCGCCAACGAGGCACTGCTCGCGGAGATCGATGCCGCGATCATCAATGCGACGGTCACGGCCGTCGAGCGGTACCGCCCGGAGATCGCGGCGCTGATCGAGCGCACGGTTGCGGATTGGGACGCCGCGGACGCGACGCGGCGAATCGAGGTCGCCGTCGGCCGCGACCTGCAATTCATTCGCATCAATGGCACGCTCGTGGGAGGACTCGTGGGGCTGTTGCTGTATCTGCTCTCCGGGCTCGTACCATAGCGCGATAGTTTTCTTAAGCGCGATAGTTTTCTTACACTGCGGCGCGGGAGCGCGCGCTAGCTTGTTGGTTACCGACGCACTTCCCATCCGGAGATTCACCTGTGACGCATCGGTCCATGCTTCTCGCCGCCCTCGCCGCGTCCGGCGCCGCCTTGGCGCTGGTCGTCGCGACGTCCGAGCCCGCGACGTCGGAGACTCTGGCGCCCCCAGCCGCGCACGCGGCGCAGCAGGCGGCCGCCGACCTGCAGCAGGAGTACCGCCAGCGGCGCCAAGCGCTCGCGGCGCGTCTCCCGGACGGCGTGCTCCTCGCGCTCGGCGCGCCGGAGCCGCGACACGACTACCTGCCCTTCTTCCAGGAGCCTTCGTTCTACTATCTGACGGGCCTACGCGAGCCCGGTGCCGCGCTGGTCATGGTGAAGCGCGGCGGTGCCGTCACGGCGACGATGTTCGTGCAGCCGCGCATTCCGGCCCAGGAGGTGTGGAGCGGGGCCCGACTCGGGGCGGAGGCGGTCGCGCGGCTGATGGGCACCGCGGCACGGCCGGTTGCCGAGCTCCGCTCCGCGCTCGACTCCTTGCTGCGCATCGGCCTCCCCCTCCACGTCGTCGGCGATGCGGGCGAGAGCCCGGACGACGGCGCCGACCGGCTGCTGACGGCCGACGAGCAGTTTGTCGAGTCGCTGCGCCGCAGGCACCGCGGGCTCCGGGTGCGAGTGGTCAACGACGTCGTCTCGATGATGCGCGGCACGAAGAGCGCGACCGAGCTGGCATTCATCCGACAGGCGGTCGACATCACGGTGCGAGCGCACAACGAGGTCTTGCGCGCGCTCGAGCCCGGCATGAACGAGTTCGAGCTGCAGGCGCTGATCGAATACACGTTCCGGCGCAACGGGGCGGAACGGCCGGCGTTCGCGTCGATCGTCGGCTCGGGACCGAACTCCACGACGCTCCATTACAACGCCAACGACAGGTTCATCGAGCCCGGCGACCTGGTCGTCATGGACGTCGGCGCGTCGTACAAGGGCTACGCCGCCGACGTCACGCGCACGCTCCCCGCGAGCGGCACGTTCACCACCGAGCAGCGGGCGATCTACCAGCTCGTCCGCGACGCGCACGCCGCCGCCGAACGGCAGGCGAAGATCGGCGCGCGCGCGACCTTGATGAACGACTCCGCGAGCGCCACGCTGGCGGCGGGGCTCGCCCGCCTTGGCCTCATCGAGTCGCCGGCCGCGCGGTACGACTGCGAGGCAGGCGGCGCGCGCCGGGAATGCCCGCAGCTGGCCTTGTACTACATGCACGGCCTCGGCCACGGCATCGGTCTCGAGGTGCACGACCCCGAACAGTACTACTTCACGCACACGATCCGCCCGGGCAGCGCGTTCACGATCGAGCCCGGCGTCTACGTGCGCGCGAACGTGCTCGATGTGCTGCCCGACACGCCGCGCAACCGCGCGCTCGCCGCCCGCCTGCGGCCCGCGGTCGAGCGCTACAAGAACGTCGGCGTCCGGATCGAGGACGACTACGTCGTCACCGAGCGCGGCGTCGAATGGATCTCGCGGGCGCCGCGCGAGATCGCCGAGATCGAACAGCTAATGCGCGGGCCGTACGCCGGTCCGGCGGCTCGGGACCGCGCGCTGGTCGAGACGTACAGACGCGCGGTACCATAAAGCGTCCATTCAGCGGCGCCGTCACGCCGCCGCGTCGTATACCTCGAAGACCCCGGCCGCCCCCATGCCGCCGCCGACGCACATCGTTACCATCCCGATCCCGCCACCGCGCCGTCCGAGCTCGTGAACGAGCTGCGTCGTGAGCTTCGCGCCGGTCGCACCGAGCGGGTGGCCGAGCGCGATCGCGCCGCCGTTCACGTTGACCCGATCCATGTCCATGCCGACGTGGCGCGCGACGGCGACGGCTTGCGCCGCGAATGCTTCGTTGAACTCGATGAGGTCAACCTCCGCGAGCGTAAGGCCGACTTTCTTCAGTACCTTCGGGATCGCGTTGATCGGCCCGACGCCCATGATATCCGGATCGATGCCGGCGACCGCGTAGCCGAGGAGGCGCGCGAGCGGCTTGACCCCGTCCGCCTCCGCCCGGTCGCGGCGCATCACCAGGACCGCCGCCGCGCCGTCCGAGTACGGACTCGCGTTCCCGGCGGTGACGGTGCCGCTCGGCTTGAAAGCCGGGCGCAGCTTCGCCAGCCCCTCGAGCGTCGTCTCCGGACGCGGCGTTTCGTCGCGGTCGAACGTGCGCGTCTCGACCTGCTTCTTCGCGCCGTCCCAGCGAACGCGCGGTACTGGGATCGGCACGATCTGACCGTTGAACGCGCCGCGCTCCAGCGCGCCCGCCGCCCGCTGCTGGCTCAGTAGCGCGAACGCGTCCTGGTCCTCGCGACTCACTTCGTAGCGCGCGGCCACCCGCTCGGCCGTGAATCCCATGCCGATGTAGCTCTCGGTGAGCTCCGGGTGGAGCCGCGTGTGATATCCGGACATCGGCACCTGGCTCATCATCTCGACGCCACCGGCGATGATCACGTCCTGCCAACCGCTCATGACGGCCTGCGTCGCCTGCGCCACGGCCTGGAGGCCCGACGAGCAGAAGCGATTGATGGTCGCCGCGGACGAGTCGACCGGCAGACCAGCGCAGAGCGCGGCGTTGCGCGCGACGTTGAGCCCCTGCGCCGCCTCCGGCATCGCGCAGCCCCACACGACGTCGTCCACGTCCTCCTTCTGCACGCCCGCCCGGTCGACCGCCGCGCGAATCAGATGGGCCGACAGCTCGACGGGATGCACCGGGGCGAGAGCCCCGTCCGGTTTGCCGCGGCCGACGGCACTTCGAACGGCGGAGACGATGACAGCTTCGGTCATTCTAGGTCCTCGAGTAATCCAGAAGGTTCGAGGTTGGAGGTTGGAGGTTGGAGGTTGGAGTTTGGAGTTTCTAGAGGCGTGCTCGAGACTCGAACCATCGAACCTCGAACCTCTCAGTTTCTCAGCGGCTTCCCGGTCTTCAGCATGTGCGCAATTCTCTCCTGCGTCTCCTTAGTACCCAAGAGTCGCAGAAACGCCTCCCGCTCGAGATCGAGAACGTCCTGCTCCGTCACCGTCCGCGGCGGCCCGTCGCCGCCG
Source organism: Gemmatimonadaceae bacterium (assembly GCA_046263215.1). GTDB lineage: Bacteria > Gemmatimonadota > Gemmatimonadetes > Gemmatimonadales > Gemmatimonadaceae > JBHELH01. The sequence goes on along the minus strand of JBHELH010000194.1, from coordinate 12,330 downwards.
CACAGGACATAAGCGATCTCTCGGCCGACGCGGACGTCGTGGTCGGAGGCTTGGCCCGCTTCCTTGAAGGCGAAGAGCGCGTAGTAGAGGTTGCCGATCGCCTCGCGGCCGAGCGCGCGGATCGTCCGCGGAACCGGCGGCACGTACCCGGGCGCCAGGTCGAGCACGCGCGCTTTGGCGTCGGCGAGCAGGTGGCCGCGGTTCATCGTGATGCGGTCCTGCTCGCGCAGCAGCCCGAGTCGCCGCGCGTCGAGGGCGCTCGTGCTCGTCGTGGCGAGGGCGATGAGGCGGAAGGCGCGCTTGACCGCCTCGAACGGGTCGGCCTCCTCGTACGGCGCGAGGTCGCGCGTGAAGCGGAAGAGAAGTTCCTTCGTCCCGCCGCCACCCGGCAGCAGGCCGACGCCGACCTCGACGAGCCCCATGTAGAGCTCCGCGTGAGCCTGCACGAGGTCCGCGTGCAGCGACCACTCGCACGCCCCCCCCAGTGCCAGACCAGCCGGCGCGACGACGACCGGGAACGGTGACTGGCGCAGTCGGATCGAGCAGTCCTGGAACCGGCGCACCGCCGCATCGAGCGCGCCCCAGTCTCCCTGCTGCGCGACCGCGGCCACCTCGCCGAGGTTCGCGCCGGCGCTGAAGGTGCGCGCGTCGTCATTTCCGATGACGAGGCCAGCCAACCCGTCGTGTTCGACGCGGTCGAACGCGCGGTCGAGCATCTCGAGCACGCCTCGGCCGAGCGTGTTCATCTTGCTCCGGAATTCCAGCAGCGCTACACCGTCGCCCATGTCGAGCAGTGCGGCATCACGCGTCTCGCCGAGCACCGCACGACGCGCGCGGAGCGATTGGACGGCGATCGTGCCCGGCGGCTCATGCACGGCGTGATAGGCGCCGTCGAACCCGAGCTGTTCCCAGCCATCGCGCGCCGGGCGGAAAAAGCCCTCGTCGGCTTCTTCCAGTAACTCCGGACTGTCGAGCCCGAGCGCCGCGAACCCTTGTCGCAGAAAATCGAGGCCGAGAGCCTCCATCTGCTGGAACGGGCCGGCCTCCCAGCCGTAGCCCCACTCAATCGCGCGGTCGACGCTGACGATGTCATACGCGACGTGGGGCGCGACGCGAAGTGTGTAGTGTGACGTCAGCAGTAGGAGCTTGGGCAGGAACTCTGCGTGAGGCCCCTCGGCGCGCGGGATCGCGGCGAGCCGCGCCTCGAGACCTGGGATGGCGGAGAGCGCGGCGATCGTTGGGCTCTCCGGCGCGCGCACCGGACCGTACTCGAGCGTCCGCCAGTCGAGTGTCTGAATCTCCTTTCCGACCTTCCTGTAGAATCCCGCGCCGCTCTTCTCACCGAGACGTCCGTCCGCAACTAGTCGACCGACCCATAGCGGAAGCGACAGATCCTCGCCGGTAGCCTTGCTGAGCTGCCCCGTGACGAGCGTGAGGACGTCGAGGCCCGTGAGATCGGCTGTTCGGAACGTGGCCGACTTCGGCCTACCGAGCAGCGGGCCCGTGAGCGCATCGACCTCGTCGATCGTGAGACCAAACTCCTCCATCAGCCGTATGGCCTGGACCATTCCGTAGACGCCAACGCGGTTGGCGATGAACCCGGGGGCGTCCTTGGCGAGCACGACGCCCTTGCCGAGCAATCGCTCGCTGAAGTAGCGCGCCGTCGCCAGTGCTTCCGGCGTCGTCTCCGGCGTTGGGATCAGCTCGAGTAGGCGGAGGTAGCGCGGCGGATTGAAGAAGTGCATCCCGAGAAAGCGCCGCCGGAACGACTCACCACGTCCCTCGGCGAGCGTGCGGATCGGGATGCTCGACGTATTCGAGGCGACGACGGCGTTCTCACCGAGCACTCGCTCGAGTCGCGCGTACAGCTCGCGCTTCGGTGCGACCTGTTCGATGATCGCTTCGATGACGAGATCGCACGCGGCGAGACCCTCGAGATCATCCTCGGTGTTCCCGAGGCTGATCAGCGCGGCGCGCTCGACGTCCATGAACGCGGCCGGACGCGCCTTCTTCGCGCGCTCCAAGCCGCGAATCGCCGGCGCCGACCGGCCCTCGGGTGCGTTCCCGTCCGCCGGAACGTCCAGCAGAACTACTGGTACGCCCGCGGACGCCGCGAGCGCGGCGATGCCGCTGCCCATTGTCCCGGCGCCGACGATGCCGAGTCGGCGAACGCGCGCCGGCATGCCGGCGGCCAGGTCGCTCGCCGGCGTCTGCTCCGTTTCGGAGTGAAATGTCGTGCTCACGCGGGAAAGATAACCCGACCTGGCGTGCGGTTCGGTCAGAGTGTCCGGTGGCCACGGGGCGCACCTTTTTTCACGACCTGAACATCTTTGCGTAGCCGACGGCTGCGGACAATCCGCCCGCGGGCCGTAACCTGTTATCCGGGACGACGATACACCGGTTGTTTGTCGGGCTCGCTTCGTGCCTCATCGTATGGGCATGATGCGCACGTTTTCACAGTACCCGACTCTTAGGCCCCGCAGCGGCTTCACGCTGATCGAGATGCTCATCGTCACGGGCATCCTCGGCGTGATCGCGATGATGTCCATGGGCCAGATCTCGAACTACGTCCGCGAGCGGAACGTCTCCTCGGCGGCGGCGGCCGTGCGCATGGACCTGCAGCAGGCGTTCGCAATCGCCGCGCGCAATCGGCGGCCGGTGCGTGTCAGCTTTGCCCGCGGCGATACGGCGCTGCGCATCACCGATAGGGAAAACAGGACGACCTACGTACGCCGCGGCCTCGGTGCGGGCGCAGGCTTCATGCTGACGCCGTCCGACGTCGCGTTCTGCACGAGCACCTGCGCCGAGGCGTCGGTGGACGTATTCCCGAACGGTTGGGCGTCCGATTCACTGAGCGTCACGATCAGCAAGGGCCCGTACACGCGCGGCGTTCGCATGTCGCGCTCGGGCCTCGTCACGACGAGGTGATGCCCATGAACCTGATCCTTCGTCGCCGTTCCCCTAGCTCCGCCCGCCAAGGCCTCCCCCGCCGGCGGGCTGGTCTCTCGATCGTCGAGATCGTCGTGGCCTTGACGCTGTTCGGGACCGTCACGATCGCGATGGCGGGGCTCTCGCTCGTCGTCGCGAGGCGCGCGGAGGCGAACGACGTCTTCACGAAGCGCACGGCGCTGCTCCAGCAGCAGATGAACCGGCTCCAGGCGATCCCGTACGACTCGCTCGCCGACAAGGCCGGGTCGGTCGTCGTCAAGACTGGCCCGTTCCCGCACGAGCGCAAGATCTCCATCAACGCCACGGGCAGCCGCACGCGCGTGGTCGTCCAGATCATCCCCGCACACGCGCCTGACCGTGCGGAGACGATCGCGTTCGACCGCGCGAAGCCGACGACCTCGCCGCTCTGCAAGGAGTGCTGACATGTCGACGCGCCTGATGGCCCGCCGCGGGATGACGCTCGCCGAGGTGATGATCGCGCTCGTGCTGATCGGCATCGTCGGCGCGATGTTCACGAAGATGCTCGTCGCCCAGGGCCGCTTCTTCAACACCCAGTACGCGCAGCGCAGCGCACGCAGCGTGTCGCGGGCGCCGATGAACATCCTGCTCTCCGAGCTGCGCATGGTCCAGGACCGCGGCGGCGTCGCCGACGCGCAGGCGGACGGGAAGCGGATCCGGCTCAAGGTGCCGTACCGCTTCGGCGTCGTCTGCGGGACGATCAGCGCTGCGACAGTCGCGAGCATGCTGCCCGTCGACTCGGCCGTCTCCGCGACCTACGCCGGGTGGGCTTGGCGCGCGCTCGACGGGTCGTACACCGAGGTGATCCCCGCCAACCCGCTTCGCGCCGACAGCGTCCGCGACGTCACCGGGCTGGCGAGCGAGGCAGCCTGTGCCGCGGCGCGCATCCACAAGACGGTGATCAACACGGCGGGCGGGGGCACGAAGCAGGGCCGCGTCGTCGAGCTCCGTCCCCCCACCGCCGCCGCGACGACCATCTCACCGGTCTTCCTCTGGCAGTACGTCGCGTACGAGTTCAAAGCCTCTGGCGCGTACCCTGGCCGGATCGGCCTCTATCGCATCGAGGCGGACGGCACCGAGGCGCCGAAGGAGGTCGAGCTGATGGCCCCCTTCGATACGTCGGCCCGCTTCCGCTTCTTCGTCCACCGGCAGGACACGTCGCAGGTGGCGGTCCCCGAGTCTCTCAACGACATCCGGGGACTCGACCTGGTGTTGAACGGCGCCGCGGGTGCCCCCGCGGCGAGCGGCTCGAAGCCGGCGGTCAACAAGCTGACGACGGCCGTGTTCTTCAAGAACGTCCGCGTCTTCTGAGCGGCGAGGAGGACTCCCATGCGCACCATCCGCACCCGACACGGGTTCGCCCTACCGATGACGATCATGGTCATCGTCGTCCTCACCGCCGCCCTGACCGCCGCCTTCGTCGCCACGGCGTCGGAGACGACGACCAATGTCGCCGTCCGCGGCCAGAGCCGCGCGTACATGATCGCGCAGATGGGCCTCGAGCGCTTCCTCGAGAATCCGGACGAGCTCGCGGTCTGCCCGAAGTGCGACACGCTGCGTACAACACCCGTCGTCCAGACGTTCGGCAAGGCGATCGACGGGGACTCGGCGTACATCACGGTCACACGCATCCGCCACCAGAGCCGGGCGACGATCCCTGCCGTCTACTTCATTCAGTCGCGCGGGATCGACAAGCGCTCAAAGATGAGCGGCAAGCTCTCGAAGGTCGATGCCGAGCGCTCGGTCGGCATGTACGCCCAGTGGAACGCGCACACGATGCAGGTGCTGTCGGCGTGGACGAGCCTTACCGGCTTGAAGAAGACCGGGACCGCGGGGATGCTCAGCGGCGTCGACCAGTGCGGCGAAGAAGGGTCAATCGCTGGCACCACGGTCGGCCAGGGTGACCTCTTCTACAACGGTCACCCGAACTGGGCCGAGGGCAACCCCGCAATTGACACGACGATGACGCCGGAGCAGCTCGCGGATTCGGTCGGGAAGAAGATCAACTGGAACGCGATCAAGAGCGGCAACGCGATACCTGCCGACTTCACGGTGCCGCCCGACGCGTTTCCAACCGCCGGGTGGTTCGAGTCCGACACCGCCCGGTGGCCCGTCATTCACATCACGGCCGACAACTACGCGCTCCCGAACCGGGGTCGCGGGATCCTCATCATCGACGGCAACTTCACGATCTCGGGCGAGAACATGTGGGACGGCGTCATCCTCGTCGGCGGGAAAATGACGTCGAACGGGAGCAACACCGTCGCCGGGGCGGTGATCAGCGGCCTCAACGTGCTCATCCCGGAGGAGAACGACAAGAGCACGAGCGAGTTCGACGACGCGCTGGCCGCCGGTCAGAAGACCTACATCTACAGCTCGTGCAAGGTGGCCCGCGCGACGAAGTTCTTGCAGCGCTACCGCGTCCTCGCGAACACCTGGGCCGACAACCTCCCCACCTGGTAACGCGTATGCGGCCGAGTTACGAGGCGCTACCCTCGTGGTTGTCGCGCCTTCCCGAGGTGCCACCCACGCCTGTCATGGCGTCCCGCCCGCCGGAGGACGGTGTCTTCCGGCGGGCGCTCGGCCATCATCGGTTGCGCCTACCGGGCGTTCTGTTCGCGGTCGCTCTCGGTATCGGTGCGGCGGTGGCCGCGGGGTCGGTGCGCGCGAAGCACACGGCGGAGTCGCGCGCCGAGATGTCGGCTTTCGCCACGCGCAAGGTCGCGGAGCTGAGCGCGTTCGGGACGTTGCGCTCGGCGCCCGCGCGCGCCCTCGGGTCGCCGCTCGCGCCCGGAGGGTCGGTGACCGATGACGTCCCGGGCTACTCCGACGTCGTCGAAGGCACCGAGGGTCGCCGCTTCCGGCGCCGCTGGGCGGTGGACGTCGACCCGTCGGGGCACAAGCGCGTGACCGTCCGCGTCATTCCCGCGACCCGCGAGGCGGGACGCGCACCGCTCGATCTAACGACGGTGTTGGCGCACCGATGAGCGAACGCGGCTGAGCCGCGCGATGGGTCGCGCCGATGGCACGTAACGCGCGTGGGGCCGGGCGGTAGCCGTCCGGCCCCTCCCGTTTTTACGTTACGTCCGGACCCCGAGGACACCGTGCGTCGATCCACTTCCACCCGCTGGCGCCGCGTCGTCGCGGCATTGGTCGCGCCGCCGGCCGCAGTCGCCGCTGCGGGCTGCGCCAGCGCGCCCCAGCCGCGGCAGCTCGGGCAGTACGCTGCGCTCATGCCGCGACTCGCCGTCATAGACTCCGAGCATCCTCCTGTGAACCTGACGGTGGATCTGTCGGCGCCCGCGTCAGTCGTCGTGATGTACGTCGCGCCGGGCCGAAGCACGCGCATCGTGTACCCGGCCGACACACTCGGCGCCCCACGACTCGCCGCCGGCTCGCAGCGGATCACCGCGACCTGGCCACGGCCCCGTGTGACGACCGACAGCGCACGCCGGGACAGCGTGACCCGCGGCGGCCAGGCCCGGGCGCGGCGCGATAGCATCGCGCGCGCAGGCGCGCCGCGCGCGCCGGCGCCGCTGCCCGATCCCGAGGCGGGCCTCGCACCCACCGGCTACCTCCTCCTCTTCGCCACGCCGGCGCCGCTGCGGTACGCCGAGGTGCGACGGAAAGTCGAAGGCGTGACCACGCCGCTCGACACGGACGAGGCGCTCAACGCCATCGCCAAGCAGGTGCGCTCGACCCTCGACCCCTCGGCGCAGTGGGCCGGATACGCGGTCGAGGTAACCGCGCAGGCGGACGAGTTGCGCGGGCCGCCACGGAATCCGCGGACGAGGTGAGGACCGAGTGCAGAGTGCGGACTGCGGACTAGGGCCCGGGGGGTGGCCCCAGCGCATCTCCGAAGCGTCCCGAGGGCGTGAGTCCGCGTCCGCGGTCCGCAGTCGCAGTCGGACGCAGTCGCTGTTATTGCGCCGTCCGCCCCTGAAGAATCCCGTCGCGGATGCGCCGCGCTTTCGGGGACGCGTTGTTGTCCGGGACGATGCGGACGGCACCGGGGCTGAATCGGAGCCGCGCGCTTAGGTTCAGCGTCTGCGTGACGCGTCGTACGCGCAGCGTGATCGGCGAGCCCTCGCTGGCCGTCGCGAAGCGCTCTCGGAAGCGGGCGCCGAACTCCGGGTCCGTGACCGCGATGTCGCCGACGGCCAGCAAGTAGTCCCCTTCGCGCACGCCCGCCTCAGCCGCGGCGCCGCCGGCCTCCAGCTGCGTGACCCGGATGCCAGCGCTGTCCGGGGCTGTGAAGACGCCGAGCCGCGGCTGCCGGTCGCGCACGGAGCGGAGACCCGCGACGGGGAGGATCGAGTCCCACGGGAACGGGTCGCGCCCGTCGACGTAGCGCTCGTAGAACGCGTCAAACGAGCGGCCGCCGGCAACGCGGCTCACTGTGCTCCACCACTCGGCGTTGGTGAACCCGCTGCCACGCTTGTACTCGGATTGGTACAGCTCGCGGAGCACGTCGTCCAGGGAACGGCGGTTGTCGGTGGCGTCGCGGATCATGATGTCGAGCATGAACCCCGCCAGCGAGCCTTTCGGGTAATAGATGTACCCAGTGCCATTTACCGGATGCGTCCACGTGCTCAGTGACGCGTCCTCCAGCGCGACGGCCGGCACGTCGTTCACCTCGTTGATCTTTCCGGCTGTCGTGCTGTAGAACGCCGGTGCGTCGACCACGCCGCCGCGCACGAGCGCGAGGTCCGCGTAGTAGTCGGTGATGCCCTCGCTGATCCAGAGCAGCGTTGTCGGCTGCGGCCGATCGTACACGTAGGGCCACAGCTCCTCTGGACGGAGCCGCTTCACGTTCCACGCGTGGAACACCTCGTGCGCGTAAAGCGACGGCAGGAAGTCGCTGCCGAGCGCCAGCGGCGTGAGGACGTCGACGTGCGAGTTCTGGTGCTCGAGGCCGCTGGCACCCCGGTACGCCGTGTCGGCGACCTGGAGGATCGTGTACGTGTCCCAGGGAACCTCACCGCCGAACACCGCGACTTGCGGCGGGATCATCTTGCGGAGCTGATCCCAGACCGTCTGGCGGTACGCGCCGGCGACGCTTCCGACGGGGTACGTCGCGAGGCGCGTCCACCGGCCGGCGATCTGCGCGCTGTCGACGTCGAATCGGCCGACGAAGAAGGGCATGTCCACCAAGTCGTGGAAGTTCGACGCGGCGAACGTGTTCGACTCGCCAGACGCCGCGCTGCGGGGCATGCCCGTCGCGATGCGCCACCCCGGCTCCGTCCGCACCGTCACCTGCGCGCCAAAGTCGAGGCTGCGCCCCTCCGGGTACATGAACAGGTTCGTCCCGTTGAACAGCGCGAAGTCCGACCGTGTCCACGAGAGGGCGTTGTCGAGCGTGTCGGCGATGTAGTCGAAGCGCACCGTGACCGACCTCGCGCCGCGCGTGTCGATGCGCCATGTGTCGTAGTCGACCTGGTCCCAGTCGAGCGCCCCGCCGCCCGCTGCCTGTGCGGTGAGTCCCGTCACCCACCGCGCGAAGTACGAGATCTCGTACGCGCCGGGCGTCCACGCCGGGAGCGAGAGCAGGACCGGTCCTGAGCCTTCGACGTCGAACGTCGTCGCGACGCGCAGCCGGCGCGCGGCCGCGGCGTTGCGGTCGAACGTCACCTCGTAGCGGATGTTCGATATGGGCGCGGATCGGAGCGGCGGCGATGACGCCCCACCGGGTCCCTGCGCGCCCAGGGAAGCGGCAGCGGCGAGCAGTGACGGCACGGCGGCCCACGGCCGCGGGAAGTGACAGCATTTCATGCGGGTACCGTGGTAAGAGTGGTCAACGCGGGTGGAGCCCTGAAAAGTACGTGCCGGCCGCGTGGTCTGTGCAAACCCTCGAACGCGGGACGTCTCCCTGGCAGGGTCGGCCGATCGGCATTCCGCCGACCGTGAGCGCACTTCTTCAGAGAGGTCTGTATGCTTCGCCGGAGACTGACGGTCCCGATATTCGTCGTACTCGTAATGCTCGTCGTCACCGTGTCTTGCGGTCAGGATAGGGCACACCAATCGGTCGCGACCGATACCACGGCGTCGGCCGCGCCGGGCGGGTTTGGCGCCGCAGGCATGGATGGGCCGGTGCCCGTGCCCCTGGCCGCGCCGCAGCAGGACGAAGCGGCGGCGCGCCGCCGGGCCGCCGCGCGCCGGGCGGCGGCCCGGCGCGCCGCCGCGAGCCCCGAACTGATGTCCGGACGAGCAATACCGATGTCGGGAACGACCGCTGCCGTCGCGCCGGCGAACGCCGAGCAGTCGACGATCGCCTTCCCCACGCAGGCCCAGCAGCCCGGGTCGATGCTCATCCGGTCCGGGCATGCGGTCGTGGAGGTCGACTCCGTTCAGGTAGGCATCGCGCGCGTCCGCCGGCTCGCGCAGGAGAGTGGGGCGTTCGTCGCCAACACGAGCGTCCAGACCGGCCGCGAGCAGCGCCGGAGCGCTTCGCTCGAGCTGCGGATCCCGTCGGAGCGCTTCGACGCGGTCGTCAACGGGCTCGGGCCGATTGGGAAGGTCGAATCCGTGAACATTTCGGCGCAGGACGTCGGTGAGGAATTCGTCGACCTGTCCGCTCGTGTCGCCAACGCGCGCCGCCTGGAGGCGCGGCTGATCGAGCTTCTCGCGAACCGCACCGGGCGGCTCACCGACGTCCTGAGCGTCGAGCGAGAGCTGGCCCGCGTGCGCGAGGAGATCGAGCGCTACGAGGGGCGGCTGCGCTACCTCCAGACCCGCGTCTCGGTCAGCTCCCTCACCGTGGTGGTCCACGAGCCGCTGCCGGTCGTCGCCAAGCACCCCGGTGAGAACGTGATCGCCGACGCGTTCGTGGAAGCGTGGCGCCGCTTCGTGCTTCTCACCGCCGGGTTCATCGCGTCGCTCGGCGTGGTGATCCCCGTCGCGGCGATCGGACTCGGCGCGTTCGTGCTCGGCCGCCGTTACCTCGGGCAGAAGACGAGGGCCGTGCAGCAGGCGTAGGGGCGGTGGCGGTTTGAGGGCTTGAGGGGCTTGTGGGCTTGTGGGCTTGTGGGCTTGCGTCGGTGCCGCGAACACCCCGGTCGGCCTCACGGGGCGGCGGCAATTCCTCACAAGCTCTCAAGCCCACAAGCTCACAAGCTCTCACCACCCGCCCCCGCACACCGCCCGGTCCAGAACGTATATTCGTCATGACTCGTCCATTAGCGGCCCGCCCGCCCGCTGCGCGGGCACCCGCCGCCGTCCACATTTCTGATAGCTGATAGTTGATAGCGTGCGGGCTTCGTCCGCACTGATGAGCCGTTCTCAATGTCTCCTCCTACGGCCGGTCTCGGCCCGTCATCGGACGAACGCGATTCACGCGGCACCTGGCTCACCCCCGACCGCCAGGGGCAGGTGCGCACGATCTTGCTCGCACTGGTCCTCTTCTTCGGCCTCGTCGTGTGGGTCTTCCACAGCGTCGCCGCCGCCACCGAGCGGGCACCCGAGTTCGTGCACAAGCTGCGCGTCGTGGGCGTCATGACCTGGATCTACGCGCTCGTCCAGCTCGTCGACATGCGCTTCTACCACAGCCGATTCGCGCGGCGTCGCCGCGCCTCGCTCGGAATCCCCGAGAACCTCATCGGGTGGCTGTTCGGGCAGATGTTAGCGTGGTTCGGCATCGTCTACTACGGGCTCACGGACGACATGCGCTGGTACGTCGCGGGCCTCGTGCTGTTCGGTGTCACGTGCTGGGTGTTCCCAATCCCTGCGGCGCGCGACGCCGAGGCCCAGCACGACCGGACGGCCGAGCGCTGACACTCCGCGCGCGGCACAGGGATCGCCTTCCTCTCGGCGGTCGGGCCCCGTAGCATTCGGGCCTAACCGCCCAGATCCGAGTTCGGAGTTCGGGGAGTTCCGGGTTACGAGCAGCGCGCACTCCGACCTTCGAGCTCGGACCTCCGAACTCCTCGCGAACGCCCGTCATGCTCACCCCCACCTCGGTCACCTTCCTCAAGCGCCTCCTCGACTCGCCGGCACCTTCTGGCTTCGAGACCGCCGCCGCGCGCGTCTGGCGCGACGAGGCCGCGACGTTCGCGGACGACGTGAGGTCCGACGTCGCCGGCAACAGCCTCGCCGAGGTCAACCCGAGCGGGCAGCCGACGGTCATGCTCGACGGACACATCGACGAGATCGGTCTCATCGTGCAGTACATCGACGATGACGGCTACGTCTACGTCGGTCCGATCGGCGGGTGGGACCCGCAGGTCCTCGTCGGCCAGCGCATTCGCTTCCTCGGTCGCGACGGTGACGTGGTCGGCGTCATCGGCAAGAAGCCGATCCACCTCATGAAACCGACCGACCGGGATCAGGCGTCGAAGCTGACTGACCTCTGGGTCGACATCGGTGCGACGAACCGCGCGGACGCGGAGGCGCGGCTGGGGGTTGGCGACCCCGGCGTCATCGACTCGCGCACGATGGAGTTTCCGCACAATCGCATCGTCTCCCGCTCGATCGATGACCGCATCGGGGCGTTCGTGATTCTCGAGGCGCTACGGCGCTACGCCGAGCGGCCCGGAGGCGCGCGCGTCGTCGCCGCGGCGACGGCGCGGGAGGAGATCTCCTGGACCGGCGGCGGCGCGCTCGTCTGCGCGACGTGCATCAACCCGAAGATGGCCATCGTCGTGGACGTCACCTTCGCGACCGACCATCCGAACGTCGACAAGAAGGAGCTCGGCGACCACAAGCTCGGCAGCGGGCCCGTGCTGAGCCGCGGCGCGCTGATCTCGCCCGCCCTCTTCGGCCTCCTGCGGTCGACGGCCGAGCGACTCAACGTCCCGTTCACCGTCCATGCCGTGGGGCGTGACACATCCACAAACGCGGACGCGATCCACATCGCGCGCGAAGGCGTCGCGACGGCGCTCGTCTCGATCCCGAACCGCTACATGCACTCGCCGAACGAGATGGTGAGTCTCGACGACGTCGACCACGTCGCTGAGCTGATCGCGGAGACCTGTCGCGCGGTAACGCCCGAGACCGACTTCACAGCGCGCTGACGCGCGGCGTCGGCGTCCGCTAGCCGGCCGTGCGGCGAGTGCCCGACGGCCCCTCGCCGTTGTGCTGGCGGATCGTATCGAGTGCGGCGGCTACCGCCTCGCGGACCTCACGGTCCTTGTCGTTGAGGAGCATCCGCAGCGCCGCCGCCGCCACCGGCGTGCGCGCCTCGCCCAACGCTTGCACGGCCGCCACGCGGTAAGCCGTCGACTTGCGGCGAAAGAGGACGCCGTCCGGCTCGGCCGCCTTGACCAGGCGGTTGACCGCGTCCTGCGTCGCGACCTTGCCCAGCGCGGCGAGGATCGCGAACTGCACCTCCTCCTCTTCCTCGTTCTCGAGTGCGCGGACGAGCGTCGT
>JBHELH010000193.1:0-5303 GCA_046263215.1 Gemmatimonadaceae bacterium | reverse complement strand
CTCCTGCGCGGTCATCATGTTGCGCAGGTCGCTGCGCATCGCGGTGACGTACGCCTTCTCCTTCGTGCTGGCGAACTTCGGGATCGCGATGGCGGCCAGAATGCCGATGATCACCACCACGATCAGAAGCTCGATCAGGGTAAAGCCCTTCCGATTCCGAACCATGGGTTTCTCCCGATCTGGAGTTAAGACGGGTCCTACAGTTCTTACGTCGAACCGATGGGGATAAAGGCAACGCGCAGGCCGCTTTCTGTCCACTAGGCATGTGCTGATGTAGCAACGCTTTCTGCGCGCATCGGTCAGGTCGACCGACTCGAGGGATGTGGTGTCCTGCATTATCCCTCGCAGTCTGCTAGGGACGCGGATCGTTCCCCTTCCCGCGCACCCGCCGCACCGCGCCCGCCTGCCGGAGCGCGCTCGTGGCCACGACGGCACTGTCGGCAATGGCGACCAGGCGCCGGAACTCCTTTACCTGAAGACCACGCGCGGCGGCGCCGATGCGTGCCTGCTCGGCCGCCTCCGCGAAGTGCGCGTCCCGTAGAAGGCAGACAACCAGCCCAATACGCGCGCGGTCGCGGAGCATCCCGAGCGAGATCGCGCGCCTATAGAGGTCACGGGCCGGCGCGCACAGGCCGGCGCGGCGATACTGGTCCGCCAGATCCGTATACGGCCCCGCGTCGTACGGGAACATCGCGATCGCCGCGCGCAGGTGCCGCTCACCGTCCTCGCGACGCCCCTTCTCGAACAGCCACATGCCGTGCATGTGCTGCGCGCGATAGCTGAGCGGCGCGTCTTCGATGATCTGCGCGAGGAAGGCGTCGCTGTCCCGCCAGACGCGCTGGCGCGCCGCGCTCTTCACGACACCGGCCGCGAGAACGAGAGCAACGGGAACGGCCGCCAGCCATCGGCGCGAGGACGGCAGCTCGCTCGCTCGCCCGATCACCCACGCCGCCGCGGCACCGACGGCGAGCAGCACCCCCACACTCGGAAGGAACAGGGTGCGCTCGGCGACGATGACCCCGGACCGAAGAAAGAGGTTGCTGACCGGGAAGATCGAGACGGCTACCCACAGCAGCCCGAGCGTCGCCACGCGACGGCGGGTTCGCCATCCGGCGACCGCGAGCAGGGCCGCGCCGAGCAGGATGATGACACCCGGGATCAGGGCCGCGGCCGGGCGGAGGATGACCGGGACCTGCGGCGGCGAATAATCTGCCGCCAGGCGTGCGGGCCAGAGCAGCAGTCGCGCCCACTCGGGCACGACGCCGAGCATGGTGAGGAGCCGCGCCTCGTGGCTGAGGAGCGAGATCACGATGTTCGGGTCGTCCCCGAAGCCTCCGAGCACCGAGCGCCGGAGCAGCAGGTAGCCCAGACCAAGGGCACCGCACACCGAGTAAACCGGCCAGAGCTCCCGCAGACGCGCGCGGAGCCCGCGCCGCGCTGTCTCGAGGCGGGTGTCGACGTACGTGAGCTCCGTGACGACGAGGAGACCGGGGAGGAGGAAGCCGGACTCCTTCGAGAAGCACGCGGCGAGGTACAGCACGGCGATAAGCGCCACCGAGAGGCGGTGCCGTCCGCCGTCCGCGCTCCTTAGTCGGACGTACGTGACCACGGCGAGCGTCGAGCAGAGCGCGACCACGAGCTCCGATTGCCCGACGACGTTCGCGACGGCCTCGACGTGAACGGGATGGACAGCGAACAGCGCCGCGACGATCCACGCCGCCGAGGCGGGGAGCACGAGGCGCGCGAGGCTGTGCACGGCGACGCAGGTTGCTAGGTAGAGCGCGACGCTGACCGCGTGGAAGACGACCGGCGAGCCGTCCCCGATCGCCCACTGGACGGCGAACGAGAGGATGGTCAGCGGCCGGTAGTTCGTGTCTCCCCAATGCGGCGGCCAGTAGGCCTCACCGAAGGCCTGCCACCACTGCGCGAGCGTGTGCACGCGTGGGTTCTGCTGGATGATCGGCCGGTCGTCGTAGACGAAGCCGTTCGCGAGTCCCGGCGCCGAGGCGAGAAACGCGAGCAGGGCGATGGAAAGCCAGGGGGGAGGGCGGAGGGTGGAGGGTAGAGACTGCCAAGCTTTCTCCACCCTCCACCCTCCGCCCTCCGCCCTGAAGTTCATTCTCATCGCGCGAAGACGTTGTACTTGACGATGTGCCAGAACGCGGCGACGCCGTCACGCCAGCCGATCTTCTTCCCCTCCGCGTACGTGCGGCCGGAGTAGCTGATGGGTACCTCGTAGACGCGTGCGCCGGCTTTCGCGAGGCGCGCGGTGATCTCCGGCTCGAACCCGAAGCGATTCGCTTTCAGCTTCGGGAGCAGCGACCGCGCGAGGTCGCCCCGCATCGCCTTGTAGCACGTCTCCATATCGGTGAGGTTCAGGTTGGTGAACATGTTGCTGATCGTGGTCAGCACCCAGTTCCCCACCGAATGCCAGAAGTAGAGCACGCGGTGCGGCCCGCCGAGGAAGCGCGAGCCGAAGACGGCGTCGGCGCGGCCGTCGACGATTGGCTCGAGGAGCGTGGGCCAGTCGGCCGGGTCATACTCGAGGTCGGCGTCCTGCACGATGACGACGTTGCCGGTCGACGCCGCCAGAGCCGCCCGAATCGCCGCCCCCTTGCCGCGGTTGACCGGCTGGTGGATGACGCGATCGACGAGCCCCGCGGCGAGCAGGCGGTCGAGTGCTTCGCGCGTGCCGTCCGTCGAGCAGTCGTTGACGCAGATTATCTCCTTCGCGACGGGCACAGTGCGCACCATCTCGACGATGTGGTCGATCGTGTCCCGCTCGTTGTAGACCGGGATGAGCACCGAGAGGCGAAGTGTCGCCGGCGGGATCGGTGTGCGACCACGGGGCCGCGCGCCGCGCCTGCCGAGCAGCGCTTCGAGCGTCGGTGCCGGGTGGGGCGGGGTGACCGGCGCCGCGTACGGGGCGAAGACGGTCGGCGCCAGGGTCGTCGGGGTTCCTGCGGGGGGTCGCCGCGGATCGGGCGGAGTGGATCGGTCGGGCACGCGCGTCACTCTCGCATTGCGTCGGTAGCGGTCGTGAAAACGGCTCCGCCACTCGATAGGGTGGTCAGCATCTGGAGACTGGGGTGTGGGCCGGCACCCAGTACCGCGGTCGCCGACCCGGACGGAGACCCGCTGCTGCTGAGCAGGAGGTACTGGACGCGATATGTGCCGAGCAGCTCGCGGAGGTCGGCGACGCGGGAGGCCGAATCGGCGGCTCCCGGGTACGCCTCGACAGCCCACCGTGCGCTGGGGACGACGTGCCTCCCGGTGTACAGGTGGATGAGCGGATCGCCGTCGCTCGCGAGGACGTCGTCGGGCCGCGTGCTGCGGCTCGCCCACTCGACGAGTGGCAGGAGCTGGCGCGCCACCGCGCGCTGTGCGACGTCCCACCATTGGTGGCGGTAGCCGTTGACGTTGTACCGCACGAGCCCCAGTACGAGCAGCGCGGCCGGGATGGCGATGGCCGCGTACGCCTGGAACGGTACGCCGTTCGGTCGCCAGGCGCGCAGTCCGTCGACCTGGTGCGTGATGCCAAGTACGAGCGTCATCAGCAGCAGCGGCCACACCCCCCAGAGGAATCGGTCCGGTGCGTACGGCCACGCGACGACGATGGCCGCGTAGCCCAACATGAAGAGCGCAGTCGCGGGCGCGCGCCGCGCGAGCGCCGCTGCGCCGGCGCCCAGCACGCAGATCACGACGAGGACGACGATCGATCGCACCACCGCGCCCGAGCCAGGCGCGAAGACGGCGCCGATCGGGCGCGTGAGGTCCTGTAGGTTGTGCGCCGCGACGCGGCTGACGTAACCGACGCCGTGCGCGCGTACGCTTTCGCTCAGCGCGCTCGCGTACGGGCCGTAGCTGCCGGCCACCACGCGCGGCAGGTCGCCGGCGTGCGTCGCGGTCCACAGCTGCCACGGGAGGAGCAGTGCGGCGGCGACGCCGGTCGCGATGGCCGCGTCGCGGGCGCGGCGGCGTAGCAGCAGACCGAATACGAGCGAGCCGACGAGCGGCAAACCGACGGACCGCACCAGCGTTGCCGCGGCGGCGAGAAGCCCCGCCGCAACGACGCGGTCCCTCCGTTCCTCCCGCAGTGCGCGCTCGCAGGCCGGGAGCGCGAGCGCGAGCGTGGCGAGGAAGAGTGGCTCCGAGAAGAGGACTCCGGTCACCGCGAGGACCGGCACGCTGAGGCACCCGAGCAGGATCGCGATCGCGGCCGGGCCGCTGCCCAGCGAAAGCTCGCGCCGCGCGAACGTGAACAACCCGGCGGCGGCCAGCGACAACAGGACCGCGTTGGCGAGCTTGAAGACCGCGACGTTCTCGGGGAACGACGGCGCGATGAGCCAGAGCAGCGCGAGCAGCGCTGGATAGCCGGGCGGGTAGTGCGTCGCCGCCGGGTGCCCCGGAAGGTTGAGGTAGCGGTAGCCTTCGCCGGTCGCGAGCGCTTTGCCCAGGATCAGGTAGACGGCGTCGTCGTAGTACACGCCGACCGGCCACGGGCTCATCGTCGCGATCGCGACCGCGAGCACGGCGGCGCCGACGGCGACCGGCGCGAGCCACGCGGGGTAAGCGCGGCGGCGCGGCGGCGCCGGCCGAATCGACGGGGTCGGATTCGTGGGCGTGAGCGGAGCAAACGCCCTTCCGACGGCCGTCGTCACGTCGTCTCGACGCCGTACCGCGCCAGCTTCCGGTAGAGCGTCGACGGGTCGATGCCCAGCGCCTCGGCGGCCCGGGTCTTGTTGCCCCCTTCGCTCTGCAGCACCCAGAGGATGTACGCGCGCTCGATCGCCTCGAGCGTCGGGTTGGGCGGCGTGCGGTCGGCGACTAGTGGCTCCGGCTTGCGCTCGGTGATCCGCTCCGGCAATGCGTTGACGCCGATCGTCTCGGCGCCGGTCAAGATCACGGCGCGCTCGAGCGCGTTCTCCAGCTCGCGGACGTTGCCCGGCCAGGAGTACTCCTGGAGCACCTCGAGCGCCTCCGGGCTCAGTGCCTTGGGATTCTCGCCGCGCACCTGAGCGGCGCGCTGCAGGAAGTACTCGGCGAGCAAGGGAATGTCCTCCCGCCGCTGCCGCAGCGGCGGCAGGTGCAGCGCGATCACGTTGAGGCGGTAGAACAGGTCGCTGCGGAACGTGCCGCGCTTGATCTCCTCCTCGAGGTCCCGGTTCGTCGCCGCGATGAGGCGCGTGTCGATCGGCTCGGGGTCCGTCGCGCCGACGCGGATCACCTCGCGGTGTTGCAGCACGCGAAGCAGCTTGACCTGCGTCGCGGGCGTCGTCTCGCCGATCTCGTCGAGGAAGAAC
>JBHELH010000192.1:0-3603 GCA_046263215.1 Gemmatimonadaceae bacterium | reverse complement strand
ATCGTTCCGCCATCCACTGATCCTTTCCCAAGGAGGAGCAAATGACGGCGGTGACCGCGATCCACAAGCCGCTGCCGTCGCGCAGCGCCTTCGTCGCTCGCGTCGCGCGGAGCCTCGCGATCGGCAGCGGGATCGTCGCCGTCAGCCTCGGCATCGGAGTGCTCGGGTATCACGGGCTCGCCGGATTGTCGTGGACCGACGCGCTCCTCAACGCCGCGATGATCCTCACGGGCATGGGCCCGGTTAACGAGATCGCGACGACGCGCGGCAAGCTGTTCGCGACCTGCTACGCGCTGTTCAGCGGGATCGTGTTTCTCTCCGTCGCCGCGCTGGTGTTCGCCCCAGTGATGCATCGCTTCCTGCACCGGTTCCACCTGGAGCTGTCGAGCGGCGTGGCGGGTCAGACGAGCGGCGAGGCCTCCGGGGACGTCGCGGGCTGACGACTGGCGCACCGGCATCCCTGCGCGACCAGCGTGCCGGACACGGGTCCGGCGCAGCCGCCGCGCGCGACGATCATTCATCGCTCTCGCCCGCGCACGAGCGCGGCCAGAGCGCCGGCAGTCGCGAACGCCACGCACACGAGGAGCGCGGCGCGGAAGCCGTGGACAAACGTCGCTTGCAGGGCGGCGATCTCCGGTGCGCTCGCATGACTCGAAGCGACCCGCCAGGCGACGAGAGCGCTGCCGGCGGCCGCCCCGCCAAGAGTGCCGAACACTGCGCCGGCGACGGCGACGCTCAACGCCTGTCCGGTGACGCGCGCCGTCGCGAGCAACCCCGACGCCTCGCCCTGCTCCGTCGCCGGCGCGGCGCCGATGACCGCGCGCGTGTTGGGCGACTGAAAGAGGCTCTGACCGATCCCCGCGACGACGAGTCGCCACACGACGTCCCACGTCGAGCTGGCGGCGTCGAGCCGGGCGAGGAGGAGCAGCCCGCCGGCCGCGATCGCGAGCCCGAGGGGCGCGAGCCAGCGGGAGCCGACCCGGTCCGCCCCGGCACCGGCGATCGGGGCGACGACCCCGATCGTCAGCGCGTATGGCGTGAGCAGCTGCCCCGACCGCGCGGCCGAGAAGCCGCGGAGTTCTTCGAGGTAGAACGGCAGCAGGAAGCTGACGGCGAAGAGGGCCAGCATCGAGAAGGTCATGCTGACGAGCGCCGACACGAAGACCCGGTTGCGGAAGAGGCGCAGGTCGAGGACGGGATTCGGCGCGCGCCGCTCCACGAGGACGGCGCCGGCGACGGCGCACGCGGCGAGCGCCAGGGTGCCCAGCAGGTGCGGGGAGATCCACCCCCACCGCGCACCGAACGAGAGGCCGACGTTCAGCGCCGCCACGCCAACGGCCAGGAGCAGCGCACCTGCCGGATCGAAGTGCCCTCGGCGCTCAGCGCCGCGGGTGCGCGGCAGGACGCGCAGTGTCGCGGCGATGGCGCCCAGTCCGATCGGCACGTTCACGTAGAAGATCCAGCGCCAGCTCAGGCTCTCGGTGAGAAGTCCGCCCACCGTCGGGCCGGCGGTCACGCCGAGCGACACGGCGGCGGCGCTCAAGCCGAGCGCGCGGCCACGCTGCGTCGGCGGGACGGCGCCGGTGAGGATCGCCGTGCTGGTGGCGAGGATCAGCGCCGAGCCCACTCCCTGGATGGCGCGCGCCGCGATCAGCAGGTCGAGGGAGGGCGCGGCGCCGCAGAGGGCCGATCCGAGGGTGAAGACCGCCAGTCCCGCCGTCCAAATCGGCCTGCGGCCGACGGCGTCCGAGAGGCGGCCGAAGGTCAGCAGCAGGGCCGCGATGACCACGAGGTAGCCGATCATCACCCACTCGATCTCGCCGGTCAGCGGCGTTCCGAACGCGCGCGCGATCGACGGCAGGCCGATGTTGACGATCGAGGCGTCGAGCGTCGTCATGAACGTCCCGACGCACACGAGGGCGACGACGGCGCGTCGGTGCATGGCGGGCTGCGCGGTCGCGCGGGCGGCGGCCGGCGGCATCGCCGCGGCCGCCGCGCCACGATTGCTCCTTCCCGGGCCCGACATATAGGCGGCTTCGCCGGTCAGCCGGGGCGCTTGGTCGTGATGAGCACCACGCCGTTGGCGCCGCGAGCCCCGTAGATCGCCGCCCCGGCGTCCTTCAGGATGTCGATCCGCGCGACGTCGTGCGGGTTGATGCCGATGAGTACATGCGCCGAACCGAACGGGGCGGGTGTGCCGTCGATCACGTACAGCGGGTCGTCGTTTACGAGGAACGATTGGGTGCCGCGGACCCGCACCCGCGCGCTCGCGCCGCTGCCGATCACCTCGACGCCGGGGAGGCCCCGCAGCGCCTCCGCGAGCGACTGCACCTGCCGGCGTTCGATGGCTGCACTGTCGATCGACGCGATCGCCGAAGTGATCCTTGACCGTTCCGCCGTGCCGTATCCCACGTTGACTGTCGCCGGCTCCGCGAGCCGGCCGCTCTCGACCTGCGGCAGCGGGCGGCAGCCGACCACCGTGACGGCGAGCAGCACGAGAGCCGACCGTGCGCGGCTGACGCGGCGCGTCCGCAAACGGAAGCGCATCATGACCTCCCTCTCCGGTGAAGGTGAGCCCTACAGCCGTGCGGCCGCGTCGTGCGCGCGGCACGGCGAGTTCGCTGCCCCCGGAATGTCGGGCACCTCGCACGTTCGGTCTTGCAGCCCGTTGTTGAAGCATGTTGCTGCGATGCCGCCGCGCCTTCGGCGTGCGCTAATCGCCGCGCGCCGCCGGGATGACCTCGCGCGGCCAACCGCCATGGCCTATCGCTGATCTCTTGCGCGCACCAGGGCGGCCGGTTCCCGCCGGGCAATCCCGTACAAGCGCGCTCGCAGCCAGCGCGTCAGGATAGGTCTTCGGAGACGGGAATTGTCTCAGAAGCATGACTGGTCGGGCAATGGCGCAACGCCACCGCGGCGAGAGCGTGCGGCCCGCACAACCGCTGAGGAGACGATGATGATGGTTCGCCGAGCGATCGTGTTCTTTCCCATCGCGGCATCGGTGGGGATCCTGGCGGGGTGCCGTGGCAAACCGGGCGACGAGCACGACACCGACGCCCGGGCGGCCACCTCGCCCGCGACGTCGGTTGGAAAACCCGCGGCTGCGGCCGCCGGCGTCCCGGCCACTGTGGAAGCGATCGGACATCACGCCGAGAACGCCTTCGACATGGCAAAGCTCGGAGACTGGGCCAAGGCACGTGCCTCGACGGACTCGCTGCGCCCGGCGATCGACGCGCTTCCCGGCCCCGCAGGCGTTGGTGGCGCGAGCCGCGACGATGTGGTCAACGCGTTCGGCGAGTTGCAGCGGGCTGTCACGACGAGGGACCGGATGGCGGCGCTCCGCGCGTCGAACCGCCTCACGGAGCTCGGAGCCCGTCTCTCGGCGCCTTTCCAGCCTCAAGTCCCACCCGAGGTGACGCTGCTCGATTACTACGGTCGCGAGCTCGAGATCTGGGCGGCGGCGGGGAACCGCGCCAAGCTGCGCGAGACCGCTTCGGCACTGCGGCAGACCTGGGACGCGGTGCGGCCACGGGTCGAGGCGCGCGGCGGTGCCAGGGAGGCCGCCCGCTTCAACACCCTGGTGGCGCGCGTCGGGGCCGCCGC
>JBHELH010000191.1:0-2624 GCA_046263215.1 Gemmatimonadaceae bacterium | reverse complement strand
CACTTGCCAAGTGGTGCTCAGCTCCGTTCGCCCCCATTTGATGCGGAGAACACCGCGCAGCTCCGCGTACCCCTGGGCCGGCCTCGCGGACTCCGGCACGAGGTAGATGCTGAGCGACTCCTCAGGCTCGGCGAGCGTTCGAGCCGCGAGCGGAAGCCGGGCGACGTCCCTCGTGCGGTCGTAGTCGCTCCCCCAGATCCCGGTGCGACGGTTGACGATGAGCTGCCAGCCGCCGCGCGAGTAGAGGACGAAAAGCGAGTAGTCGCCGGGCTCCAGCCGCACGTCGCCGAGCGTCATGTCGACGTCGGTGTGCAGTGTCGTCGCCGCGTTCGCGCCGAAACGCCAGACCGTGTCGAGCGGAATCAGCCCGCCCTCGACGCGCCGCCCGCGCGCGTGCGGCTGCCCGTAGGTGATCGCGATGCGCGACGGTCCGGTGAGGCTCGCGTCCTCTTCGAACCACTGCGTGCCGATCTTGCGAGAGTTGATGTGGACTTCGGTGGACGCGAAGCTGCTGGCGGCGACGCGGAGCGGGGCCTGCGGCGGGTTCTGCGCCGCGGCGGCGTGCGTAACGACGAGGAGCGCGGCGAGGGTCGTGATGCCGAGACGGAACATGAAGGGGTCGATGTGGTGGTTACGTCGAAACGAACCGCGGCGAGAGGCGCGCCGGCGGAGCGGGGGGGATCAATCGGTGTACTGGCGGCTGCGGCGGCGCATACCAGTCCGGCCGCGGGTCGGGGCGATATTCGAGGTCGGGAGGTCGGACGTGAAGCAATCCGCCCCGCGCGAACGACCGGCTCGTCCCCCGCGGCGCTCGTCGCATCTCGAGCGCGACGACTTCGGAGCCGTCCAAACCCATGCGTCGGAGCTGAACGATCCGGCTTCCGGGAAGTCGCTCGACGCCCCGGCGGAAGCGGATGCGCAGTACGGTCGTGTCGCCGCGGCGCTCCGATCGGACGACTTGGCCGATGGGCTGACCGGCGAGTGTGACGGGCGATCCCGGCGAGAGCCCTGGAAGCTCCGCGAGCGTGCGATACTCGACCGGCTCGCCGCGGTTCGCAGGCAGCATGAGCGCGAGTGTGACCACGAGCTTCGCCGCCGTCATCCAGGCAATTCGTCGAGCGCGCATGCTCCGTGCTATGACCGTCGCCGGCTAACCTGCACCGCGGCGCCACCAGCCGCGAGAGGCTTGGGACGATGAAGGTACATGGCGGCCGCGGGACGGCGCGCGAGACTGATGGCGGCCTGTGCAGCGGCAGATACTTGACGCATCAATTAATGATCCGCATATTACCAGCCATGGCACCCCGCGCGACCGCGCTCCAGCGCGAGATCAAGCAGAGGCGACCCTTCCGCACACGCGCCCAGGAGGCGACCGTGGCGCTGCTCCGCACCGCGGACATAGTGCGGCGGCGCCTCGCGCGAACGGTCGACCCGCACGGGATCACGCTCCAGCAGTACAACGTACTCCGGATCCTGAAGGGCGCGTCGCCGGACCCACTGCCCACGCTCGAGATCGCGGAGCGCATGATCGAAGAACAGCCCGGGATCACTCGCCTCCTCGACCGGCTGGACGCGAAGGGACTAGTGCGTCGCGAGCGGTGTGCCGACGACCGGCGCCGGGTGCACTGCTGGATCACCGACAACGGGCTCGAGCTCCTCGCCGGCCTCGACCCGGTCGTCGACGCCGCCGACGAGGCCGCGGCGGCCGCGCTCTCGCCGACCCAACTCGGGCAGCTCATCCGGCTTCTGGAGGTGATCCGAAGGGAACGATAACCGCTTTTTTTCGGGAACTTAGTTGTCTAATCAATCATTGACAGTACCACCAACGGTTCCAGCACTCAACACTTTTCGGGGGCACCACCATGACCCAGATCCAGACGATCTCGACCGACGAGCTGCGCCAGCGCCTCGACCAGCCGCGCCGGCAGCTCCACTTCTGGAACGTTCTCACCGACGAGTACTTCCACGGCCAGATGATCCCCGGCTCCCGCCGCGTCCCGCTCGACACGATCGGCCGCGCGGTCGCCGAGGCCGGCACCGACACCGACGCCGAGATCATCGTCTACTGCTCCGGCCCGACCTGCCCGCAGAGCGGGCTCGCCGCGGAGAAGCTCGCCCGCCTCGGCTTCACCAACGTCCGTGCGTACAAGGGCGGGCTGGAGGAATGGGAGGCCGCGGGGTTGAAGCTCGAGCAAGTCGGTACCGGGGAGCCGCAGGCGGCGTAAGGCTGCTCGGGTAGGGAGGGAAAGGCGTTGTCAGTCGTGCGTTGGGGCGCGCTACGCCCACGGGACGCTACTTCTCGCCCATTTGTCATCCCGCGCGAGCGGAGCGAGTGTCGGGGATCTACTGACATTGCCCCGTGACCAGCCACGCGAGAGGCGCAGTAGACGACCCGCTGCGCGGGTACCCCGCGGGGCTGCGCGCCTGCGGGATGACAGTCGAGGCAGGCCGTGGCGTCCCGGGAGTGTAGAAAAAAAATCGCCCGGGCTCGTGGCGGTTCGGGGGCCCGGACTGCCGAGGAGCGATCGGCGTCATCGGCGCCATCCTCGTTGCAAAGCTGTTCCCGAACAACGCCGTCGCCCTTCCGCCCTTCCACCCTTCCTACGAACGCTCTTCCCTCACCT
>JBHELH010000190.1:0-3399 GCA_046263215.1 Gemmatimonadaceae bacterium | reverse complement strand
GGAGTTGGAGCGTGCGCAGACGCTGGCCCGGGCCGGCGCGATCGCGGAGCGCGACGTGGAGTACGCGCGGAACGCCGCCGGCGCGGCCGCGGCGCAGCTCGCGAACGCGCGCGCGGTGTACGCGAACGCCGCCAAGCAGCTCGGCTACACGCAGGTCCGCGCGCCGTTCGCGGGCGTGGTGGCCCAGCGGCAGGCGAGCGCCGGCGACGTCGTGTCGCCGGGCGGCGCGCTGTTCACGATTGTCAATCCGGCGAGCATGCGCCTCGAGGCCTCGGTGCCCGCCAACCAACTGTCGTCGGTGCGCGTCGGCCTCCCGGTCGAGTTCAGCGTCACCGGCTATCCGAACCGCGTCTTCGCCGGCCGCATCACTCGCGTGAGCCCGACCGCCGATCCGACCACCCGCCAGGTGGCGATCGTGGCCACGATCCCCAATGCGGGCAACACGCTCGTCGGCGGCCTGTTCGCCGAGGGGCGCGTGGCGAGCGAGACGCGCACGGCGCCGGTCGCCCCCGCGGCCGCCGTCGACGAGCGCGGCCTTCGGCCGGTCGCGATGCGCATCAAGGACGGCCGCGTCGAGCGCGTCGAAGTCCAGGTCGGCATTCGCGACGAGGCCAACGAGATCGTCGAGATCCGCATGGGCCTCACGCCGGGCGACACGGTCTTGCTCGGCGCGGCGCGGGGTGTATCGCCGGGGACGGCGGTGACTGTGAGCGCGGTAACAGATACAAAAAGCTAAGACGATTGCGGATGGCGGATCGCGGACTTCCCTCGGGATGCTTCTAGTCCGCGATCCGCCATCCGCAATCCTTTCCAGGACTTTCAATGTTCATTTCTGATTTCGCAATCAAGCGCCCCCTGATCACCATCGTCTCGATGGTGGCGCTGGCCGTGTTCGGGCTCATCGCGCTGATGCGGCTGCAGACGGACGAGTTTCCGGACGTCGCCGAGCCGGTCGTGTTCACCGCGATCATCTACCCAGGAGCGTCGCCGGATCAGGTGGAGCGCGAGCTGCTGGAGCCGATCGAGGAAGCGATTCAGGGGATCAGCGGCGTCGACAAGGTCTTTGGCGAAGCGCGCGACGGCTATGCGCAGATCGTCACCGTCTTCCTCTACGAGAAGGATCTGAAGGAGGCGACGCAAGACATCCGCGACGCGATCAGCGCGATCCGTAACGACCTGCCCCCGGAGATGGAGGAGCCGATCCTCAAGCGGTTCAGCCCGAACGACTTTCCGATCGTGCAGGTCGCCGTCAACTCGTCGACGATGTCGCCGGCCGAGCTGACGCGAGTCGTGGATCCGATGATCACGCGCGAGATGCGCGGGATCCCCGGTGTGTCGCAGGTCGACATCGTCGGCAAGGTCGAACGCGAGCTCACGGTGCAGCTCAAGCCGGAGGCGCTTCAGGCGGCGAACGTCAGCATTGGCGAGGTCGTGCAGGCGCTTCAGCTCCAGAACCTCGCCGTACCGGTCGGCCGCCTCAACGGTGAGCTCGACGAGCGGACGATCCGGCTCAAGGGTCGGCTCGAGGGTCCGCGCGACTTCGCCCAGATGATCGTCGCCGAGCGCGGCGGCTCCGTGGTGCGACTCGGCCAGGTCGCCGACGTCGTGGACGGCACCGAGGAGCAGCGCTCGCTCGCGCTGTTCAACGGGAAGGAAGCCGTCGGGCTCCAGATCACGAAGGCGAAGGGGTACAGCACGACCGACGTCAGCGACAAGATCCGCGCGAAGATCGAAGAGCTTCAGAAGAAGGTCCCGCGCGGCGTGCAGATCGAGATCGTCCGCGACGCGGGCAAGCGGGTGGCGACCGCGGTGGGCAACGTCCAGGAAGCGCTGGTCGAGGGCGCGCTGCTGACCGTGCTCGTCGTCTTCCTCTTCCTCAACTCGTGGCGCTCGACCGTCATCACGGGCGTCGCGCTGCCGATCTCCGTGCTCGCCAGCTTCATCGCCGTCTGGGCGCTCGGCTTCAAGCTCGAGACGATGTCGCTGCTCGGGCTGTCGCTAGCGATCGGCATCCTGATCGACGACGCGATCGTGGTCCGCGAGAACATTGTGCGGCACGTGGAGATGGGGAAGGATCACTACCGCGCGGCGCGCGAGGGGACTGACGAGATCGGCCTCGCCGTCGCCGCGACGACGTTCTCGATCATCGCCGTGTTCGTCCCGATCGGGTTCATGTACGGTGTGTCGGGCCAGTGGTTCAAGCCGTTCGCGCTAACGATCGCCTGCGCGGTGCTCGTCTCGCTGTTCGTCTCGTTCTCACTCGACCCGATGCTCTCGGCATACTGGAAGGACCCGCATCGCGAGGAGCACGAGAAGTGGTGGATCACGAAGCAGCTCGACCGCTTCAACCACTGGTTCAACCGCCAGGCAAACAACTACCGCAAGGTCATCGCGTGGGCGCTCGACCACCGGTGGACCATGGTGGCGCTCGCGGCCGGTACGTTCTTCGCCGCGCTGGCGATGCCGGCGCTCGGGCTGGTTGGCGGCGGCTTCTTCCCGGTGAGCGACAACTCGGAGATCAACATCGCCGTCGAGACGCCGCCGGGGTCGAACCTCGGGTACCTGCGGCTCAAGACGGAGGAGGTGCTCCGCGCGACGACCAAGCATCCCGAGGTGAGCTACACCTACGCGACGCTCGGCGGCGGGCAGTCCGGTACGGTGGACGCGGGCAACATCTACGTGAAGCTGACCACCCGCGACAAGCGGAAGCGGTCGGCGGACGACCTGGCGGCCGAGATACGGCAAGAAGTGAAGCGCGTCGCCGGGGTGACCGCGTCGGTGTTCACGAACGACATGTTCGGGAACCAGAAGCAGATCCAGGTGCAGGTGCGCGGTGACGACCCGGCCGAGATCGAGCGCGCCGCCGAGCGACTCTTCGCCGCGGTGAAGGAAATCCCCGGCGCCGCCGACGTCGGCATCTCGACGAAAGGGCAGAAGCCGGAGCTGGACATCCAGATGAACCGCGGCCTCGCCGGCTCGCTCGGCATCACGGTCGGACAGGTCGCGCAGGCGCTGCGGCCGGCGTTCGCCGGGATCGACGCCGGCGACTGGGTAGACCCGACCGGCGAGACGCGAGACGTGATGGTTCGATTGACCCCGGGAGCACGTGAGCGCGTGCAGGATCTGGCGAAGCTGCCGATCCTGTTCCGCGGATCGAACGGCCTGCCGGCGACCGTTCCGCTGGAGCAGGTCGCTTCGATCCGCCAGAGCGTGGGCCCGGCGCAGATCAACCACCTCGACGGCGACCGCGTGGTCAACGTCGAGGCGAACACGGCGGGCGTGCCGCTCAGTCAGGTGACGGCGGGCATCAATGCGAAGATCGACTCACTCAATTTCCCGCCGAGCATCCGCGTGACGCAGGGCGGCGAGGTCGAGAGTCAGGCCGAGGTCTTCGGCAAC
>JBHELH010000189.1:0-49280 GCA_046263215.1 Gemmatimonadaceae bacterium | reverse complement strand
GAGCGTACCGTTCGCCCGCGTCGGCGAGGGACGCAACGGCGGCGGCGGCCCCCGGCCGTTGACTCAGCGACGCACCCACGTTGGCCCGGGCCCAAAGGTCGTCAGGCCGAGGCGCTGCATCTCGGGGACGGTGAGGACATAGACCCGTCCGGGGTAGCGCCTGAGGAGCTCGCGGCCGTCATCCGGTCGCACTGCGGGGAGGGCGAGCGTCACCGGCCGAGTCGCGAACAGGGGGTCGTTGCGCACCAGGTCGCGCCCGTAGTACGCCGAGCTCGGGTCGACCAGCACCACCTCCGCGGGCAGGCCGGCGATGTAATCGAGCGTGGCGGCGTACGGGCGGACGAACCGCTCGGCCTGGAACGAGCGAAGCGGCAACTGGACGAGGATCGCCGCGGCCGCGGACAGGGCGACGAGCCGACGCGCCGGCGCCCCCTTCCCGGCCAGGCCGACGGTCGCCGACGCGGCGAGGAGCGCGGCGTTCCCGAGGACCGAGAATGCGTAGCGATATCCCCAGCCGTGTCCCTGGTTCTGGGGGAAGAGGACGTAGAACGCGACGGTGAGCACGAGGCCCGCCATCAGATCGCGCTCGGCCGGCTTCAGAGAGCGGAGGAGGAAGAACGCCGCGACGAGGAAGAGCGCCATCGCGGGGGCTTGCCACGTGAGGAGCAGAGAGAGGTTCAGTCCCTGGACGAAGAACGTCTGCCCGGCGGGCGCCGCGAACTCCTCGATCGCGGCGCCGCGACCAACCTGCGAGTGCGAGAACGACATCAGGCGGTACCACGCGAGGGCGCCGACTCCGTAGACAGTGCCGAAGTACGCGATCCACCCGACGCGCTTCGCGCGCAAGAGACGAATCAGGAATGGCGCGACGAAAAGTGCGTGCGGGAACGGGTTGTGGAGCCCGAGCGCCACGACGCCAACCCACGGCGCCGCCGCCAGTCCCAGGCGGTCCTCGCGCAGGATGAGGTACAGCCAGAGGAGATTGAAGCAGAGATGCGCGGGCCACGAGTAGCCCGTCATCGACGTGAGCAGGAACTGCGAGGACGTGACGAGGTAGAGGAGCGCGACGCGCGCTCGCCGAAGGTCCCCGGGCCACAGCCGCGCGCTCACGCCGGCCAGACTAAGGACCGAGCCGGCGGCGAGCAGTGGATTCACGAGGACGTCGGCGCCGGCCGTCGCGAACGCGGCGCGCAGCGCCGCGTAGGCGGGCAGATAGCTCGAGAGCCACACTTGCTCCGCGGCGCGGTACGCAATGAAGACGGGCACGAGCGCCTTGGTGAACGGCTGCCACTCCACGGGGACGGGAGCGCTCATGCGCCCGCTGGCCAGTATCCGTGCCTGGAAGGCCGCCGCGTACTCGTCCATCGAGAGCGGCGTCGAATGCATGACGAAGATCGTTCCGGCGAGCGTGACGCCGAGCACCGCGACCGCGGCGAGGAGCGCCGGCCCACCGATCGAGCCTGACTTGGACCTCGCGCGGGCTGGGCCGCCGACGGCACCCGAGCGACGCGCCGCGAGCCACGCGAGCGACGCGAACACCGCGAGCAGCACCAGGAACGGTCCCTCGTGCAGCGCGTAGAGGCGGAAGAAGACGTTTCCCGAGCTCGGCACCGCGCGGGCGAATCCCTCGTGTGCAAGGAAATCGCGCGCGAAGATGCCGAAGAGACACGCCGCGAGCAGGAGCAGCGCTGCGAGCCGCAGGCGACGGCTCGCGGCGTCCGACGCACCGGGCCCGACGACCGCGAATGACCCCAATCCCGCGCGGGGCGTAAGCCGTTGGTAGGCGGGCGTCTCGCGGGTCGGGATGGTCACGCGGGTGTGACGAACGGAACAGCAGCACCGCAACGCCGTCGCGGGCGAAGCCCGCGACGCTATCCGCCTACCGAACCCCCGCGAGGTACGCGACGATCAACGCCGCCCACTGCGGACCCAGCCACCCTTGCGTGCCGTCTTCGTACCACTCCTCGAGCGAGTGCGCGCCGTCGCCGCGGCCGCCGCCGTCGATCGCGATGCCGGGCAGGCCGAGGCCGATCGGGACGTTGGCGTCGGTGCTCGATGCGCCGGGACGGACGGTGAATCCGAGCGCGCCGGCGGCCGCCTGCGCGGCGCGCACGATGCCCGCCGTGTCGGGCTGCGTGCCGGCGGGGCGGATGCCGATCGTGTCGATCGCCAGCGTGAGCCGCGTCTTCCCGTCCTGCGCCCGCGCGTTCTCCGCCTCGAGCGCCTCGCCGAGCAGGCGGCGGACCCGCCCGTCCACTTCAGCGAGCGCCTGCGCCGACTCGGACCGCATGTCGACGTCCATCGACGCCTCGAAGGCGATCGAGTTGACCGACGTGCCGCCGCGGATGATGCCGACGTTGAACGTCGTCTTCGGTGTGGACGGCACCTGGACGTCCGCGATCCGCGAGATCGCCCGGCCCAGCGCGTGGATCGGGCTGGGCAGGCCGAAGTCGCCGTAGCTATGGCCGCCCGGCCCCTTGTACGTGACGCGGTAACGGTTGCTGCCGACAGCACGGCTGGTCATGCCGAGCCCTGTGCCGTCGACGGAGATGAAGTAATCGATCCTTCCTTTTAGCTCCTTCTGGTACAGGTGTCGCACCCCACGCAGGTTTCCCGGGCCCTCCTCGCCGCCGTTGCCGACGAAGATCACGGTGCCGTTCGTGCGGACCCCGGCGCGCTGAAACGCGCGTGCCACCGCGAGCACGACGGCGAGCCCGCGGCAGTCGTCGCCGATGCCGGGTCCGTAGATGCGACCTCCGACGCGGCGCGTGCGGACGTCGGTGCTCTCCGGGAAGACGGTGTCGAGGTGACCGGCAATGACGACCGTCGGCCCGTCACCGGTGCCCGGCCGCTCACCGATGGCGTTCCCTTCCGCGTCGATGCGCACGTTGTCGAGCCCGAGTGCGGCCAGGCGGCGCCGGTACTCCGCTGCGCGCCTCGCCTCGCCGAATGGCGGCGCGGGGATTTCACACAGCGAGACCTGCTGGCCCAACGTCCAGGCGTTGTCGTCGCGAATCAGCTGCAGCGCCGCGCGCACGCGCGGATTGTCGGCCGGCGCAACCGCGGTCTGGCCAGGTAGCGAGTCGGCGGCAAGCGTGGCGAAGGCCGCGCAGCCCAGGGCGGCAGACACCGCGCGACGAACGGTCTTAAGCGGCATTCCAGCGAGGATCGATTCCATGAAGGACGACATGGTGTCGGGCGTACCAACGGGTGACGCCATGACTTTAGGCGGGCGCGCAGTGCCGACGCAACGTTGCCCGACCGCCGTGGACCTCCTAAGCTGCTCGGGGGTGGGAATACGTGCCGCGAGGCCGCCCTCGAGCATCGAGCGTCACGTGTCCATAGGTCCGGAGGACGGAATGATGATTACCCGCCGCAAATGGCTGAGTGTTACGCTTGGCGGCGCCGCAGCCGCGCTCGTCACGCATACCGGACGCGCGCTCGCGCTCCCTGCCGTCAAGCCTGTGCGGATGACCGTGTACAAGACGCCGACGTGCGGCTGCTGTCGGCTGTGGGTGAGCCACGCGCGAGGGGTCCTCACGGCCTACGATATCGAGACACTCGACATGGACGATTTGACGGAGGTCAAGACGCGCCTCGGGGTGCCGCCGGCGCTCCAGTCCTGCCACACCGCCATCTCGGGCCCCTACGTGTTCGAGGGACACGTTCCGGCGGATCTGATCAAGCGGTTCCTCGCCCAGCGTCCGAAGGCGCTCGGGCTCGCGGTGCCCGGCATGCCGATGGGCTCCCCCGGGATGGACATGGGTGGGCGCAAGGAGCCGTACGACGTGCTCCTGTTCGACAAGGCGGGGAAGACGCGGGTGTACGCGAAGCGCTAGACGCACGAAGCCCACCGCAGTTGCGGTCCAAGTGGCGCCGCCGTCCTTAGGGACGATGGCGCCACTTCCGTCTTACGCGATCGTGCTCTCGACCTACAACGGCGTTCCCTACCTCGCCGACCAGATCGAAAGCATCCGCGCCCAGACCGCGCCCGAGTGGCGGCTCTACGTGCGTGACGACGGGTCATCAGACGACACGCGCGAGCAGATTGCCCGCTTCGCCGCGCGCGACCCGCGCATCGTCGTTCTCTCCGACGACGTGGGACACCTCGGCGCCCCGTCGAGCTTCGCGACGCTACTGTCCCACGCGTACGCGCGCGGCGAGGCCTACATCTTTCTGAGCGACCAGGACGACGTCTGGCTCCCGAACAAGGCGGCCCGGATGCTCGCCGTCGCGACGCGGGAAGAAACGCGCGTCGGGGCGCAGGTCCCGCTCCTCGTTCACAGTGACCTGCGCGTGGTGTCCGCCGGCCTCGAGCTCGTGCACCCGTCGTTCTTCCGGTACCAGCGAATCGATCCCCACGCCGACGCCCAGCCGGTGCGGTTGCTGCTCCGCAACGCGGTCACCGGCTGCGCGACGCTCGTCAACCGCGCGCTGCTCGAGCGCGCACTGCCGTTTCCGCGGGTCGCGATGCACGACTGGTGGCTCGCGCAGTGCGCCGCGCTCTTCGGGCACATCGCGCTCGTCGACCATGCCATGGTGCTCTACCGTCAGCACGGCACAAACGTCTTCGGCGCCAAGGGCGTGCTCGGCGCGGTGCTGCAAACGCTCCGCACCCCCGCGAGCGCCGCGCGCCGATTCCTCATCGGGCTGAGTCAACTGCGAGAGCTGCGACGCCGCGCGGCGGCCGCGGAGCGTCGGCCACCCGCCTCGCTCCAGCGTCTCCTCGAAGAGCTGCACGACGTGCTCGCGGCGGACGGCACGACCGCGCTGCAGCGCCTCCGGGCGGTGATGCGAGCCGGCGCCGGGCCCAGTGGGCTCGCCGCCCGCGCCCTGCTGCTCGCGCAGATCGCGCTCTTACCCTGGCTGCGAGCACGGTACGGCCACGCCGCGGAGTGACGGAGGCCTCGAGAAAATCGTCTCACTCCATCTCCGGCAGGCACGTGTACGCGGATGAGGTCCTTCTTCGAGTGGTTCGCGGCGCAGCCTCCAGACACGACGGCGCGCTGGGTCATTTTCGGGAAGGGGCCCTCCTTCGCGCGCCGCGCAGAGTTCGATCTCTCAGGCTACCGCAGCCTCTCGCTGAACCACGTCGTCCGCGATCAGCCCGTCGACGTCGCCCACGCGATCGACGTCGACGTGGTCGAGGCGTGTGAGGCTGAGCTGGAGCGCAATGCCTCGGTCGTCGTCTTGCCCTGGTACCCGCACCGGCGCAACCGTGCCGGAAACCTGACGCTCGTCGAGTGGGCCGAGAGGCTGCCGGTCCTGCAGCGACTTCGGGAGGCGGGTCGTCTGCTGTGGTACGACCTGGGCACGACGCGGCGACGGCACGGCTCCGGTCCCGTGGTGCCGGCGCCCTACTTCAGCGCCGAGGCGGCACTGAGCCTCCTCGCGCTCGCCGGCGCGCGGGAGGTGCGCTCGCTCGGCGTCGACGGCGGGTCCTCGTACAGTCGCGAATTCGGCGACCTGCGCGACAAGACGCTGCTCAACAACGGCCACAAGAGCTTCGACACGCAGTTCCAGGGCTTCGCGAGGACGATCATGCAAACGGGTATCGATTACGCGCCGCTCGGCATCGAGTCGCCGATCCGGATCTTCGTCGGCAGCACGCCGGCGCAGATGCTGGCCGTCAAGGTGCTGGAGTACTCCGTCCGCAAGCACGCCAGCATGAGCGTGGAGGTGTTCCCGCTCTTCCAGGCGCCGCTCGAGTACCCGACGCCGAAGGACCCGGCGAACCGCCCGCGGACGCCCTTCTCCTTCCAGCGGTTCGTCATCCCGTCGCTCAAGGGCTTCCGGGGCCGCGCCATCTACCTCGACTCGGACATGCAGGTCTTCCGCGACGTCCGCGAGGTCTGGACGCTGCCGTTCAACGGCGCGGACCTGCTCGCGGCGCGCGAGCCCGACGGCACCGGGCGCCGGCCGCAGTTCAGCGTCATGCTGCTCGACTGCGAGCGGCTGCGCTGGGACCTGACGCAGATTGTCGCACGGCTCGACTCCGGGGAGCTCGATTACGAGAAGCTCATGTACCGAATGGCGGTCGCCGAGACGATCGACGCCGCCATCGACCCGCATTGGAACTCGCTCGAGCGCTACGAGGAGGGCAGGACGTCGCTGCTCCACTACACGGACATGAACAGGCAGCCGTGGATCTCGCCCGACAACAAGCTCAACTACCTCTGGACGCGCGACCTCTGCGAGGCGATCGACCGGGGCGTGATCGCCCGCGACTACGTCGCGAGCGAGGTCGCAGCCGGCAACGTGCGCCCCTCGCTCCTCTATCAGGTCGACCACCGCGTCGAGGACACGGCCCTCCTCCCCAAACCCGCGCGTGCGCTGGACGCGGGCTTCGTCCCGCCGCACCGGCGCGACGCCGGTGCCCTCGCCTCGATGCGCGTCAACCCGATTCGCGTCGCGCGCGCGGTGCTCCGCTCCCTGTACCAGCGCACCTTCTTTCCCGACCTCGAGCGACGCATCCGGCGTTACGTGAGGGCCTGAGCGCCGCGACGGCGAGACGACGACGTACCTGTCATCCATCACGCGTACGCGCCGCGATCCGGCGTAAGACGTCCGCGAGCCCATGCGCCACCTCCTCAAGAGCTTTCCTCCCATCCGATACCTGCTCACGATCCGCGACATCGTGGCCGAGATCCGGGCGCACGCACGGGAGCGGAGTCACGTCGACAAGGAGCTGTTCCGCATCCAGCTTCTCGCCACCCCGCGGTATGCGAGCGACCCCAGGCGCCTCAACCATTTCGAAGCGCAGGTGTTCTCGCAGAACGGCGAGGACGGGGTGATTGCCGAAATCTTCCGGCGCATCGGCGAGGCCGACCGGACGTTCGTCGAGTGCGGCGTCGGAAATGGGCTGGTCAACAACACGACCTACCTGCTTCAGAAGGGCTGGCGGGGCGCCTGGTTCGAGGCGAACGAGGCCTCGGCGGTGGCCATCAGGAGGACTTTCCGGCAGCCGCTCGAGGACGGCCAACTTACGCTCGCTCGTCAGCGGCTGACGATGGAGAACGCGGCACAGGCGTTCCGCGCGGCCGGCGTGCCGCGCGAGTTCGATCTCCTTTCGATCGACATCGATCGCAACACCCCGTTTCTCTGGAAGGGCCTCGCGGCGTTCAGACCGCGCGTCGTCGTTGCGGAGTACAACGCGTCTTTTCCGCCGTCCGATGCGTGGACGGTCGAGTACGCGGAGGACGGCGACTGGAACCGGACGCTGTACTTTGGGGGCAGCTTGAAGGCGCTCGAGCAACTCGGGGCCGAGCTGGGCTACGCGCTGGTCGGCTGCGAGACGACCGGCGTCAACGCGTTCTTCGTCCGCAGTGACCTCGTCGGGACGAGCTTCTCCGAGCCGTTCACCGCCGAGCATCACTACGAGCCCCCGCGCTACTACCTCGTTCGCACCTGGGGACACCCGCGGTGCTTCACTGACCGCCCGCCGAGGCAGGGCCGGAATTACCCCCTGCCGACAGCGGGCCGGCGCTCGTTGACGGCTACGTGAAGTCGGACGGGGCGCTGGCACATGCGCTCCGCGGCGACGCCCTGCTCCGCCGCGTCGTCGCGAACGGTGCGTGGCTGATCGGCGCGAGCGGTGTCGGCGCCGGGCTTGGCGCCGTACAGAGTGTCATCGTCGCGCGGGCGCTCGGCGTCCAGGGGTTCGGGACCGTTGGCCTGATCGTCGCGTTCGTCAACGTTGTCGGCCGGCTGACGTCCTCCCGGATGCACGAGTTCGTGATCCAGTACGTGAGCCAGTACGAAGCGGGCGAGCAGTCGAACCGCGCGGCGGCGATCAAGTTCGCCGTTGTCGTCGAAGTCGCGGCGGCGCTCTGCGCTTACGCCTTGCTCTGGCTGACGGCGCCGCTGGGCGCGCGCTGGTTCGTTCGCGAGCCCGACACGGTGTTCCTGATCCGGCTCTATGGACTGTCGGTGCTGGCGGGGCTCGTCAGCGAGACGAGCCAGGGCGTCTTACAACTCTACGGACGCTACCGGGGCTACTCGCTCGCGAGCGCAGTCGGCGCCGCGTTGTCGCTCGGGGGCGTTGTGGCGGCGGTTGTGCTGGAGCGCGGGATTGCCGGCGTCCTCATCGCCCTCCTCGTCGGCGCGTTTGCGACCGGCGTCATGCTGGGGGCGGCGGCCTTGGTCGAGGTGCGCCGTCGCCTGGGCGTGAACTGGTGGGCCGCGCGCCTGGATCACCTCACGTCACGCTGGAGGGCGGTGCTCGCCTTCGTCTCCAGCACGAACGTGAGCGCGACCCTGAGCATGATCGCGAAGGACGGGGACGTGCTCTGGCTCGGCTTGTTCCGCGGACCGGCAGAAGCAGGTCTCTTCCGCCTCGCCTTCTCGTTGTGCGCCCTCGCGGTTCTCCCGATCGGATCGCTCGTGCAGTCGATCTACCCGGAACTGGCGCGCCAAGCGGCTCGCAAGCAGTGGGCGGAATTCGGGCAGTTACTCCGCCGCGGGACCGGTGTGGCCGCGATGTACATCGTGCCGGTGTTCGCCGGGGTGGGCTTGCTCAGCGTGCCGCTCATCGAGGTCCTTGTCGGCCGGCAGTTCGTTCCGGCGGCGCCCGCACTCATCATCCTCCTCGTTGGCACCGGCGCCTCCAACCTGTTCTTCTGGGCTCGGCCGGCGCTCCTGGCACTTCATCGCCCGGACTATCAGATGCGCGTCGCCTTCGCGCTCGTTGCCATCAAGCTGATAGGCGTCGTCGTACTCGTCCCCATAACCGGGTACCTCGGAAGCGCGACGCTTGCCGCGGCGATCTACCTGCCCGGCGCGGCCCTTTGCGTCTGGAAGGTGCGCGAGATCGTCCGGCGGGAACAGCACGTCGACGCTCCCATGCCACACCTGTCAGCAAGTCGGCCGCGCTGAATGACGCGATATCTGCTGTACACGGAGGACTATCCCTCGCGGTCGTCGCCACGGTCACGGAAGACGGGGATCGGACGATACTGCAGCGACCTGGCGGCCGGATTGACGCAGCTCGGCCACAGCGTCGCCGTGCTGACGGGCGATGACGGCAGTGCGTCGCTGGTCGGTTCACCGTCCGAGCCATCGGTCGACCGCGTAGGCCGCGAGCCCCGATGGCCGCACCAGCTGGTGCGTCGTGCCTGGATGCTGCGCCGTCGGCTCGCGAGGGAACGGCCCGATTACCTCCTCGTCGGCGACCCCGTCGCGCACCAGGTCGTCGCCATCGCGCAACTACCGCCGGGGTTCCGGTATTGCCCGATGTTCTACGGAACGGAGCTGGGGGGATACCGCGACCTGCTCGCCTACGGGGGGTGGCAACCCGGTCGCCGTCTCCGCCGCCGGACCTTGGCGGCCTACATTCGCCAAGCGCATCAGCCGGTGGTCATCAGCCGATACACCGCCCGACGACTCGCCGCTCTAGGGCTGCCGCCGCGGCGAGAGTGCGTCGTCTTCCCCGCCGTCAGCGACCGATTCCTGACGCAACCGGTGGGCGCCGTGGGGGTCGACGATCGGATCGCGGGGCGCTCCGCGAGCGGGGTCGACGATCCGGTCCGCTTCATAACCGTGGCTCGCATCAGCGAGCGGAAGAACCAGCGGCAGGTGCTCGAGACGCTTGCCACGCTGAGGCGGCAGCACGGGCTTCGTTTCGAGTACGTCATGGTCGGCAACGTCGACTCCCCCGAGCACGGCTCGTATCTCGAATCGATCAGGCGCTTCATCCGGGAGCACCGGCTCGAGGATTCGGTGCGCCTGATCGACCGCGCGACCGACGAGGAGAAGGTCGCCTGGATCGACGCCAGCGACGTCTTCGTCATGTTGAGCCGGACAGTCGGCCACAGCGTCGAGGGGTTCGGCATCTCCGTCATCGAGGCGTCGTGCCGAGGCAAGCCCGTGGTCGTCAGCGATCAGGGCGGCATGCCGGAGACGATCATCGAGGGCCAGACCGGGTTCGCCGTTCCGCTGGATTCGCTCGAAGCGATCGCGGCACCTCTGCTCAAGCTGGCGCGTCAGCCTGCCTTGCGCGAAACGCTCGGCGCGAACGGTTCGCGATTCGTCCGAGGCAACTTCACCCCGCGTCGGATGGGGGAGCGGTTGGCGGCACACATGCATGCCCTGGAAGGCGCGCCGATCGTCGCTTCGACAGCGCGCTACGCGTCGCCCGGCACTCACACACCTGTCCGCTCATGAACGTCGCGAAGTACGTCCGCTACCACACGCTCGCGGCCCGCATCCGCCCGAAGCGCTATCGCAACCTGTTCCGGACAATCCACGAGCGGCGCTGCCGCTGCATCGTCGAGGTCGGGACCTGGAACGGCGTTCACGCGAAGCAAATGATCCAAACCGCGGCGATCCACCACCCAGTTCACACGATCAAGTACCTCGGCTTCGACCTCTTCGAGGGCTTGACCGACGAGCTGCTCCGGAAGGAGCTCTCCAAGCGGCCGCCGGCGTTCGAGGAGGTGCGGCGGTTCCTGGAATCGACCGGCGCCGACGTCCGACTGTTCAGGGGGAACACGAGGGAGACGCTGCCAAACGCGATCGACGAGCTGCGCGAGGGTGACCTCTTCTTCATCGACGGCGGCCACTCCGTCGAGACGATTCAGTCCGACTGGTCGGCGATCGAGCGCGCGATGAGCCGGGGCGCCACGGTCATCTTCGACGACTACTACATGAACGAGCCGTCCGAGGTGCCGGGCCTCGGGTGCCAGACGATCGTCGACGCCCTCGACCGCGCCATGTATGACGTGACGCTGCTCGAACCGGTCGACCAGTTCCCGAAGTCGTGGGGCGTGCTGAAGGTGCGCTTCGCGCAGGTCAGGAAGCGCTCATGACGCGACGGGAAGAGGAAAGGGTGCGTTAGGCGGCGCGCCTGGCGACAATCAGCACCCGCGGGCCGTTGCGCTCGTTACGCGTCTGGAGGACGCGGACGTCCGCGAGACCCGATTCCGCGAGCAGGGACAAGATCTCGTCGAGCCGAAGCCACTTCGAGTGCTCGTGCATGCCGGAGAAAGGGTCGCCGGGGCCGAACTCCAGGTAGCGTTTGTAGCGGTACTCCCGCCCGCCGATTTCGTACGTCTCCGTAGCCTCCGCGTCGAGCGCGTAGTGCGTGTCGAGCATGACGCCGACGCGTGCCAAGGTCCCAAGGTCCCGCAGGTGACTGACCGGGTCCTTCAGGTGATACAGGACGCCGACGTGATGAACGACGTCGGCTTGCAGGGAAGCCACGTCGAGAGGCCGCGCCTCCACGTCGCACTTGAAGACCGTCGGATGCTGGTCGAACATCGCGCAGCGCACGATGGTCTTGACGACGTTGCCGATGCGGCCGTCGACCGCTGTGACGCGGCGGGCGAATCGGCCCAAGCCTACCGTGTGGTTCCCTTCGAAGCAGCCGATTTCCAGGACATGCTTGTCCGCCAAGTCCAGCTGCTCGTGCAGGAGAAGGATCCGCGGGTCCGGGATCGACTGCGGCTCGTTGCGCTTGCCGGACCAAGCGACGCCGCCGAACCGTCGGCCGTGGCCATCGGCCACGAAGCTCTTCCAGTCGAGCAGCGCGTTCAGCTCAGCGAGGTCGCGGTCGCTCAGGTCGTCGACGAACTTGATCTGGTT
Source organism: Gemmatimonadaceae bacterium (assembly GCA_046263215.1). Lineage (GTDB taxonomy): Bacteria > Gemmatimonadota > Gemmatimonadetes > Gemmatimonadales > Gemmatimonadaceae > JBHELH01. Next base: position 37,700 of record JBHELH010000189.1, on the reverse strand, counting down.
CAGGTTCGTGGTGTACCCCGTCGCCGGGGCGTTGGTGCGTCGTGATCGATTCAGACTGACGCGGCGGAGGAGACGCGCGCCGAAATGGCGGATGACGTTCGTCATGTTCGGGACGGGTCAGCCTCGTAGCTGGGAAGCAACTCCTCGGGCATCGCGTCGAGGGTGACCGCGACATCGTCCTTCGCCGACAGCACCGGTCCGTCGAGCGGCCAATCGATGCCAATCCGCGGGTCGTCCCACCGGAGCGAGCGCTCGGCCTCGGGATGGTAGTACTCCGTGCACTTGTAGGCGAAGAGCGCGCCGTCGGGCGACGTGACGAGGAACCCGTGCGCGAACCCGGGCGGGAGGTAGAGCTGCCGTTTGTTCTCGCCCGACAGGCACTCGCCCACCCAGCGCCCGAAGGTCGGCGACCCGCGGCGGACATCCACGGCGACGTCGAACACCTCGCCCCGCAGCACGCCGACGAGCTTCCCCTGTCCGAACGGGTGCTGGTAGTGCAGCCCGCGCAGCACGCCGCGCTGCGAGTACGAGACGTTGTCCTGCACGAACGTCGCCGGGATCCCCGCCTCGGCGTACCGCCGCGCGCTGTACGCCTCGAAGAAGTACCCGCGCGCGTCGCCGAAGACCTTCGGCTCCAGGAGCAGCACGTCCGGGAGCTGCGGCGCCGGCGTGACCTTCACGGCCCGCGCTCCCCACGCCCCGCCGTGCCGCGCTCATCGCGGCGCTCCTCGCCCAGCACCGTCGTCAGGTACTGGCCGTAGCCGCTCTTCCCGAGGTTCGCGGCGAGCGCCGCGAGGTCGTCGTCAGTGATGTAGCCCAGCCGCCACGCGATCTCCTCGGGCGAGGCGATGCGCAGCCCCTGCCGCTTCTCGATCGTCTGGATGAAGCTCGACGCGTCGTGCAGCGACTCGTGCGTCCCCGTGTCGAGCCACGCCGTGCCGCGGCTCATGAGCTCCATGCGCAGCTGCCCGCGCCTGAGGTACTCGACGTTGACGTCGGTGATCTCGTACTCGCCGCGCGCCGAGGGCCGGAGCGACGCGGCGATGTCGGCCACCTGGCCATCGTAGAAGTAGAGGCCCGTGACCGCGTAGCTCGACTTCGGCCGCGCCGGCTTCTCCTCGATGCTCAGCACGCGGCCGGTCCGGTGGTCGATCTCGGCGACCCCGTAGCGTCCGGGGTCGCTCACGTGGTAGCCGAAGACCGTCGCCCCGGAGGCGCGCGCGGCGGCGCGCTGGAGCTGCTCGATGAGGCCGGAGCCGTAGAAGATGTTGTCGCCGAGGATGAGGGCCGAGGGGTCGCGCCCCACGAAATCGCGGCCGATGACGAACGCCTGAGCGAGGCCGTTCGGCACCCGCTGCTCGGCGTAGGAGAACGAGAGCCCCCAGCGCGCGCCGTCGCCGAACAGCTCGCAGAAGCGCGGCAGCTCGGCCGGCGTCGAGATGACTAGGATGTCGCGGATCCCCGCCAGCATCAGCGTGCTGAGCGGGTAGTAGATCATCGGCTTGTCATAGACCGGCAGCAGCTGCTTGCTCACGACGAGCGTGATCGGGTGGAGCCGCGTCCCCGCGCCGCCGGCGAGGATGATCCCCCTGCGCGTCGCCGCGACGGTCACCGCGCCGCTCCGAGCGGCCCGCGGGCGCTGTGCGTGCCTCCCTTGGCGGCCAGTCCGAGCCGCTCGCCGCGGTAGGCGCCCGACTGGACGCGCTCGCACCACGCCTGGTTGGCGAGGTACCACTCGACGGTCTTGCGCAACCCGGTCTCGAACGTCTCGGCCGGCCGCCAGCCGAGCTCGCGCTCGATCTTCGAGGCGTCGATCGCGTAGCGGAGGTCGTGCCCGGGGCGGTCGGCGACGAAGGTGATCAGCGCCTCGCGCGGCCTTGCCTTGGCGCCCGGCGCCAGCTCGTCGACCAGCCCGCAGACGGCGCGCACCACGTCGACGTTCCGCCGTTCGCTGTTGCCGCCCACGTTGTACGTCTCGCCCGGGCGGCCCCGCTCCAGGACGGCGACGAGTGCCGCGGCGTGGTCGTCGACGTAGAGCCAGTCGCGCACGTTCTCGCCACGCCCGTAGACGGGGAGCGGCCGCCCGGCGAGCGCGTTCTGGATCATGAGCGGGATGAGCTTCTCCGGGAACTGGTACGGCCCGTAGTTGTTCGAGCAGTTGGTCGTAACCACCGGCAGGCCGTAGGTGTGGAACCAGGCGCGCGCCAGGTGGTCCGCGCCGGCTTTGCTCGCCGAGTAGGGCGAATTCGGCCGGTACGGCGTCTCCTCCGTGAAGAGGCCCTCAGGGCCCAGGGAGCCGAAGACCTCGTCGGTCGACACGTGCACCACGCGGAACCGCCGCGCCGCCTCGGCGTCCCGCTCCCCAAGCGCGCGCCAGTAGCGGAGCGCCTCTTGGAGCAGCGTGAACGTGCCGACGACGTTGGTCCGGATGAAGTCCGCCGGCCCGTCGATCGAGCGGTCGACGTGCGACTCGGCCGCGAGGTGAACGACGCCCTCGGGCTGGTAGCGCTCGAAGACCTCGCGCACCCGCGGCGCCTCGCAGACGTCCGCCTGCTCGAAGCAGTAGCGCCCCGCGTAGCGCGGGTCGCCGCTGACCTCCGCGACCGACTCGAGGTTCCCCGCGTAGGTCAGCTTGTCGAGGTTGACGACGCGGTACGGGGTCTCGCGGGCGAGCTTGCGGACGAGGGCCGACCCGATGAAGCCGGCCCCGCCGGTGACGACCAGTGTTCGCAACGGTTGCTCTCAGGCCAATGCGCCAGACAGGGTGACGTCACCCGGTGACGCAACGTAACAATCGCCGCGTGCGGCGGCGAGGCGCGGACGCTGACGGCGGCGTTCGCCGCGATCAGCACAAATGCACCGCCGTCGCCTTGAAGCTCACGTACACGGGCGTCCCCGGGTCGAGTGACAGTTCGCGCACCGAGCGTGTCGTGAGCGCGGCGACGATCGGCGTGCCGTGGACGTCAACCGTCACGCGCGCGAGCGGGCCTGACGGAACGACCTCGACGACGGTGCCGGCGAAGTGGTTCCGGGCTGACGACGGGTGCGCTTCCCGTGCGACCGTTATCTCCTCGGCGCGGATGACGGCATGGGCGGCACCCGGCGCCATGTCGCCGACGGCGTGCAGCGTGAGATCGCCAGCCCTGAACTCGACTAGTGCGTCAGCGCCCGCGCCGGTCTCCGGCCTCCGCCCACCGCCCTCCGCCTTTGCCTCCCCCGCAAAGACGTTCTCGGCCCCGAGAAACTCCGCGACGTACGGGGACGCCGGGTGACGGAAGACGAACTCCGGGGCCCCCTGCTGGAGCACGCGCCCTCGGTCGAGCAGGATGGCGATGTCGCCGAGGAGTCCGGCCTCTGCGAAGTCGTGTGTCACCTGGAGGACGGTCAGTCCCCACTCGCGCTGAACCGCGCGCACCTCGCGGCGTACGGCGCCGCGCCGCCGGGGATCGAGCGCCGCAAAAGGCTCGTCGAGCAGCAGAAACGTAGGCCGGGTCGCCAGTGCCCGCGCCAGTGCGACGAGCTGACGCTCCCCGCCGCTCAGAGAGTGGACGCTGCGCCTCGCGAGCGCGCCGACGCCGAAGCGCTCTGTCATCGACTGCGCGACCCGCCGATCCGTCGCGCCATAGCCGACGTTCTCGTCGACCGATAGGTGGGGGAACAGGTATGCGTGCTGGTATACCATTGACAGCCCGCGCTCCTCGGGAGCACGTCGCGTGACGTCGACGCCGTCGAGGCGCACCGTTCCCGCGCGCGCGGGTACGATGCCGGCGATCGTCTCGAGGAGGGTCGTCTTCCCCGAGCCCGCGGGCCCGATGACGACGCCGTAGCCGCCGGCCGGCACCGAGAACGTCACGTCGCTGAGTGCGAACGAGCCGACGCGCGCCGCGAGGCCGGCGAGGGCGATCATAGGGAGGAGGGAGGCGGGAGGAAGGAGGGGGGAGACCCCGCTGCCACTCGTCCCTCCCTCCTCCCTCCTCCTTCCTCCCCACGAAGCGCGCGGAGCAGCGCGAGCGGAACGACCGCCAGCACCACCAGCACTGCCGCCACCGGCAGCGCCTCATCGAGCCCGTAGCTCGTGAAGCGGTCGTAGCTCAGGACGCTCGCGACCTTGGGGTTGTAGGTGAGGATGACGATCGCTCCGAACTCACTGACCGCGCGCGCCCACATGACGACGCCGGCCGCCAGCAGCCCGCGTCCGGCCAGCGGAAGCGTCACGCGGCGGAACGCGCGCCACGGCGAGTCCCCAAGCGTCCGCGCGACGGCCTCGTACCGTGCGTCGACCCGGGTGAACGTCTCGCGCGCGCCGCTCACGAAGAGCGGTGCGGAGACGAAGAGCATGGCGCAGACGATCCCGACGGGCGACCCGGTGATCCGGATCCCCGCCTCGAGCAGCGCCTGGCCGAGCGGGCTCCCCCGTCCCAGGACGAGCAGCAGCGCGATTCCCGCGACGGGGTGCGGGATGAGGAGCGGCAGGTCGAGGAGCGCGGCGAGCAGGGCACGACCGCGGAACGTGCGTCGCGCGAGCAGGTAGGCGATGGGGGTCCCGCCGACGATGCCGATGAGCGTCGCGGCGGTCGCCGTGGCCGCGGTGAGAGCGAGCGCGCCCTGCAGCTCGGCGTCGCTCGCCAACAGGCGAAGGCCCCCCGCGCCGGCCGCGCCGACGAGACCGACGGTTGGCGCGGCGAGAAAGAGGAGGAGGAGCGAAGCGCCAAGCGCGCTCACTACCGTGGCGACGCGGTCCGCCGCGCGCGAGCGGGCCGTCACGGAGTGGCCGGCGCCGGCGTGGCTCGCGACCGCATCCACGCCGGGACGGCGCTCCCCACGAGCATCGGGGCGTCGAGGACGTCGACGTGCGCCCGGCGCAGACTCTGCTTGCCGTCGTCGAGGAGGTACGTCACGAAGCGCGCGGCGGCCTGCGCGTGCGGCGCTTGGCGCGGCACGCCGAGCCCGTAGAGGATCGGTGCGCCGCTGAAGGTGACGGAGTCCCGCGGCGTGCGCGTCGCGACCCGCACGCTCGCCGTCGCGTAACGTCGCGCGAGCGCGGCGTCGCTGAGGTCGATCTCGCGCGGCAAGGTGATGTAGCGGAAACCGTGTGACCGCGCCAGCGACTCGTACTCGAAGATGTAGTCGAGCTCCCCGAGCTGGAGGAGGCCCGCGAGCTCCGCGGCGTTGCCGCGCATGTTTCGCGGCGGGGAGCGCGCGAGCACGCGCGCGGCGAGGCCCGGATCGCGGTAGTGCGACTCGGCGAGTTGCAGCAGCAGCAGCGTTCGATACCCGGCCGGCGCCCGGTCCGGGTCCGGCCGACCGACTTCGACGCCGGGCCGTTGCAACACGTCGCGCCAGTTGGTCTCGCTGACCTCGTCCGCGAACCTGGACCGCCCGGTGTACGCGACGACCATCCGGTTGCGCGCGAACTGGGCGTACCAGTCGACGTGTGCTGGCATCAGGAGCTGCGGAAACACCTCGTGGTCTGCGAGGACGAGGACGTCGGGCACCCGGCCGAGCTCCGTGAGCTTGCGCGCGTGCTCGAGCGACCCTCCGCTCTCGATGAGCACCGCCGCTCCTGTCCGGCGCGCGTACGAGTCGGCGACCGCGCGCACCGGCTGCGCGAGGCTAGCCGCGACGTATACGACGACCGTATCGCGTCCGGCGTCTGACGCCCCTGCGCCGCACGCGGCGATGGCGGACGCGCAGAGCGCGATAAGCGAGCGGGCAACGGCGGGGTGGCGGTGGGCGGCAGGGCGTGTCACGGATGTCGTGCGCGAATATCGGGAGATGACTCGCAGGACGGAAGCCCGTGTTGGTGCGGTCTGTCGACGCTCGCCGTATATTCACCCGACGAGTTCGTAATTCGCGGTTCGTGGCTCGCAGCTGACACCCGCAGCGTCTCTCGATGCCCCACCTCGCCGTTCAGATCGCGAACGTCACCAAGCGCTTCCAGGAGCACGTCGCCGTCCGCGACTTGCACCTGGATGTGCCGCAGGGCGTCGTCTACGGACTTCTCGGACCGAACGGCGCCGGCAAGACGACGACGATCCGCATGATCCTGAACATCATCGCGCCCGACGCCGGCACGATCTCGATCTTCGGGCGGCCGCACCTCGAGTACGGCGTCACCGACCGCGTCGGATACCTCCCGGAGGAGCGCGGCCTGTACAAGAAGATGCAGGTTCAGCGCGTGCTGCGGTTCCTCGGGGAGCTCAAGGGCCTCGGCGGTCGCGACGCCGACCGCCGCGCGGCGGAGTGGCTGGAGCGGCTCGGCCTGAAGACGTCGGAGAAGGACTGGGGACAGGCGAAGATCGACGAGCTGTCGCGCGGGATGCAGCAGAAGGTGCAGTTCATCGCCGCGCTGCTACATGACCCTGACCTCGTGATCCTCGACGAGCCATTCAGCGGGCTCGATCCGATCAACGCGCAGGCGCTCAAGGACACGGTGGTCGAGCTGAAGCGGCGGGGAAAGACCGTCATCTTCAGCACGCACGTCATGGAGACCGCCGAGCGGATGTGTGATGCAGTGTGCATCATTGCGCGCGGGGAGAAGGTGCTCGACGGCAGCGTCGCCCGGGTGAAAGCGGAGCATGGAACGCGAAACGTCGCGCTCGTGCTGCAGGATGGGGCGGGCCGAGCCGGCGCGGCCCGCGTTCTCCAGGATCGGTCGCTGGTCGGCCGCTTCGACGACTCGAACCGCGCCTTCGAGATCGAGCTCGCACCAGGCGCCGACCCGCAGCGCCTGTTGCGACAGCTCGTCGACGCGGGCGCGGCGATCGAGCGTTTCGAGCTCGTGCACCCGTCGCTCCATCAGATCTTCCTGCAACGTGTCGGGGCCGCGTCCGCGGTCGGCATCGAGCGGTCGGGGGCCGAGGCCGAGGTGACCGTCCGTGCGTAAGCTCTGGGTCGTCGTCAAGCGCGAGTACCTCGAGCGCGTCCGCTCGAAGTGGTTCCTCGTCGGCACGCTGTTCGTCCCGGCGCTCATCGTCGCGTCGTTCCTGCTCCCGGCCTTCCTGACGTCGCGGAGCACGGCGTCTTCGGGTGTCCGGAACGTGATCATCCTCGACGCGACCGGCGTGGGCATCGGCGAGCGCGTCGCCGCCGACCTCCTCGAGCCGACCGGTCGCGGTCGGCTCGGCGCCGGTGCCACCGCGGACACGATCGGACCGCGCCCCGACGTGCGCATCGTCGAGCGCGCGCGGCTGGCGGAGGCGGAATCGACGGCCACGCGCGAGGTCATGCGGGAGGGTGGCTGGGTCGGCTACGTCGTCCTCGACGACCGGACGGTGTCCGGGATGACGGCGCGCTACGCGGGGCGCAACGCGACCTCGTTCCGCGACGTCGATCGGATCCGCAACGCCGTCAGCCGCGCGGTCATGCTCCACCAGCTCCGCGAGGCCGGCGCCAACCCGCGCATGGTCGACGTCATCGCCCGCACGCGCGTCCGCATGCCGGCGGAACGGATCACCGACCGGGGCCGCGGCGGCTCGGGACAGGTCGGTGCCCTGCTCGCGATCGGCATCGCCTTCCTGTTCTACATCTCGATCGTGGTCCACGGGCAAAACGTCCTGCGCGGCGTGCTGGAAGAGAAGATGACCCGCGTCGCCGAGGTCGTGATCTCCAGCGTGCGCCCCGAGACACTCCTCGCCGGCAAGGTGCTCGGCGTCGGCGCCGTCGGTCTCACGCAACAGGTGATCTGGGTCGTGGCGTCCGCCGTTCTGATCAACAAGCTCGGCCCGCTCGTCATGCGGATGGGCGGTGACGCAGCCCAGACCTCGGCCGCCGGCAGCATCATGCAGGCCTTCACCGGTGTGAGTGTGAAGCTCTTGGTCCTGCTGCTGCTCTTCTTCCTCGTCGGCTACATCTTCTACGCCGCGCTCCACGCCGCCATCGGCTCGATGGTGAACAGCGAGCAGGAAGCCCAGCAGGCTGCACTGCCCGTGATGTTTCTGCTCATCGGCACGTTCATCTTCGTCCAGCCAATCCTGCTCGACCCCACGGGGACGCTCGCGATCGTGATGTCGTGGCTCCCCTTCTCCTCTCCGATCATCATGCCGCTGCGCATGACGGTGATCCAGATCCCGACGGCGACGCTCGTCAGCTCACTGGCGATCGGGGTCGCGGCGTGCGCGGCGGTGGTGTGGCTCGCCGGGCGGATTTATCGGGTGGGGATGTTGATGTACGGAAAGCGGCCGACGATGCGGGAGCTGATTCGGTGGATTCGGTACGCGTGACGGTATCAGCTATCAGCTATCAGCTATCAGCTATCAGCAGCGGGACGGCGGCGCTGCGCGCCGCTGATCTGATGGGACCGAGTTTCAAGTGCCGGGAGGAACTCTGTGTCAGATGCAGTCAAAGCCCCGCCTCGCGCGCAGCGCGGGCGGGGCAGTCCCAAGTACTGATAGCTGTTAGCCGATAGCTGATAACGTGCGGTGACCTTCGGTCACCGCACTAAGATCGTTCGCACCAATCCCGTCGCCTCTCCATCCCACCTGATCTCCCCCGTGCCCTCCGTGGGGATCAGGTAGCCGGTAATCTCGACGCCGTCCTTCGTCTTCTCCCCGCCGGTGACCATGAGACCGGTCATCCACTCGACCTCGAACCACATGCGGCCTCCCTGGTGCTCAGGGCCGGTGCAGAAGATCGATACCGTGACCGGGACGCCGATGCCGCCGCTCTCGTTGTAGCAGATGTGAGCGCCGCTGCCGGAGGCCGGCTTGCTCAACTGCTTGCAGAGCTTCTCGAGGCCGGGCCAGGTGTCCAGGGCGGCGGTCTTGGCCTCCTCGGTCTCGGCGACCCAGCCGCGCTGCATCGTATTACAGCGAGTGATGTTGTTCTTGTACTCGTTGCTGCCCCTCCGCGGCGTCTCGCCGGAGCGATCGGAGGGAAGGATCATGCCGTAGAAGTTGCCCGGAACCGGCCGCGGGTTCGTGCCCGTCTTCCCGCCGTCCCGTACGCGCACCTTCACCCACCGCTTGTTCGTCGCCGTGTCCCGCAGCGTCCGCACGTCCTCGTGCGTCAGCAGGTCCTCGTGCCGCTTCCCGAAGGCCTCCATGAAGTCGTGGTGGAGGATGAACCAGGGCGCGACGCAGCTCGCCCGCATCGCCGGAGCGCCGCCCCAGGCCGTCGCGCTCACCCTCACGCGGACGGGACCCGGAGCGAAGAACCGCGCGAGGAGGTAGGTCGTCGTTCGGGCGACGGTCACCTGGGCCGCGTCGGCCCCGATCGGGCCCGACGTCCGAACGAACGTCCGTGACTCCGGGCGCCAGACGCCGAACCGCACCGAGTCGACGTCGACTAGGGTGTCGAGGGCGCGGTTCGCCCGCGCGGCGTCGACCGCCGCTGGCCCGGCGAGGCTCCGCGTCCCGTTGAGCTGCCGCGCCGCCGCTAGCGCGGCCGCGTCGGCCGCTGTCTGGAGCTCGGTCCGCAGCACGAATAAGCGACTGAGGTCAACGGCGATCGCCGTGATCACCATGAGGCCGGTCATCGCCATCGTCGCCATCACGAGAACCGCGCCGCGGCGACGCCGCACCGCGCTGGCGCGTCGACCAATCGATAGTAAGCAGCGCATACGCCTCACCTCACTCGCCTCGCAGGGCCTTGATGACGGTCAACAAGCTGGGTCCGAGTAGTGTCACGAAGAGCGCCGGGAGGATCATCGTCACCAACGGGATGGTCATCTTGATCGGCGCGGTCGACGCGTGCCGCTCCGCTGTCTGCTTCCGCTTGCGGCGTAGTGTCTCCGCCGACACCCGTAGCACCTTGGCGATGCTCGTCCCCCACCGCTCGCTCTGGACGATGCTCGCCCCGATGAGTCTGAGCTCGTCGACTCCCGTGCGCGTGTAGAGGCCGCGCAGCGCGTCGACGCGCGGGACGCCGGCCTTCGTCTTTCGGACTACGACCGCAAGCTCGCCGGCGAGCTCCGGGTGCACGGCAAGCATGTCGCGGCCTACGCGCTGGATCGCCGACTCGACGCTGCTCCCGGCCTCGACGCAGACCAGCAGCAGGTCGAGCCCATCGGGAATTGCGCGCCGGATGCGCTCCTGGCGGCGCTTGACCATTCCATTCACGACGACCATCGGGACGAGCCACGCGAGGGCGAGGGCCGCCGTGACCGCAATCCACATTTGCGCCGCCGGCCGGCCAAGCGCCAGCAGCGCGGCCAGCGCCGGAAGCCCGACGAGCAGTGCGAGCCGAACGCCGGCGTAGACGAGCGGCGCCTCGTCGCCCTCGAACCCCGCCCGCAGCAGGCGCTCGCGGGTCGCCGGGTCGTGCACCCACTGCGTAGGTGCGTATCGAGCGAGACGGGCGCGAACCTGCGCCGGAAGTCGCGACTCGCGCCTGAGGAGCGCGACGCGGCGCGGCGCGTCCGGGGCCGGCGCCGCGCCCAGCGCGCGGCCGAGCGCCACGCGGCGACGGTGGTCCACCACCCACGCGTAGCCTGCGGCGGCGAACGCGGACAGCGCGACGACGACGAAGATCGTGAGCGTCAGCATCAGACGTCCACCCTTGAGATGCGCATCAGCAGGAGGTAGCCGAGGACAACCGACACGGCCGCGTAGGCGAGCATGAAGCGACCGGCCGGCTCGTCGAGCATCGGCCGGACGAAGTCGCGGTCAAGCGCCATGATCGCACCGAACACCAGGAGCGGCAGCATGGCGAGGATGCGCGCCGACAGCTTCGATTGCGCAGTCAGCGTGTCGACCTGGCGGTGCACGTCGGCGCGCTGCCGCATTACGTCGGCGATGTTGCTCAGCACCTCACTGAGGTTACCGCCCGTGTCACGGTGGATGAGCACAGCCGTGATGAACATCTTCATGTCGGCGCTCGCCGTGCGATCTTGGAGCGCGAGGAGGGCGGTGCGGACCTCGACGCCAAGTCGCTGCTCGTCGTAGAACTGCATGAACTCGGCGCCGAGTGGCGGTGGCATCTCCTCGCCGACGAAACGCATCGCCGTCTGGAACGAGTAGCCCGCGCGCATCGCGCTCACGAGCATGTCGATCGCTTCCGGGAGCTGCTCCTGGAACGCGGCCAACCGCCCGTGCTGGCGCTGCTTCAGCCACAGAATCGGGACGCCGAGCCCGATCGCCGCGAGCGGGACCGAAAGGCCCGACCCGAGCAGGCTCCCCGCGAGCGCCCCCGAGACGGCGCCGATACCGAGGACGAGAACAAAGGTCCCCGGCTTCGCGCCCGAGCCGGCGCGTTGGAGCGCGCGCGCCAGCCGCGCGGTGACGGCCTTACCGGTGAGCAGCCGGTCGAGGATCTCCAGCTCGCTCGCGCTGGTGTCGCGGAGGATGGTCGCGGCCGCGACCCGGGGGGTGTCCGACAGGTCGCCGCTCAGGCGCGCGCGCGCCAGTTCCGCGGCCGCGAACTGGCGCCGGTGAACGAAGACGTACACCCCCACGCACAGGCTCACCGTCGCGACGAAGACACCTAGGAGAACCACCAAGAGCACGGCGCTAACCCCCTGGCTGCGGAATGAATGACCGCACACGGCGACAATTTGTCCGGCTCGTCACGGCCGGCGCGGCGGCACGCTTTCCGCATCGGTCCGCCGTGTGTTTCCACCGGTGTTTGTCGCACCGGTCGGTTCGTGTTAGCCTAGTCCCACTTCCTTTCGTCAGGGTAACCCGATGCGCCTCGTCTGCCTGCACGCGGACACGGTCGACGCGTTGAAGCGCTTGAGCATCCAGTTCGACGACCTCACCCCCAACGGGTTGTGGTCGAGTCAGTATCACCTCGTGGGGCTGACCCCCGACCAGGTGGAGGCCCTGGAGCTCTTTCAGGTCCAGGCCGAAGACGTCACGCCCGCGCAATTGATCCAGGCTGGCGGCGCGTCCACGCAGGCCGTAGGCACCCCGAGGGTGGCTCGCCACCCCGGGCAGGGGACCGAGGCCGGGCAGACGCAGAGTCCGGCGGCTGGCGCGCTGGCCGGGCAGCGTGCCGTCGCGACAGTGGGTGCCGCATCCATCGCGGGGACCCCCGAGCAAATGGGCAGCGAGCAGGGGCGCGCTGGCGCCAGCGCCGAGTCCGAGGTCCCGCTCGCTCAAGCTCGCGACGCCGGTACGCGCGGGGGTCAGGCGAAGACCGAGCCGAAGCCGGAGGCGAGGGTCGCCGGACAGGCCTCGGCTCAGGCGAGCGCGCCGCAGGGCTCCGGGACGCAGGCCTCGCCGAGCGGCAGCGGTTCGCAGGCAGGCGGGCAAAAAAACGCAGGGGCTAAGGGCGGTGGCGCACCCGTCGCAACGCCGCCCGCCCAGGGAGGCCGGAAGGGCCAGCAAGCTCCCGCGCCCCAGAGTGGCGGTCAGCGCTACGGCACGACGCGGCTTCGCATCAGCGTCGCCGGCAAGTACACCGAGGCCACGGTCGCCAATGGGAAGATCGTCGTCGGCGGCCGCACGTTCGACTCGCCGGACCAGGCGGCGGCCGAGCTCACGAAGAGCCGCGGCGACTGGACGTTCTGGGAGTATTACGACAGCGCGGACGGGAAGTGGCGCATGCTCACCCGCGACTGGGACACCGTTCTCAAATCCGCCACGCCCGGCGGGAGGTAACAGACCATGCGACTGCTCTGTCTTCACGCGGACACCGTCCAAGCGCTCCAACGCCTCGGCACGGCGGTCAACGACCTGACGCCCGGCGGCCTGTGGGATACTCCGTACCACCTGGTGACCGTGAGCGCCGAGCAACGCGACGCGCTCCAGCGTCTCCGCGTGACGCTCGACGACGTCACGCCGACGGCGCTGCGTGACGGCGTCCCGGCGGCAGGCGCCGCGGCCGCGCCGCGCTCCACGAGCGCTCCAGGTGCGGGCGCCGCGGCGGAGGCCGTTCCGTCTCCGACCTGACGCGCTCACGTCCCTAGCCGGCCGCGACCACCTGGGCGCGGCGGACCGGCTGTCCGTGGTACGCGAAACCTCGCTGCACGATCTCGACGACCGTCCCGGGCGGATGGCCGTCGATCGGGATTCGGCGCACCACCTCGTGCTGCGTCTCGTCCGCCGCGGCGCCAAGACCGTTGATCTCGCTGAGCCCGAAGAGCGCGAGCAGCCGGCTGACGCCGTCGCGGAGACGCTGCGTCCGGTCGCGCACCACGTCGTCGGTCGACACGCGGCCGGCGTCGATCACGTCGTCGAGCACCTCGACGAATCCCATCACGGCAACGGCGAGGGAACGCGAGCGGTGCTGTAGCGCCGCCTGGAGCTCGCGCTGCTCGTCCGCCTCGTGCAGGGCTGCCCGCACCTCGTCACGGAGGGTGTCCAGCTCGACGCGCGCGGCCATGACCTGGGCTCGCATCTCCTCGACGCCGGCGCGCGCTCCCTGCGTCGCCCGCCTCTCCTCCTCGAGCGAAGCCTCGAGGGTGCGGATCGTCGACTCGAGCTGCTTCACCACGCGCGCGTGCCGCTCGTCGGCGCCTCCGACGTCGTTCGGGCTCGTGACCGGGAGCGGGCCTCCGGCGAGCACGAGCCCGGTGCCGTTCCCGTCCGGCCCGGACGGCGCACTTTCATCCGCGTCGGCGGCCTCGTCGAAGAGCCGCGCCGGCAGGGGCACACCGGCTACCTGAAGCCGCTCGGCGAATCGGGGCCTCACGCCCGTCGCCTCGAACCGACCGAGGACGCGCCCGCCCGCGACGCCCGAGCGGCGGAAGGCGAAGATCTCGTTCGTCGTGATGACGTCGCCTTCGACGCCGGTCACCTCGGTGATGCTCACGACGCGTCGCGTCCCGTCCGAGAGCCGCGCGATCTGCACGATGACGTCGACAGTCGCCGCGATTTGCTCGCGCAGCGCGCGGATCGGGAGCCCCGTGCCGGCGAGCATGACCATGTTCTCGAGACGGGAGAGGGCGTCGCGGGGCGAGTTGGCGTGGATCGTGGCCATCGAGCCCTCGTGGCCGGTGTTCATCGCCTGGAGCATGTCTACCGCCTCGACGCCGCGTACCTCGCCGATGATGATCCGGTTCGGCCGCATGCGCAGCGCGTTCCGCACGAGGTCGCGCGCCACAACCTCGCCGCGCCCTTCGACGTTCGGCGGCCGCGTCTCGAGCCGCACGACGTGCTCCTGCTGGAGGCGAAGCTCCGCCGCGTCCTCGATCGTCACCACGCGCTCGGCGCCGGGGATGAACGCGCTCAGCGCGTTGAGCAGCGTTGTCTTCCCGGAGCCCGTGCCGCCGGAGATGAGGATGTTGAGCCGCGCGTGCACGCACCCGGCGAGCAGCGTCGCCATACGCCGCGTGAGCGTGCCGCTCGCGGTGAGCGACTCGATGTTGAGGTCGGAGCCGAAGCGGCGGATCGACAGCACGGGGCCGTCGAGCGCGAGCGGGGGAATGATCGCGTTGACGCGCGAGCCATCCGGGAGTCGCGCATCGACCATCGGCGACGACTCGTCCACTCGTCGGCCGACGCGACTGACGATGCGGTCGATGACCGTGAGCAGGTGCGCGTCGTTGCGGAATGACGTGTTGACCCGCGACAGCCGGCCGCCCCGCTCGACGTAGATGTCCTTCGCGCCGTTGACGAGAATGTCGGTGATCGTCGGGTCGCGGAAGAGCGGCTCGATCGGCCCGAGGCCGGTGATCTCGTAGACGACCTGCTCGACGATCTCCTCCCGCTCGGACGCGGAGAGCGGCGCGTTCTCCGCGCGCAGGAACTCGGTCACCGCCTCGCGGATCTGGACGGTGAGCTGGCGCTCGTCGGTGATCTTCTCGAGCGCCTCGAGGTCGAGCCGGTCGATCAGCCGGCGGTGGACGTCCAGCTTGAGCTGGTCGACGGCGCTGAGCGGCGCCGACTCGGCGGTGCCGCCCAACGCGGCCGCGGACGCGGCACTGCGCTCGGCGGGCGGCTTCGCCACCGCTGCCGCGAGCAGCAACTCCGTACTGAGGTCGATCGGCACCTCGACCTCGAAGGCCGCCATCGCCGCCGCGGCGGCGTCGGACGCATCGGCGGGGCGCGGCGCGTCGGTCGTTATCGGCGGCGTGCCGCTGGCTCCGTTCTTCCCGCCGGCGTCGCTCGTCTCGCTCCCGCCGTTCCCGCGGCGGCGGAGGCGCTCGCGAAGGGACATGGTCAGGCTCTCTTTCTGAGGCCAAAGAGGCGTCCGAGCCGCAGGCCGCCGGGTTGCCCCCGCGCCGCGGTGGTCACGGTGTCGGCGTGAGACCCGGCGAGCTTGGACGCGACGCGGGCGTAGGCGCGCGCGAGCTCCCCGTCGGCGGAGAGCTGTGCGACCGGCACGCCTTGCGTGAGCGCCGACGACGACAGCTGGTAGTCGTTCGGTAATGTCGCCGCGACTTCGCTCGTCAGCACCTGCGACGCGTCCTTGAGCGTCAGCACGTCGTCCGGCTTGTAGCGGTTCACGAGGACGCAGAGCTTCTCGGCCGGGTAGCCGAGCTGGCGACAGAGCGCGAACGTGCGCTGCATGCTGCGAAGCGAGGGCACGTTGAGCTGCGTCACGAGCACGATCCGGTCGGCCGCGTCGAGCGCGGCGACCGTCCGCTCGCTGAGGTGATGCTCGCAGTCGAGCACCGTGAACGCGAAATGCTGGCGGAGCTGGTCGATCATCGAGCCGGTCGTGGACGCGTCCAGCTCGTCGTCGAGCTCCGGGTCGTCCGGACCGGGCAGGACCCAGATGCCACGCTGCGTCGGCGTGAGCAACGAGTAAAAGAGCTCCGCGTCGGCGCGATCGAGCTTCTTGACCAGGTCTCCCATGTGGTACGCCGGACTCAGGTTGAGGAAGACCCGGACGTCCCCGCCGGCGACCGCGAGGTCGGCCAGTGCGACGCGCGACTCGGCGTTCGTCCTCGCGAACGCGTCCGCGAGGTTGACGGCGACGCTCGTCGTCCCGAGACCCCCCTTCGAGCTGTAAACGGCGAACACCTGGCCGCGACGGACCTCGGCGGGGACGCGGCGCATCAGCCGGTCGACGGCGCCCGAGAGCTCCGACGGGTCGGGCGGCGAGACGAGGAACTCGTGAATCCCGGCACGGAGGCCGCGGACGATGAGCTCCGGGTCGGAGCGTGGCGCCGTGCCGATGACGAAGGAGAAGCGCTCGCGGCGGACGAGCTGGTCCAGCTCGGCCAGCTGCACCGGGGAGAGCTCGTGCAACGGCACGATCACGAGATCGAAGTGACCGTCGCGCAGGCGGCCGAGCGCGCCCTCGACCGTCGGTGCCTGGTACGGCGGCGCGAAGCCGAACCGTTTCAGCACGCCGGCGGCCACAGGCTCCGGCCCGGCGGCGTCGGCGACGATCAGCGCGTTACGCGGCATAGTCCCCTCCTCGGCCTCAGGGCTTCAGGACCGGCGGGATGTCCGTCGCCCTGATCGGCGGCGGCCGGCGCAGCGCGCCGCGCGCCGGCAGCGCCGTGTCGGGCGGCGTCGGCACGACGTCCTGCGGCCGCGGTCGCATCGGATCGATAACGACCGGACGCACCACGACGAGCAGCTCCGTCTCGTTCCGCTGAAACGACGTGCTCGAGAAGAGCAGTCCGATGATCGGCAGGTCCTTGAGGAGCGGAACGCCCGTACGCACCCGCTCCTGGTCGTTGTTGAACATTCCGGAGATGACGAGGCTCTGATTGCGCCGCACGTCGAGCGTGCTCTCCATCCGGCGGGTGCGGAGCGCGGGGATGCGGAAGCCGGACAGCGTGACGGCGTTCGAGAAGTCGAGCGTCGACACCTCCGGCTCGACGTTGAGCCGGATGAGGTCCTCGCTCAGGATCTCGCCAATGAAGCGGAGGCGCACGCCGAACTCGCGGAAGACGACCGTCACCGACTGGAACCCACCGATGCCGGCCGCGCCCTGGACGATGGGGATCGGTAGCTCGCCGCCGGCGAGGAAGCGCGCGGTGTCGCGGTTGCCGGCCATCAGGTTCGGCTCGGCGAGGACGCGCGCGTTGCCTCGCGTCTGCTCGGCGGTGATGAGCGCGAGCAGCCGGTCGGTGCCGAAGTCGGTGAGGACGGAGATAAAGTCGCCGCCGGCGGGCGCGGTGATCCCGGTCGGGTTGCCGGTCAGCGGGTTGCGCGTGACGTTGTTGTGATCCGTCGCGGCGCCCGTCCCGATGACGACGTTCGGCCCGTTGTAGAAGATCGACGTGCCGAGCTGCTCGAGGAGGTTCCGCCGTACCTCGGCGAACTTCACGTAGAGCACGATCTGCATTCGGTCCGCCGGCTGGCGGACGAGGATGCGGTAGTGGCGGCGGGTCCCGTTCGCGAGCCAGACGATGGCGTCCGCTTCGCCGCTGCGGCGGCCGATGATCACGAGCTCGCGCTCGCTGACGACGACGACGTCGGCGACCGCGGTGTCGGCGACCGAGACACGGGTAATCGGCACCGGGGTTGCGATCGGATACGAGCGGCCGATCGACAAGTCGATCCGCGTCACCGGCAGCTCGGCCGCCGACACTTCCTGCGCATGCGCTTCCGGGGCGGAGCCGAGCATCGCGACCAGCGCCGTGAGGACGATGAGCACGATCGCGAGCAGCGCGCGCGCGACGTCCGGGCCACGCACGCGCGAGCGGATGCCGTAGGGCGCCCTCACGGCTTCCTCGCCGCGGCCGCGGCGGCGGCGCTATCGCTCTTCTCGAACTTCTTGACGACGAGCTCGTTGCCTCGGTAGACACGAACGACGGAGGAGTCGGGGCGCGCTGGCTCGGGCGCGGACGCCGACGCGAGTGCGGGTCGCGGAACGGCGGGCGCGGACTGCGCGGCCGGCGTCGAGGAGGCGGCCCGCGGCGCGGCGCGCCGACGCTCGCGGGGACGCGCCGGTTTCTCCTCGACCGGCAGCCGCGCCGCGCGCGCGTTGCGGAGCTGCGCAAGCACGTCGGTCGAGCTGGCGCCGCTCGTCGTGACGTTGGACGGGTCGCCGTAGCCGCGAAGCACGAGCTGGATGCTCCCCTGGTTCATCGCCACGGCGAGGCGCTCCGCCTCGTCGGGGGTGACCTCGAGCGTCGCCGTCGTCGCGTCGATCGGCTCGCCGTCGCCGTCGCGCTCCATGTGCCGGCCGACCGACAGGACGCGCATGTTCTCCATGAACACCTTGGCGACCTGCCGCTGACTGAGGGGATCGGTGCGCAGCGTGACCAGGACGTCAACGCGGCTGTTCGGCTGGATCAACCCGCTGATCCCGGCGACGTCATTGATGCGGACGCCCATCGCGCGCTTTCCGGGCGCGATCTTCACCTCGAGGCCGGGGCCCGTGCCCAGCGGCGCGAGCCGGGCGGGAACGATGGGGTCCCCGTTGAAGACCGCGACGCGCGCGATCCGTCCGACCGCCGAATCGATCATCGTGAACGCGCCGGCGGGCATCGTCGCCGCCGGCCAAGCGGTCGTCGTCACGGCGGCGCGCTCGATCATCGCGCCCTCGGGGATGTCGCGACTGGCGACGACGATGCGCTGCGTCGACACGCGCGACCCGAGCCTCGTGGTCTGCAGTGCCTTGAACGCGCCGAGCACGGCGACGAGACCGACGAAGACGGCGAAAAAGAGAATCGTTCGGAAGCTGGGGCGTCGGTCGGGCATCGGCTTACTCCGTCTCGAGAATCAAGGTGCGGACTGCGAACTGCGAACCGCCAACTACGAACTGCGAAGTGCGAACTGCAGCTGCGGGCTGTGGGCTGTGGGCTGTGGGCTGTGGGCTGAATCGCTACGGGATCGGGCCGCGCTCCCAGCGGAAGGTTGCGTCGCGCGTGATCGGGATCGTTCGGACGCCGGCGACACCGGCGAGGGGCGTCACGAGCTGGAACTGGTACGCGCGCACGGCGACCGTTACCGTCCCGCCGGCGCGGTTGAAGGTGATGGCGATCTGATCGTCGCGGATCGGCGGCCCGCCGAGCTGGCGAAGGCTGAACTGCCGGACGGTCTGCCGCACCTGCGCCTGGGACGAGCTGCTCGCCGGATTGTCGAGCACCGCGGCGAGGCGCGCGCCCTCGCGCGCGGACGCGGCGAGCTGGTTGAGCGTGGAGTACGCCCGCCCGAGGTCGATGATGCAGAAGGCGAGGATGAACAGCAGCGGAGCGACGAGCGCGAACTCGATGACCGCTGCGCCGGCCTCGCTGTCGGGTTTCTCGGTGCGCTGCATGAGTCAGAGCGTGAGCCACGTGGCGGGGAGCCAGCCGGCGAGCGCCGCGCCCGCGGCGAGCGCCACGCCGTACGGCAGGACCTCGGTCTTGTCGTCGACGAGGGGCCTTGTCAGCTCGCCGCGCTGCGCGGCCGCCGCCCACATCGCGGCGCCGGTCGCCAGCGGTGCGACACGCCCGCGCCGCGCCAACAGCACGATGGCGAGCCCGCCGCCGGCGAGTGCGGCGAGGAGCGAGGCCTCGACCACGCCGACCGGCCCGAGCCACGCGCCGGCGGCCGCGGCGAGCTTGACGTCACCCGCACCGAGCACGCGCAGGAGCCAGAACGGCATCCACACCGCGAGCCCGAGCCCAACGCCCGCTGCCGCGAGGCGGAGCCCGATCGACTCGCGCAGCAGGGTCGAGGACGCGGCAACGCCGGTCACGAGGATCGTGAGCACGAGCGCGTTCGGGATTCGTCGCGACCTCACGTCCGAGCGGGCAACGGCCACGAGGAGCGCGGTGAACACCGCGCCGGCGAGCCACGCGGCCGGGCTACTGAGGAACATGTCGTCGCTCGCGTTTCGCGAGGGCGTCGGGTGTCGATCGAGCCTTACGTGGCCGTCAGCTGTCCGGTGACGCGCGTGAACCACGTTTGGAGCTGATTGCGGAACGTCACCAGCATCCCGATCAAGAAGACGGCGACGACTCCGATGAGTATTCCGTACTCGGTCACCGCGATTCCGTCCTCCTCGCGCAGTAGGTCGCGGCCGATCTCCAGGACTCGCTTCATACGTGCCTCCGGCAATGGTGGGTGGTTACGGCGGCAGTACTCGCCTGTGCGTGTGAGCCAGGCGTGCTCGCATGCATGCTGAAGTGAAGTGCGGCGCGGTCCGGCGGCGTCGCCGGTGTGTCGTGCGGGCGGGATGAGCGGCGTCGCGTGACGACACGCGGTCGCTCGCACGTCGTTTTGTGATCTAGCGCATTGCGTGCGCCGCGCTCCGTCGCGCGACACCGCCGATGGTACAATTGACGGTCAACTTGCGCAACGCTCGCAATTCGCGACACGCGTGCGCGTTGCACAGCAAGAATCGCGTCACGCACAATGCAATGCGCGTGTGAAACAAGTGTGGAAACATTCGAGGAGAGCGGAAGAGCGAGGGCGTTGTTCGTCGCGCGCGCGGACGAGCGCGGATCGGCGAACTTCGGATGAACGCCGATGGCTCCTCGGCTCGACGACACTCCGCACTCAACGAGCCCGGACGACGCTTTGGCTACACCCCCGGGGGGCTATCTCGGCCCCGCGTTGTCATCCCGCAGGAGCGAGCGCAGCGGGCGAGTGCGGGGCACCCGCGCAGCGGGTCATCTAGGTGGCGTGCAGCGTGGCCGGCGCCGTCAGAGTGCAAGTACATCCCGACAGGCCCGGAGGGCCTGCGGGATGACAGAGACGGCGCGCCGGGGCGTCCCCGGGGGTAGCCAAGGCCTTTCTCGGGCCGGCGCGCGGAGCCCGGCCCGTCCGCGGAGCCATCCGCGGCCATCGCGGTTCCTCCGCGGCCATCCGCGTGCGCGCTTGTCCCCGCTCTTCCCCGCTTTTCCCCGGAACGCCATGCTCTTCCCCGACGCGAACGCGCCCCAAACGAGCAACGGGCCGGGCGATCTCTCGCCCGGCCCGTTGCCTCGGTGCACGCGCGCGCGGCGCGCGACCAGCTTCTACCGATACTGGCTACGACGTTCGACTCCTCGCCGCCGCGCGCGCGTTGAGTCGGTCAGTCCGCGCGGCCGTGCGCCTGCGGGGACATGCCCAGCGTATC
Source organism: Gemmatimonadaceae bacterium (assembly GCA_046263215.1). Lineage (GTDB taxonomy): Bacteria > Gemmatimonadota > Gemmatimonadetes > Gemmatimonadales > Gemmatimonadaceae > JBHELH01. The sequence continues at coordinate 16,865 of JBHELH010000189.1, read as the reverse complement.
CTGCGACTGCTGCCCCGCGCTGAAGCCGCGTGCGGACGTGCTGCCCGCGGTGCGCGTCTGCGGCGCGCCGATCGCGTCCTTGATCTCGTCGACCCAGCCCTGCACGCGATCTTCGAAGGCCGTCGAGACCGCGGTCACGAGATTGGCGACGATGTCGTCGAGCGCCGGCCCGATGCGGCCGCTCGCGCCGCGCGTCGCCGCCGCCGTCGCCGCGGCCGCCTTCACGTCGGCCTGCGAGCCGCTGAGCAGCACGCCCACGCCCACCGCCGCCGCGAGCGCCGGCCACGGGTGATCGCGGACCAGCTGCATCACGTTCAGCTTGTGCTCCAGTTGCGCGAGCGTGGTCGACATCCGCTCGCGCGTCAGCTCGATGTCGCGCCGGACGTCAGCTGTCGTTTCAACCATTCCTTGTCCTCCTTGAGCGTCGCCACCGTTTCGTCGGGCATCAGCTCTCTCGGCGAGAGCGCCTTCCTGCCCCGCATTACGAACCAGGCGGCGATGCCGCCGGTCAACACCACCACGATCAACGCCGCCAGCCAGTATTGGTCGCGCGGCAGCCACTGGTCGCCGATGAGCAGGATGACCCCGGCGAGGAGGCACAAGGCGCCAAGCAGCGCGAGCACGGCACCCAACGCGACGAACGCCGTGCCCTTCCCCAGCGCCATCGCCGCCTCGCCGACCTCGAGGCGCGCCAGGCGCGCCTCCTGTCGGACGAGCGCGGTGCCGCCCTCCGCCAGCTCGCGGAGCAGGCCGCCGATCCCGCCTCGAACACCGCCGTTCATCCCGACCGCCGCCATCGCCCCTCCTACCGGCGGAACGCCTTGCCGAGGAGATAGCCGAGTCCGACAGCGATGAGTAGCGTCCGCCCCGGATTCTCCCGGACCTGCCGCTCCACGCCCTGCCGCAGGCCGTCGAGGTCCGCTTCGCGGAGCCAATCCGCGCTCGTCTGCAGCCCGCCCGCCACGCGGTTGCCGATCTCCGCCACGCGCCCGCCGCCGTCGATCGAGGTCGAGCCCTCGACGGACCCGGTCGTGCCCGCGAGCTGCTGCTGGCCGCCACGGCTCCGAAGGCGCTCCGCCCCCGCCTCCAGCGCGTCCGCCAACGTGTTCTTCACGTTCCCGGCGCGGTCGCGCACCGTCGAGCCGACGTCCGACAGCCGCTCTTGCGCCTGGCCGGCGACGTTCTTCGCGCGGTCGGCGATCCCGCCAGCACCGCCGGCATCTCCGCCGCTCGTCCCGCCACCGAAGCCGCCGCTCGCGCCGGCGCCACCGGCCCCACCCGTCGCCCCAAACCCGCCGCCCGTCCCACCGACGTCGCTCGTCCCACCGAAACCGCTGGTCCCGCCGTAGCCACCCGTCCCGCCCGCTGCCCCGCCTACACCACCCGTGGTGCCACCCTGGCCGGCGCCCGATGCGTCGCCGAGGTTCCCAAGGTTGTCGTTCCGCTCCATGTCCGCATCCTCCGAAGTTGGCAACAGAGCGAATGCAGAGGGCATGCCGGAACTACATCGAGCGTGGAGGATGGAGGGCGAAAGGTAGCGCTCCCACCGTCCGCCGGTACGGCCCGAGTCCCGCCGCCAGCAGCACCGCCGCGAGCAGCATTCCTGCCGCGCTCACGATCGACAGCGAGTAGCGGAGCGCCGTGTCGTCGCGGAACACGCGGTCGGTCACTAACGCGACCGCCGTTGCGCCGAGCGTGCCGGACACGAGGTTGATCACCAGCACGTACACGGCGGTGCCCTGCGCGCGAAGTGAGCTCGGCATGCTCTCAGCCGCCGCCGTGTAGGCGGCGCCCCATGGGAACGCCGCAAAGAAGTTCACCGGCGCTAGGAGCAGCACGGCGAGCGCAGCCGTCGGCATGAGCGGGTACAGCCCGGCGAAGAGGAGCATCCCGAGCGCGCCGACGATCCCCACGCGCAAGGGCCCGTCGACCGTCCCGCGCCGAACCAGACGGTCGGCCACGCGGCCTCCCGTCACGACGCCAAGCACTCCGACAGTCATCGTAAGCACTCCCTGCACGATTCCGGCGCGTGCGATCGGCCAGCCGTACGTGCGGACGAGGAACGTCGGGAGCCACGCTGCGATGCCATAGTTGACGGTTGCCGAGAAGGCGAAGCCAAGGCTCTGCGTGGAGAAAGTCGCGGCGTTGGCGAGGACGTAGCGGGAGAGCGCGATCGGCGGCGTGCCGGCGCTCGAGAGTGCAGCCCGACCGCGCCGCACGGGCTCGCGTATGGTGACAAAAAGGCAGGCGATCAGCAGCCCCGGCGCGCCGACGATGAAGAACACCGACTGCCAGGGATACAGCTCGCCGACGATCGGCCAATGCCAGCGGCCGGGGGCGGCCGCGGCGCCGGCGACCGTCCCGCCGACGAGATACGCCAGACCGGAGCCGACGAACGTGCCAAGCGTGTAGACGCTCATCGCGGTTGCTCGCCGCGCGCGCGGGAAGTAATCGGCAACGAGCGAGACGGCCGGCGCCTGAAGCGCCGCCTCGCCCACGCCGACCCCGATCCGGGCCAAGACGAGCTGCGTGTACGTCCTCGCCAGCCCGCACGCCATCGTCATGACGCTCCACGCCCCGACGCCGGCGGCGATGATCGCGCGCCGGCTGTGCGAGTCCGCGAGCCGACCGATGGGAACGCCGAGCGCCGTCTGGAACAACGCGAACGACAGCCCCATGAGGATGCTCATCTGCGTGTCACTGATCCCGAGATCCCGGCGGATCGGCATGACGAGCAGGCTGAGGATTTGCCGGTCGACGAACCCGGACACGTTCGCGAGCATGAGGACGCCGACGACGTACCACGCGTATCGCGCGGGCGGGTAGGGCGCGTCGTCGCCAACCGGTCGCGGATTCGCGGACTGGGACACGCCCCAAGCTACCGCGACCGGCCGGGGGTGGCATGGCCTATGAACCCAGCGACCACCTCATGCGAACGCGCCACCTACCGGCTCTGCCATCGACCCCGCCATTGGGGGCCGCGCTCGTCGTGCGGGCGAGTATCAAGACGCGGGGAATCTTCTCCGAAGGCGGCCGCGCCGAGGTCCGGTTCGCCGACGACAGCACCGCGACGCATGCTGCAGATGAAGTCGCGGCTGTCATTTGGGAGTCTGAGTCTTCAGCTCCGAAGGGTGGAGTAGCTCACAGGCTCACGCCGGCGTCTCGACCGACTGGCAATACTTCTCGAACGCGTCGACCAGGTCATCGGCGATCTCCGGCGCGGGGCGACCCTCGATCTGCCAGCGCTCGAGCATGAAGACGAGCTTACCATCCTTCAGCAGACCGATCGACGGCGACGACGGCGGGTAGCCGGTGAAATAGGCGCGCGCGCGCTGCGCCGCGTCGGGATCCTGGCCCGCGAAAACAGTGGTCAGGTGCTCCGGCCGAGCCGCGTTCCGCAGCGCGATCGCCACGGCCGGCCGCGCGTTGCGTGCCGCGCAGCCACAGATCGAGTTCACGACGACCAGCGTCGTTCCCTTCGCGTCCTTCAGCGCGGCGTCGACCTCGTCGGCCGTCCGCATCTCGCGGAAGCCAATCCGGGTCAGCTCGTGGCGCATCGGGGCGACAAGACGTTCATCGTACATCGGCATGGCGAAAACTCCTGCTTGATAGCTCGTGAGCTTGATTAGCTCGTGAGGAACGGCCGCGGCGGCGCGTGGCTCATCGAGGTCTTGCGGGAGCCGCGCTCACGAGCCCACAAGCTCACAAGCTATCGACCTCCCTGTCAATCGAGTTCCTCCGACTCCCTCACCAACGCCAGAATGGCGGCTTGCGGGACTACCAGATACCGCTCGTCCTCGAAGGTGATCTCCACGGCGGCCTTGCGAAAGAAGAGGGCGTAGTCGCCGGTCTGCGCCTGCATGGGTACGTAGCGCGTCTCGCGGGCCGGCGTGTGCCAGGGCTCGTCGCTGACGGCGCCGGGATCGGGCAGCGGCAACCCGGGGCCTGTGGCGACGATCCGCCCGCCCTGGACCGCCTGCGTCTCGACCGCCGTCGGTGGGAGATAGAGGCCGACCGCGGTCCGTTCCTCCCCTTCCTCGACGCGTACAACTACGCGGTCGCCGACGACGATCAGCTCCTTGTTCCCCCGTCGCACGCCTCGCTCCTCCCGCAGCCCGTCCACGGCGCTCACGAAAGGTAACCCGTCTGCCACGCGGCCGGCGAGTCGGCGACGGACTCAGTCGGCGGGAATCTCGGCAGCGGCTCGGCGCAAGCGGCGAACCACGAGGAAGACGGGGTAGCTGGCCACGAGGATTGCCAGCGCGCGTCCGCTGTTCTTGGTGTCCTGCACGACCGCGCCGGCCAAAAAGGCGAGCGAGCCGGCAAGCACGAGTCCCGTCGTCCACGGGTGACCGCGCGCCCGGTAGGGGCGGTGGGCAGCCGGTTCACGGCGGCGGAGCGCGAACACGGCAAGGAAGGAGACCGTGTAGTTGGCGACGAAGAAGAACGCCGCCACCGCGATCACGTCCGTGAATTTCCCCGTCGCGATGAAGGTAACCGCGACGACCGCGCTGGCGAACAGCGCGACCGTCGGCGTGCCGCCAGTGTTCACGTACGCCGCAGGCCGCGGTCCCAGTCCGTCGCGGCCGAGCGCGTACAGGACGCGCGACGCCATGAGGACGTTGGCGATGATCGCGCTCGGCAACGCGACGACGACGACTGTTCGAACGACGACCTCGCCCGTCGCGCCGAACAGCGCGTTGGCCACCGTGGCCGCGGCGAGGTTCGAGCCGGCGAAGGCCGCCGGCGGGAGGGCGGCCATGAACGCGACGTTGATCAGGATGTAGATGGCGGCCACGCACAGCAGCCCGCCGAACATCGCGCGCGGAATCTGTCGCCCGGGGTCGCGAAGCTCCTCGCTGAAGTAGATCGGACCGGTCCAGCCGTCGTACGTGTAGATCACGGCTTGCATGGAGAGCACGAGCGCGAGCAGGAACGGCACCTGCGCGCGCGGAGTCGCCACCGCTGCACTCGCCGCGCGACTCGCGAAGGCGAAGCACGCCGCGACGAGCGCGACGAGCGCGAGGGCCTTCATCAGGCTCGTCAGCTCCTGCACGCGTCCCCCGAGCCGCGTCCCACGCGACAGCACCAGCGAGACGACGACGATCGCCGCACAGGCGATCCCCGCCGACAACGGCACTGCCGGCACAGCCCACGCCTCTCCGCCGACGAGGTCACGCACCGCATCGCCGAAGACGATTGAGATTGCCGCCGCCGTGGCGCTGGTCGAGATCCAGTCGTTCCAGCCCACGACGAATCCCGCATAGTCGCCGAAGGCGTAGCGCGCGAAGATGTACTGGGCCCCCGAGCGCGGGAGCATCGTCCCCAACTCGGCGAGCGCGTTCGCGCCGAACAGCGTGTACAGCGCGCCGACGACCCAGATCCCGACGAAGAGTGCCGGGTCGGGAAAGTAGGTCGCGACATCGCCCGGGGTCCGGAGGATGCCCGCGGCGATCGTGTTACCGACCGTGACCGCGAGCCCGAAGCCAACTCCGAGGACGCTGACGAGCGACCCGCGCGGGCTCACCTGACGAGGTGGAACTCGGTCTGCCGCCGGTACGCCCAGCGCACACGGCCGTCGGCGCCGATGATCACGTCCTCCTCTTGCGCGGAGCGGACCGGCTGACCACCCCACTCGGGGACGGGCGTCGTCGCTTGCAGCTCGACCGAGAACCACGTGCTCGGTAGCACGCGCGCGTCGCCGCGTCCGGGCACGCCGTCCTGGTAGTCCCACAATCCGATCAGCGGGCCCGCCCCGTGACCGTGCATGCCGACGGGGTGCGAGTACACCGTGCCGTCGATGCGCTCCCGCCGCATCTGGTCGAGTGACGCGCGCAGCACCTCATTGCCGGTGCGACCGGGTCGCAGCTCGGCGACGACAATGTCCTGAAGCCGGTTGGAGACGGCGAGGGCGCGCTTCAGACCGGCCGGCGCCTCGGACTCGCCATCGCGCAGCACGTAGCCCATGTGCTGCGTGTCGGTGTTCAGCCGCATCGCCGTGACGCCGAAGTCGCAGTGGAGCACGTCGCCGCGCTGGATGATGGGATTGTCTCCGAGAACCTCCGCCGTCGCCCCGCGCCGCTGCACGCTCACCGACGGCTGGAACCACGTGTCGAGCCCGAGGTCGTTGAGCTTCTGGCGCATCCACCAAACGACGTCGTCCGTGCTCGTGACGCCGGGCGTGATCACCGCCGCGGAGAAGGCGGTGTCAATGATCGCCCAGGCGAGGGCGTTCATCCGCTCGAAGACCGGCTCCTCCTCGGGAAGGCGCGTCGCGATCAGCTCGACCGCGAGCTGTTCCGCGGGTCGCATGCGCGCCGTCCACTTCGCGTCGAGCGCCTGCCGCATCCCCTCCAACTCGGCGGCGGTGAGTCCGTCGGCGAACGCCCAATCACGGGAGGTGTTGATGGCGATGACGCGCGGGTCGTGCTCCTCGACGACCTGCTTGAGCGCTTGCCACTGCTCGTCTCCCCAGAGCTCCGCCTGGCGTTCGGCGCGGCCACCCGCCGGACCGGCGGCGGGCTTCGTCGACCGGAGCGCGCGGTACACGCCACCTTGCGACGTTCCGCCGAGCGCGATGCGACCGAACGCGGCATCGCAGAGGCCGCGCGGGAGTTTCGTGCACGGATCGTGGAAGACGTAGATCGTGCGCCGCCGCGCGGCGAACGTCGTCGGCGAGACGATCGAGGTGAACACGGGATCCTCGACGTACTCGCGCATCGGGAGGACCCACATGTCGACGCCGTGCCTCAGCATCAGCGTCGGAAGAACCGTCTGCATGCGTCGGACGAGCCACTGCTGCTGGATCACCGCCTGCTCGCGCAGGGTGCCGAACGGCCGTGCCGGTGCGCGAGGCGCTTGCGCATCGATCCCGCGGGTCGGCGCGAGAAGAAGGGCGATCAGGACCGCCGCGCCGATCGCAGCGGCGCGGGTGGGCGGGCGGTCATGCTGAATCATCATGCGTATCCTCCGGGGCCGGAGGATACTGGCGCCCGCCATGGCGCCGGGGAAGAGCAACGGCTCGGCGGCGCCGCCGCGGCTACGAGTGCGCCGTGATGCGCGAGCGCGGCATCGGGCGCGGCGGCGCGTCGCGCTTGCGGCGCGTCGCGCCGAGCACAGTCCGCACGAGCGCCACCGCGCCGGCGAGGAGGAGGGCCCAGCCGCAGACGGCCGTCATCCTGAACAGCAGGACGCTTACGGCCATGCCGGGCCAGTCGCCGAGCTCGGCGCGGACCGTGCCAGTCGGCTCGCGGCCCGCGACGATCAGTACCAGACTGGTGGCCATCTCCCCGACCGTGACCAGCAGCGCCAACGCGGGCGCCCGCCAGAGCCACCGGCGCACGGGATAATTCGCGAGGTGAGCGGTCGCCATTGCAAAGAGGAAGATCGCGCCCAGCGCGAACATGCCCCCGAGGTAGACCCAGCTGTTCGATCCGTGCGTCAGCACGAGGGAGCGGAAGAGCCGGATCACGACGCCGGTCAGCAGCCCCATTTCGACGACCGACAAGGTCAGCGCGCGGAAGGCCGACGGCTCGTCGGATCGGATCTCGTTCGTCGTTCGCGGGAAGTACTTAGCCATGACGAGGCTCGCGGTGGCTCGGCCGGTGGCCGGGGGACAAATTGTCCTCCCCCTTGCAAACGATTGGTCGGCGGAGGGGCAACAGCGGCCGACGGGTCGACTGCGGACTGCGGACTAGAACCTCGGGATGACCCTACCGCCTGTAGAAGGCGTCCGAGGGCTTTGGTCCGCAGTCCGCAGTCGGTTACGCCCCCGCCCCCGACCCTCGCGGAGTCCCGAACGGTGTCCCCCGCATCACGGACACCAGGGCTTCCTCGAGGCGCTCAAAGGCGAATGGCTTGGGGATGATCGGCTGGCGGAGGTTGCGGCGCAGCTCGGCCGACAGCAGGTCGCCGGTGATGAAGACCATGCGCGCCGCGAGCCCCGGGCGCTCGTGGCGGAGCCGCTCGTAGAGGCCGAAGCCGTCGAGCTCCGGCATGCGCAGATCGCAAACGATCGCGTCGACCGCCGTGCGCTGGATGCGCTCGAAGGCCTCCTCGCCGTTCGCCGCTGCGAGGACGGTGAAGCCCCGGAGCTGGCCGAACGCTTCCATCCCGCTGCGGAGTGCCGGCTCGTCGTCGACGACAAGCAGCCGGACGCCGTGCAGCGGTGAGCGCGGCAGGAGGGGCGCGTCCACCCGCCGCAGCAGCGCGCCGTCCTGGGTTACGATGCCCGCTGAAGGGAGCGTGATCCGGAACGTTGTGCCGCTCGGCGACGTCTCGGCGACTTCGATCGTACCGTGGTGCGCCGTAACGATGCCGTAGCTGACGCTGAGGCCGAGGCCCGTGCCCTCACCCTCCGCCTTCGTAGTGAAGAACGGCTCGAAGATGCGCGCGCGGACGCTCGCGGGAATCCCGGGACCGGTGTCCGTCATCTCGAGAACGACCGAAGGGCCGTCGGCTCGCGTGACGACGCGCAGCCGTCCGCCGCCCATCGGTGCCATCGCCTGGATCGCGTTGGTGACGAGGTTGAGACAAACCTGCTGCAGCTGGCGCGCGTCGCCGACGACGGACGGGAGATCGGGGTCGAGCGTCGCATCGACGTGGATCTGGTGGGTCGAGAGTTGGTAATGCCGCAGACGCAGCGTGCGCGTGACGACGAAGTTGACGTCGAGCGGCTCGCGATGCGGCTCGCTGCGCCGCGCGAACGCGAGGAGATCTTTCACGACCTGGCTCGCGCGAAGTGTCTCGGCTTTGATGACCTCGAGCGAGTCGCGCTGCGGCTCGGTCAGGCCACCATCGCGCAGGAGGAGCTGCGCGAACGCGCTGATGCTCGCGAGTGGGTTGTTCACCTCGTGCGCGACTCCCGCCACGAGCTCACCGACGGCGGCGAGGCGGTCGGACTCCATGAGGCGCAGGCGCATCTCGCGCTCGGCCGTCATGTCGCGACCGATCAGCAGGACACTCGGCGGGTCGGCCTCGGGGAGGCGGCTCGCCGCGAGTGCGACGACGCGGGGCGGGTCGTCCAGGGTCCCCGGCGTCTCGCGCCGGAGCGCGACCTCGAGGCGGGCCGAGGCGCCACCGAAGGCGGCCGCGAGCCCGGCGTCGAGCTTCTGCCGGTCCTCCTCGACGATCAGGTCGGCGAGGAGCCGCCCGACGACGTTCGCCGGTTCGAGGCCGAAGACGTCGCGGACGGCGTCGTTGGCCTCGCGAACGCGCCCGCTCTGCAGCACCGTGAGTACGGCATCCGGCGCCGCGCGGAAGAGCGTGCGGAACCGCCACTCGGCCTGACGAAGCGTTTCCACCAGCTCGGCGTTGGACAACGCGACCGACAGCAGGTCGGCCATCGCCTCGACGCGCTCGAGCTCCGCGGGCTCGAACTCGCGTGGCTCGAGTGACGAGAGCGTGACGGCGCCAATGCACTCACCGCGGCGAACGATCGGAATGAGCGCGAACCCGCGCGTCTCGGCGCCGCTCAGCAGCTCGAACGTCGGCCGGTGCAGCTCGTGGCCGTGCTGCGTGACGTCGGCGACGCTCCACGGCCGCCCGGTTCGGATGACTCGCCCCATCGCCGACCCGGCGACCGGAACCTGCTGGCCGAGCATGTGGAGGCTCGCGCCGGTCGCCGCGGCGAGCCGAATCGTGCCGTCGTCGCCGAGCATGCCGAGCGCGCCGCCGTCCGCCTGCACGACGTCGGTGACGGCCTCGAGGAATCGCTCGAGCACGCGCGCCGGGTGGAGCTCGACGGTGATCTGCTGGCCGAGGCGCCACATGCGCTGGAGCACGCGCTGCGCGCCCTCGAGCTCCTGCGTCCGCTCGACGACGCGCTGCTCGAGCGTCGCCGTCTTCTCGCCCGCCGCGGTGACCGAGCGCGCGAGCTCCTCGACCGCCCGCCGCTGGAGCGCCCCGTAGTAGACAGCGTAGAGCGCAAGGAGGACGTTGAGCACGGCGACGATTACCGCGAGCTCGAAGTCGGACGCGGCGTGGACGGTCGCCCGCGTGAGCGCGCGGGGGAAGAGCAGGTGCGCGCCCTCGGCCGCGGCGACGAGCAACGCCAACGCGCCGAACGAGCCGAAGACGAGCCGGTGCACCCCCCGCGCCTGCGCCGCGATCGCCAGCGCCGCGGCGCAGAAGGCGCCGAAGCAGACGACGATCGCCGCCTCGACGAGCCGCCCCGCCGCGTGCCATGGCTCGAACAGCAGCATTCCGAACGTCGCCACGCACGCGAGATGCGAGAGGGCGACGAGCTTGGCGGTGTCCGCCGTGGAGATCCAGCGATAGTTGGGCACGACGCTATCTGCTATCCGCTATCCGCTGTCCGCTATCCGAAGCAGGGATTGCCCGGCCTTCGGCCGGGCACGATTCGGTGGCCAGGCGTTGCGAAAGGCGCCCACGATCTGCTATCCCACGAGCCGGCGCTTCGCGCCGGCGGTCCCTAGTGCGGATAGCCGATAGCGGATAGCGGATAGCCACGCCTTCCAGCCCCGTGATAGACGCCTCAGGCGCGCTTCGGTTGCAGGCCAGCGAACCGCGTACGGGGGTGGTCTGGTCGGGACCTACCCCCAGCGCCCTGGCTACCTCACCCAGTCCCCGATCCGGCCCCACCGCACGTCGGTGATGAACGGAAGAGCGCGGTCGCTGACGTCGGGGTTGCAGTCGAGACTTTCGCCCGGCTTGAGGTTGGGGCGGTAGGAGAAGTAGACGAACATCGGGCGGCCCCTGACGTTCTCACGCGGCACGATGCCCCAGTAGCGGCTGTCCTTCGAGCAGTATCGGTTGTCGCCCATCATGAAGTAGAAGCGCTGCGGGATGAGGAGCGGCCCCCAGTTGTCGTGCGTCGGCACGGCCGGTGGCGCGCCGAAGCGCGTGCCTCTGAGCTCGACGCGGTGCTGCCACGCGAAGAGCTCGCTCATCTCGTTCGGCTCACCCACCCAGTTCGACGCCGCGGCGCCCCCTTGGCGGCGCGGGACGCCGTTCACGTGGAGCACGCCGGCGCGCATGTGCAGCGTGTCGCCCGGCATCCCGACAAGACGCTTGACGAGCGTCGGCGTCGGATCGTGCGGCTGATCGATCTGCCGCGGCGACTTGAAGACGACAACCTCGCCGCGTCGCGGCTCCTGGTACCCGGGGAGCCGCACATCCGTGAACGGGATCCTGGGCCCGTACACGAGCTTGTTGACGAACAGCCAGTCGCCGATGAGGAGCGTCGGGATCATGCTCCCCGACGGGATGCGATACGCCTCGATCAAAAAGGTCTTCAGCACGAGATAGATCATGATCGCGCCGAGGATCGACTTGACGTTCTCCCAGAGCGCGCCACGCGGACGGCCGGGACTGCGTCCGGCGTCCGCCGCGCGGGCGCGCGCGACGACGTTGTCGGGTCTTGCGGGACTGCCTTTGCGTGCCACGTACGAGGGGTGAGCGAGGGGCGTTGCGGTGTCTCCGAAAGCTCTCAGACGTTCATGCCGGGGCAAGGGTTTCAGAGCGCGTCGAAGGTCGAGGTCGCGTCGAGACGCGGCCTGAACGCCGAGACGCCGCTGAAAAAACAGAACGGGCCCGCGCATCGCGCGGGCCCGATTCCGTTTCCCTCGTCCCCTTCTCCTTCCCCGTTCCTCCTCCGTGCAGCTCAGGTGTTCTTGAGATGGTTGTTGACGAGCTTCGTCATCTCGAACATCGAGACCTGACGGCGGCCGCCGAAGACGGCGCGCAGACGGTCGTCGGCGTTGATCTGCCGACGGTTCTTCTGGTCCTGCAGGCCGTTCTTGCGGATGTAGTCCCAGATGCGTTTCGTCACCTCGGTGCGAGGCATCGGTCGCGCGCCGACGACAGCCCCGAGCTCCTCGGACGGCTGCATGGGCCTCATGAACGCCGGGTTCGGCGCGCGCTTGGCGCGCTTCGCCCCGCCGCGCGCGCTCGATGCGCGGCGCGAGCCGCCCGACTTCCTGCCGCTCGACCTCGAGGACTTCCGCCCGCCCTTCTTAGCCGCACCGCGCTTCGCGCCCTTCCGTGCACCGCCCTTTCTGGTAGCCATGCTCTCTCTCCTCGTGAGGAACGGAGCTGGTTTCACCCTGAAACCGCGGGTCCGTCGGGCCAGAAGGTAAAAGGCTCGGGAACGCGCGCAAGTGGTTCGCGCCAGGGAAATGCAAGATTTTCCCTCTGAAAGTGGGGCGAAATGGGTCGGTTTTCAGAGGGAGGCGGCGGGAAGAGCGACCGCGTTGTTCGTTGAACAGCGTCCCGTGCCCTACGACCTCGCCGCCAGCTCCCGCAGCAGCACCATCATCTGCACGTCATACGGGTCCGGGGTGTCGTCGTCGGCGGCGATTTCCAGGTTGAGCTGGGGCGTCTCGAGGATGAGCGGCACGCCGCGCGACCGCGCGTCGGCGAGCAGCCAACCGAACGCCTCGGCGCCGATCTTCCCGTCGCCGATCAGCGCGTGTCGGTCCCGATTCGAGCCGCGGTCACCCGCGCTGTCGTTCAAGTGGAAGAACCCGGGCGGCTCACCGGCGGCCTCCTCGAACCGGTCCAACACGCTGCCGAAGGCGGCACGCGACTCGGCGATGTCGTAGCCGGACGACCAGAGGTGGCACGTATCCAAGCCGTATCCCGTGCGCGCGCGGAGCCGCTTCGGTACGTGGCGCAGTATCTCGCCAACCTCCTCCGCCGTGCGCGCCATCGTCGCGCCGGCGCCGGCGGTGTTCTCGACAAGCAGCCGCGTCTCACCCCCCTTCACCGAGTCGAGCGCGTGGACGATCGCGGTCGCGATCCGCTTCGCCGCCGCGGCGCGGTCGCCGTCGGTGGCGGCGCCGGGATGAAAGCAGACGATGCCGATGCCCAGCGCCGTCGAGCGCTCGAGCTCCTTCGCCAGACCGTCGCGCGCACGCGTCCACTTCGCCTCCTCGGGCGTCGCGACGTTGAGCACGTACGCCCCGTGCGCGACGACGTGCTGCGGCCGGATCTCGGTCGTCGCGAGGGCGGAGCGGAACCGCTCGACGCGCTCGGGACGGACGGAGACGCGGTCGTTGTAGAACTTGGGGATCGCGGTGAAGACCTGCAACGCGGTCATCGACGCGTTCCCGGCACGCCGCACCGCCATGTGGATCCCGCCAGCGTCGACGGTGTGCGCGCCGAGGTAGTGCGCTGCCGTCATTGCATTCGCTTCCTCGTCGGCGGAGTGAGCTCGCGCTCGTCGCCACTCGCCGCCCCGAGGTCGATCATGCTCGTCCCGGGCAGATATTCGACCGACATCGGGTTGCGAAGCGCCCCGATGCGCCTCACGATCTCGGCGATGCGCTGCGCCTGCTGGAGGATCGTCTCCACCTGCTCGTTCCGCTCGCCGCGATCGGCGGCGTCGAGAAGCGCCAGCTCGGCGTGGCTGATGAGCGCCGAGAGCGGGTTGTTGATCTCGTGCTGGAGCGCGATCGTCATCTCGCCGATTCCCGCGAGCCACCGGGCGCGCGCGAGCTCGGCCTCGGCCTGGCGGCGCGAGGCCTCCTCGGCCAGTCGGCGCTCCGCGAGCGCGAGCCGGGCGCGTAGCTGCTCGGCGGTCACCGGCTTCGCCAGGTAATCGTCCGCGCCCGCGTCGAGGACGGCGGCGAGGCTCTCGTGCGCGTCGTGCCCGGTGCACATGAGCACGAACGTCTCGCGCGCCGGGTCCGCGGCGCGGATGCGGCGGCAGACCTCCAGGCCCCCGAGACGCGAGACGTTGATGTCGAGGATCACGAGCGGCACGTGCTCGCGCTGGTAAGCGCCCCACGCGTCCGCGCCGTCGGACACGACGGTGACCGCGTACCCGAGATCCCGCAGCGCACGCGCGAGGAACTCGCGCGCCCCGACGTCGTCGTCGGCCAGCAGGACTTCGGGTGCCGACGTCACGATCCCGAGAGCTCTCCGAGACGGACCATCATCGCGCCCGAGGTAGCAGGCGGGTCGCCGACGAGCCCGCGCGCGCTCCGCCGCTGCCGCCACGCCACCGCGACCGTCGCGCCCGCTACCGCTACGCGTGGCTCCACGGCCGCGCCGATCCCCGTCGACGCCGGCACGCGATGCTCGAACGTGTGGCCGAGTGTGCGTGAGATCGCGAGCCCCACGCGGGGATCGGCCGCGTTGGGATCCTCGTACGCCACGGCTACCACGTCGCCGCTCGCGGCGACGCTGCTCCGTCCCGGCCGCTCGCCGTACACGATCGGCACAGGGGCGTGGAACATGAAATGGCCGGGCGGCGAGTGCGCGAAGAACACGCCGGGCGTGCCGCCCGGCGCGACGAGGGCGTAGGTGACGTGCACGTAGCCAGTCGCGGCGTCCGCGGCGACCGCTGCGGCGGGCCGCCGGCAGCCATTCGCGCCGCGGTCGGCGGTGTCGACCGGTGCGACGTCAGGCCAGGTCCGGCCACCGTCCGGCGAGCGCGCCGCAAGCAGGGCCGCGCTGCTGTCGGGACGAGGCTGCCACCACACAGCATAGACGTCCTGCGCACCAGCGCGCGCGATGCGGAGTGACCCCGGGCACGCAGCCGACCCTGCCGGGACCGTAAGCGGCGCGGGCTCCGGAGGCAGCCACTCGATCCCTCCCGCGGCGTCGAGGGCGAGGCGCGTCTCCGGTGTCGGCGCCGGTGGAACGGCGGCGCTCTCGCGCCACCGGACAGGCGGCTCCGTGCACGCCGCTGTCCCCAAGGTCAGCGCCAACGCCGTGGCCAGGCCGAGGACGCAGGGGACGGGCATGTCTCCAGAATAGCCGCCCGACCCCCCTTTCGCCGCCCCCAGAGCCCGCCCACCCATCCTCCATCCGGCTTGTGAGCTGATAGCTTGTGAGCTTGTGAGGAACTGCCGTCACTCTGTGTGACGTCCTGACGTCGTCGCGGCGAAGCCGCGGCCCATAAGCCCCCAAGCTCACAAGCCCACAAGCTCACTCACAAGCAGGCTCCCATGGCTACACCGGTCATTCGCTCGCCCAGCCCGGCTCCCGCGCGCGCCGCCGCGGCATCGAAGCAAGCCGATCGCACTGTCGCGTCGCCGGCCGCGCCGATCGCCGGCTTCAGTGGTGTGCGACGCGTCCCCAAGCCCACGAACGAGCCGGTGAAGTCCTATGCGCCCGGAAGTCCGGAGCGCGCCGAGCTGAAGGCGCGCCTCGAGCAAATGGCCGGGGAGCGCATCGAGATCCCGCTCATCATCGGCGGCGAGGAGGTGCGGACCGGGGAGCTTGCCCAGGCCGTGATGCCGCACGACCACCGGCACGTGCTCGCCGACTGGCACAAGGCCCGTCGCGAGGATGTGCTCCGCGCCGTGGACGCCGCGCGCGATGCCCGAACGGAGTGGGCCAACTGGCCGTGGGAAGACCGCGCGGCCGTCTTTCTCCGCGCCGCCGAGCTGCTCGCGACTCGCTGGCGCGCGACGCTCAACGCGGCGACGATGCTCGGTCAGTCCAAGACGGTCTTCCAGGCGGAGATCGACGCGGCGTGCGAGCTCGTCGACTTCTGGCGATTCAATCCGGCGTACGCGCAGGACCTGTACGAGGAGCAGCCGGTCTCGGTCAGCGGCATGTGGAACCAGATGGACTACCGCCCGCTGGAGGGGTTCATCTACGCCGTGACGCCGTTCAACTTCACCGCGATCGGCGGCAACCTTCCGACCGCGCCGGCGCTGATGGGCAACACGGTCGTCTGGAAGCCGGCGTCGGCGGCGATGCTGTCGGCGTATTACGTCATGAAGCTGCTCGAGGAAGCTGGCCTCCCGCCCGGCGTGGTCAACTTCGTCCCCGGCGACGCGGGCGAGATCTCGGACGTACTGCTCAGCCACCGCGACCTCGCGGGGGTGCACTTCACGGGCAGCACGAACGTCTTCAACAGCATGTGGAAGACGATCGGCGCCAACATGTCCCGCTACGCGAGCTACCCCCGCATCGTCGGCGAGACCGGCGGCAAGGACTTCATCGTCGCCCACCCGTCGGCGGACGCCGAGGCGCTCGCGGTGGCGATCGTGCGCGGCGGCTACGAGTACCAGGGCCAGAAGTGCTCGGCGGCAAGCCGGGTCTACGTGCCGCGCTCTTTGTGGGATGACGTTCGTGACCGTGTCGTCGCGATGATCGAGGAGCTGCGGATGGGCGACGTGCGCGACTTCCGCAACTTCGTCGGCGCGGTCATCGACAAGCGAGCGTTCGACAAGATCAGCGGCTACGTCGACGACGCGCGGAAGAACGCGCGCGTCATCGCGGGAGGCAAGGCCGACGACAAGCGCGGCTACTTCATCGCGCCGACGCTCGTCGAGGCGTACGACCCCGGGTACCGCCTCCTCTGCGAGGAGATCTTTGGGCCTGTGGTCTCGGCCTACGTCTACGACGACGCACGCTGGGAGGAGACGCTGACCATCGTCGACAAGACGTCACCCTACGCGCTGACCGGCTCCGTCTTCGCCGACGACCGGCGCGCCGTCCTCCAGGCGGTCGTCGCCTTGCGCAATGCCGCGGGCAATTTCTACGTCAACGACAAACCGACGGGCGCCGTCGTCGGCCAGCAGCCCTTCGGTGGGGCGCGCGGGTCGGGGACGAACGACAAGGCCGGCTCGAAGCTCAACCTCGTCCGTTGGGTGAGCCCGCGGACGATCAAGGAGACGTTCACGCCGCCGCGGGATTACAAGTATCCGTTCATGGCGGAGGAGTGAGCAGTCGGCTTGCGGGCTTGTGGGCTTGTGAGCTTGTGAGCTTGTGAGGCGCGGCTGCACCGCGACACCTTCGGTCGGTCATAGGAGCCCGGCAGTTCCTAACAAGCTCACAAGCTCGCAAGCTCACAAGCTCACAAGCCCGTGCAGGTGCTCATCCTCAGCCAATCCGACGTCGTCCGTCTCCTCCCGATGCGCGCGTGCATCGACGTCATGGCCGAG
>JBHELH010000188.1:0-7515 GCA_046263215.1 Gemmatimonadaceae bacterium | reverse complement strand
GTCGTCCGCTGCCGGGCACGACGACGCGTGCTCGACGAGCAGTGAGGCCGCACAGGTGCGCGCGATCGCGTAGGCGAACGCACGGGCGCCGGCTTGGCGGAGGCCGGTGTCGGCGGCCGCGCGGTCCGTGTAGGCCTCGATGCGGTCTGCCGCGCGACGAACGCGCTCGACGGCCGGCGCGAGCTCGGCGAGGCGGACTTGGCCCACGCGAGCGCGGACGTCGGCCAGGACGTGGTCGAGCGCGCCCGTTTTGTCGATCGCTCGCAGGACATCGAGGCTCAGCACGTTCGTCGTGCCCTCCCAGATTGGAAGGACCTGCGCGTCGCGGAGGAGCCGCGGAAGCCCGGTGTCCTCGACGTAGCCCTGGCCCCCGAACGCTTCGATCGCCTCGCTCGCCACGGCGACGGCCTGCTTGGCGGTGTAGAGCTTGGCCACCGGGGTCAGGAGTCGAAGCAGCTCCGACTCCGCGGGGCTTGCCTCGCCGCACTCCTCGCGACCGAGCAGCTCCACGACGCGGAAGGTGAGGTGGAAGGCCGCGCGACATTCCAGCTCGAGCTCCGCGAGTGTCGCGGCGTGCAGCGGGTGCTCGCGGAGCGGCTTGCCAAAGGCGGTACGGCGGTCGGCGTAGTCGCGTGCGAGGGCCACGGCGCGCCGCATGCCACCGGCTGCGGCGACCGCGTTGTAGATGCGCGTGACGTTGAAGAGAGCGGAGATCTTCCGGACGCCATCGCCGGTCCCGCCGACGAGGCGCGCCGGCGTCCCCTCGAGCGTGAGCTCCGCGGTCGGCAGGGCGCGCGTGCCCAGTTTGTCCTTGAGCCGATGGATGCGGATGTTGCGGAGCGCGCCGTCGGGATCCCGCAGCTCGACGAAGAAGACGCTCAGACCGCGACTTCCGGCCGGCGCGCCGTCGATGCGGGCCAGCGTCACCGCGACCTGCGACGTCGTCGCCGACGTGAACCACTTGTCGCCGTACAGCCGGTACACCCCGTCGTCGGCCTCTCCGGCGGGCTGAGCGCGGGTCGACGTCCTCGAGACATCCGAGCCGCCGGTCCGCTCCGTCATCCACTGCCCCGACGTCCAGAACCGATCCGGGTTGCGGCTCGTCAGCCGCTCGAATGCGGGCCGCGTGTGCCCGTCCCCGTACACCTCGAGAAACCTCGCTGCGCCATCCGTCATCGCCAGTGGGCAACTGTGTATGGCCGACGACGGTGAGTAGAGGTACAGGCGCGCGAACTGGTCGACGCGCGATAGCGACCCGTGCGCGCGCTCGTACCCGATTGCGACGAGCCCCTCTTCGGCCGCCACGCGGTCGAGCGTTCGCCATGCCGCGCTCGTCTCGATGCGGTCGAGGCGACGCCCCCACCCGTCGTACGCCACGTGGCGGGGTGGCAACGCCTCCGCCGCCTCGCCCAGCGCGAGGATGTCGGTGGCCACGCGCCCACCTAGGCGCCTGAGCCCAGGCTCAATCTCGGCGAGCATTTCCGCCGGCAATCGTCGGCGCAGGTACGCGCGGAGCACTGTATCCGCGTCGTACTGGTTGCCGAGCGTCGGCGGTTCCTGATGGAAGTCGCGCATGAGGGACTTCTGAGCTTATAAGCGTCGGAGCTTGATAGCTTGTTCCTCACAAGCTCACAAGCTCACAAACGAGGCACCAGCGCTTTGAGCTGCGCGTCGAGCTTCCGCTTCTCGTCGTCCAGGCGTGCCTTCGCGTCGGCGATGCGCCGCTCCGCGTCAGCGCGCAGCTCCGCGACGCGCGCCTTGACGGGCCCCGTCTTCTCGTCGACGATCTTGTCGACCTGTGCGCGCGCCTTCGTCCCCGCGCGCTCGACTTCCTCGCCCGCAACCTCCTTGAGCCGCGCCGCCACGACGCGGTCGAGGTTGGAGCGCACGGCGAGCTTCGGCGCGCTCACTGGGCCACTCAGCTCGGCCGCGAGGTCGAGCTCGCGGACGCCGGTGATCACCCGCGCGACGAGGGACTCGATCGCGTTGAGCTGTCGCGCGCGCGCCGTGTCCGTGAGCCATTTGAGCTCGCCCGAGCGCAGCGCCCAGCGCGCCGACACGTGGTCGCCGTCGAGGACGAGTCGCAGCTCGCTCGTGCCGCGGCCGGGCTCCGCACGGAGCGGCAGCGCGGGGAGCGGGATGGGCGGGAGCCGCACGCCGGCCGCCTGCGCGGTGATGACGTCGCGCGGACGCGTGCCGGCGTGGTCGAGGAGCCCGGTCGCGTGAAGCGACTCGACGCCGGTGCCCGTCGCCTCGCGGCGGAGCGCGAAGCGCGCCGGCCGACCGACGATCGCGGGTTCGGTGGTTGCGTCGGCCACGGCAACGCTGTAGACGCCGTGCGCCGCGCCGGTGCTAGCGAGCGTGAGATCCAGATCGGCGCGGCGAAGGAGAAACCTCGGATACGCCTCCCGCTTCGCGAAGTGCACGGTCGTCCCCGCGCGACGCAGCCGTTTCGGGCCGGTCGCCTCGCGCGGGAGGAGGCCCGGCGGGGCGTACTGGCGCGCGAGCGCGGTCCAGTAGAGCGCTTGCTCGAACTTGTCGATCGTCACGCGCCCGAAGAGGGCGGCCCCGATCTGCGGAGACTCGAAGCTCGGGAGCTTCAGCAGCCCGCGCGCGAACTCGTAGTCGTCGCGTCGCGCGTCATCGATTGCGCGAAGGCTTCCCTGCAGCGCGTCGACCCCTGCGCGCACGCCTCGCTCGAGCGCCTCGACGCCCCGCCGCGCGCTGTCCACCTGCGCCACCACGCGCCCCAGGTCGGTGACGGCCGTCCGCAGGCCGGTGACGCCGAGTGTGCGGAGGTTCGTGCCCTGGAGGCGCGCGGCAAGCGCGCGCGCTGTGTCGAGCGTCGCGCGAACTCGCAGCGCCTCGTAGCCCTGCTCGAGTGCGCGCTCCACGGAGTCGGTCCGCCGCGCGAGCGCCAACGCTTCGCGGACGCTCCGCAACTGCGTGGGATCGAGCACGACGGTCTTGATTGTATCGACCGGCGTCAACGAGAGGAGCGGGACCTTCAACTGCTTCGACCACCGGTCCAGCTCCGCGAGCGCACGCGGCGCGAACCCGCCGTCGGCGACGGGACGCGCCGGCGTCGCACGCCGCGTACCCGTGCGCACGTCGCGCACGGTCAAACGGCGTACGACGATCTTCCGCTCGAGCAGCGGCTCCGGCTCCAGCTCCACCCGCACGACGCCCGCCTCGACCAGATTGCGATTCCGGTCGAAGGGATCAGCGACCGCCAGGCCGCGCAGCTCTACCGCCGCGCGCCGCTCCTCGATGTCGACACCCGCAATGTCGACCGCGGCGCCGAGCGCCTTCGTGCCCGCCTCCTCGACCGCGCTCTTGACGACGCGGCCTCCGAAGGCGAGCCAGCCCAGGCCAAGGGCAGCGAGTGCGAGCGTCGCGGGAATCAGGCCCCGCCAGCGGACGATTCCCTTAGGGCCGCGCGGACCGCGAGTTCCAAGATCCCAGTTCCCAGTTCCCGGTGCGGCGTTGCTGGGAACTTGGAACTGGGAACTAGGAATTGCGGTTTCGCTACTCCTCGAACCAGCGATAGACATTGTACGCCCGCGAAGCCGTGATCGCCTTGTACAGATGCGACCGCCGCACCCGCTCGCCGATCGTCGCGCGGTAGCGGAGCACGCCGACGCGCGCGAGCAGGAAGATCGGGAGCGCGAGCAGGAGCCAGCCGACGACGCTCCCGAGAACGACCGTGTTGCTGAAGTTCGTCAGCGCGAGGCCGGGGGCGTTGTCCCACGCCGTCCACAGCGGCCGAAGCGACGGGGTGTCGACGAGGAGCTGGCGCCCGAGTCGATCGAACAGTGGATCGAGCATGAAGCCGACCGGCACGAACACCGCCCACGCGAAAAGCCCGGCGCCGAATGACACGTTCAAAACGGCGAGCAGGATGAAGATCACGACGTTGTGGACGGTCGCGATTGGGGTCAGTCCAAGGGCCGCGCCGAGCGCGACGCCGGCCGCAATCTGCGTCGGCGTGCCGTCCGAATGCAGCGTCTTGACGAGTGACTGCAGAAGCTTCAGAAGTGTGAGCATGGCCGTCGAAGGGACGGCGGAGGGTGAGGCGCTGTAACCCACGAATTAGCGGAGTTGTTTGTACCCCCGACATCGGTCAGTCTGACCGGTGCCGCGATCGTCGCCTGAGGACGCCTCGACGGCGATGATTGACCAGCCGTTCTGAGTGCCCTTTCGGCCCCGGCGCTCGTCTTCGGAGGGACGCAAGACGCACCGCCCACCGGGGTGGGTAAGGAGCTCGCCAGGCTGATTCCCCAGGCGGCTCACGCTCATCCCGGACTCCGGTCACATGCCGTTTTTGGAGGCGCCGGAGACGTTCTTCCCGCCGTCGAGTCGTTCCTCCTCGCCCGAGCCTCGGGTCCCGCCGCTCAGCAGCAGTGACGTTATGAGCCGAGCCTTACCGATCATCTCCCTCCTCACCGCCGCGGCAATCAGCGCCGACGCCCTCTTCGGGGCGCGGCCGCTCGTGCTCGGCGCGAAGGCCAGCGCGCACATCCGCGAAGCCGCCGGTACGCTGGCGCCGGCCCTCGGCGTCGACGAGCGGCGCTCGAAGCGCGACGTCCGCGCGATCCAGCGTGAGTTGCGGCGCCGCGCCGCGGGCACGTACATCGGTGAGATGCTGCTGTCCCGCGATTCGTCGCTCGCGCGCTGGCCGGAGCGGCGCGCTCGTCCGATCCGCGTCTGGATCCAGCCGTCGTCGGACCTGCCCGATTGGACCGCGAGCTACGTCGACGAGGTGTACGCCGCGTTCGACGAATGGGATGCGCTCGACCTGCCGGTCTCGTTCACCTACGTCGCCGATTCGACCGACGCCGAGGTGCACGTCACCTGGATCGATTACTTCCGCGAGCCGATCAGCGGTCGGACTAAGTGGGCGCGCGACGACGACTGGTGGATAACTGATGCTTCCATTGTCCTCGCGGTGCACCACCACAAGGGTGACGTACTCGACGAGGACGCGATGCGCGCGATGGCGCTGCACGAGATCGGTCACCTGCTCGGCCTCGACCATACGTACGACGTGCGCAGCATCATGGCGCCCAAGGTGCGCGTCCGCGCCCTCTCCGCGGCGGACAAGGCGACTGTGCGGCTGCTGTACACGCTGCCGCCGGGCGCCGTTCGCTAGCATGACGTCCCGGCCACGGGCCGGGCAGGGGCAGGGCGGCGAGCTGATCGCACTCGCGATGGCCGCCGCCCTCATTTTTTTCGTCGGACGCGAGGCCATCAAGACCTCCCGGGACACCGCCGCCCGTCGCCCGCCGGCCGCCGCCCGCAGAATAGAGGACACGACGGCGGCTCCCGCAGCCCCGGTGGTCCGGACCGACTCGCTCGTGCTCCAGCGTACGTCGGCGAAGATCGACCGCGCCGAGCTACGGCGTCGGATCGAGGTCGGCTCCCCCGGCACCTACATCGCCGACATGCTCGCCGACCGCGATTCCCTGCTCACACGGTGGCCCGAGCGAACGATCGAGCCGGTACGTGTCTGGATCCAGCGAAGTCCGACGTTTCCCGATTGGACGCCGGAGCTCTTTCGCGTTGCCCGTGCGGCATTCGACGAGTGGGGCGAGGTCGGCATTCCGCTCCGGTTTACCTTCACGGTCGACTCGACCCGCGCCGACGTCCGTGTCACCTTCGCGGATCGAATCACCGACGGAAACCGGCTCGGCGTGACGACGCACCGGCACGACCAGGACGGCTGGATCGTCGGCGCCGACGTCCTCATCGCGGCGCACGACACCGGTGGCGTCGCCCTCGCTCCGCCGCTGATCGCCGCCACCGCGCGGCACGAAGTCGGCCACGCGCTCGGCCTGGCCCACTCGCGCGATCGCGCGACGATCATGTATCCCGAGTCGCAGACGACGTCGATCACTGGACCGGACCGGGCGACGTTGAAGCTGCTGTATACGCTGCCCCCGGGCTCCCTGAAATGAGATGCCAGAGCGTGTCATCCCGCCGGAGCGAGGGGCGCGGGCGGATGTCAGGCTCGATACGGCGTGCGCGCGGGTAGACGGGGCGTCAGGGCGACGGCGGTGTCAGTTGTGCGTGGCGCGCGCGGATGAGGGCGGAGGGGAATGGCGATCCGCGCGGATGCCTCCGCGTGCGGCTCGAGGCTCCACGCGCCGGCCCGTGAAAAGATCTTTGGCTACGGCCGCTCGGGCCGGCCGGTACGACAAGAGCATACGCGGATCGGGCGGATGACGGCGTTCACAGTCTCGTGCTGTTGATGGAGTTACCCGGGTTTTGTGGACACCTATTATCCGGCTTGTTGTAGTTCGGCTTCAAAGTCCACTGGGGTGCGATACCCGAGCGACGAATGGCGCCGTTGGCGGTTGTACCAGACCTCGATGAACTCGAAGGTCTGACGTCGGGCCTCGTCGCGGCTGGCGAAGGCGCCGTCGACGAGGAGCTCCTTGGTGACCGTCGCGAAGAAGCTTTCCACGACGGCGTTGTCCCAGCAGTCACCGAGTCGGCTCATGCTCGGGGTGAAGCCCGCCGCGGCGAGGAGCTGCCGATAGGCGCGGCAGGCGTACTGGAGCCCGCGGTCGGAGTGATGCAGGCCGCCAGCGGGCCGATGGTGCGTGAGCGCCATTCGGAGGGCGCCGAGCGTGAGCGCCTGATCGAGCCGCGGGCGAAGCGACCAGCCCACCACCCGCCGCGAGGCGCGGTCGAGGACGACGGCGAGGTAGAGCCAGCCCTCGCGCGTCGGCAGGTAGGTGATGTCGGCCATCCACACAGCCGACCCGGGCGGCGGGGGAGGCGCGGAGGCGACGGCGAAGTCCCGGGCGAGCACATTCGCCGGCGCCGGGCGGCCGTGCTCCGAGCGCGTCGTGACCCGGCACTGCGGGACACGCGTCGCGCGCAGCCCCTCGGCGCGCATCAGGCGGGCGACGCGGTGCTTCCCGCAGCGGAGGCCGAGCGAGCGCAACTCCTGGTAGACTCGCGGGCTCCCGTATCGGCCTTTCACCCGCTGGTGAATCTGCCGAATCCGCTCCCGCAGCACGCGATCGGCTCGGACCCGATCGGAGAGCGGCCGCGCACGCCACGCGTAGTAGCCGGCCTTCGACACCTCCAGCACCCGACACATCGTGGTGACGTGGTAGGCGCGGGCGTGCGCTCGGATGAACACGAACCTCATCGTGCATCCCTGGCGAAGAAGGCCGTGGCTTTTTTTAGGATCTCGCGCTCCTCGAGCAGCCGCGCGTTCTCCTGGCGCAGCCGCCGATTCTCTTCCTCCAACATCACGCGCGCGGCGGTCGACGGCCCGTCGCCCGCCGCCATCCGACACCAATTCTGCAGCGTCTCGCGATGCACGCCGAGCTTCCGCGCGACCTCGGCGACCGACTCGTTCCCCGCTTGAACGAGGGCGACTGCCTCTCTACGAAACTCGTCCGTGTACGCGCTCGGGCCTCGCCTCTTTTTCATGGCCACCTCCTCCCTCGAATCTCGATCGAGGCATCAGAGGTGTCCACAAAACTGGGGTAACTTCAA
>JBHELH010000187.1:0-2641 GCA_046263215.1 Gemmatimonadaceae bacterium | reverse complement strand
GTCGTATCGAAGACGATCGCGGCGCCGAGCAGATGCCGAGGATTCGCCGGATGGATCGCGAGCATCGGCTCGCCCAGCGGCCGGTCGGTGAGGCCGATCGACACGGGGCTCTCGCTCCCGACGCGGATTGTCTGTGCCTGGCCTCGGGCGCCGAGCGCCGCGCAGGAAACCACGCACGTCACGGCCGCGAGCGCGGATCGAGGGCGGTTGACGATCATGGCTCCACCCGCTGCGGTTCGTCAGTCAGACCGCAGCGCATCCGCCGGGTTGAGCCGAGCCGCCCGCCGGGCCGGGAGGTAGGCCGCCGCTAGCATCGCGATCGCGAGCACGGCTGCCGCGACAACGGCGGGTCCCATGTCCACGGCTTGCACTCCCGTGACGAGCGAGCGCAGCACTCGAAAGCCGGCGAGCGCGCCGAGACTGCCCACGACTCCGCCGAACGCGGCGAGCCGCATCCCGTCACCGAGCACCGTCGCGAGAATACCCGCCGGGGATGCGCCGAGGGCGGAGCGCACGGCGAGCTCGCGCCTCCGCTGCAAGACGCCCTGGGCGACGACGCCGTAGAGCCCGATCGATGCGAGCAGCAGCGCGATGGCGCCGAACACGCCGATCCAGACGCTGGCCGTCCGCTGCGGCCGCAGCTCGTCCCGCAGCTCCTCGAGCAACGTCTTGCCGCCGAGCACGACGACACTTGGATTCACGTCCGCGACGAGCCGGCGCAGCGTGCTCGCGGGTACGCGCGAGCCCTCGCGGCCCCGAACGGCAAGGATGAGACTCCCCCTCGGGTGCTGCGCGAACGGCACGTACATCGCCAGCGGGGCGCTGGTCAGTGTCACGTCCCGCGTATCAGCGACGACACCCACGACGCGCAGCGGTGGTCGCGGCGGGCCCTCGACCGAGGGCCAGGCGAGCAGCCGGCCGACGGGATCCTGCCCCGGCCACAGCTCGCCGGCCAGCCGCCGGCTGACGATCGCGACTGGCGGCGCGCGCTCGTCATCGCTCGCAACGAACGCGCGCCCGTGCACGACGGGGATACGCATCGTGCCGAAGAAGTCCTGCGAGACGAGGACGACGTTCACGCGCAGCCCGAGCTCGAGCTCGCGACCGACGAGCGCTCCCGGCGGTAGCTCCTCGCCGTGGCGAAAGACGGCGCCGCGCATCGACCACGGGAACGGCGGCACGCTGGACGTGAGCGCCGCCGCGGCGACCGTCGGCTCGGACGCGGCCTGCGCTAGCACCGCACGGTAGAAGGCGAGCTCCCCAGCCGTGTCCTGCGCTGCCCGTTCGACCTGGAGCATCGCGTAGGTCAACCCGCGGGGATCGAGACCCCCGTGCGTAACGAGGATGCGCCGGAACGTGCTGAACACCGTTGCCGCCGCGGCGAGCAGCACCAGCGATGCGGCGACTTGTGCGCCGACGAGCACGCGCTGCCCGGACCGGCGCCGGATCGCGCCACCGCCGTCCTTGAGCACGGCACCGGGCGCGACCCGAAAGAGCTGGACCGCCGGCCACAGCGAGACGAGGATTGCGGTCAGCGCCGACGCGGCGAGGGCGACCGCGAGCACCCGCGGGTCCATCCCGAGGTCGAGATCCGACATCGGAACGACGCTGCGCACGAGCACCGCCGAGCGCACGAGCAGCTGCGCGACGACGATCCCGAGCAGGCCGGCGCCGGCGGCGAGCACGGCTCCCTCGAAAGCGACCTGACGGACGAGCACCGCGCGCGAGGCGCCGAGCGCGAGTCGCGTTGCGAGCTCGCGGCGCCGCGCCGCGGCGCGCACGAGCGACAGACCGGCCACGTTCCCGCACGCGATCAGGAGCAGCAACGCCACCGCCATCGCGAGCAGTCGCGGTACGCGGCTCAACTCCGCGCGCTCCTCCGCAGTCATCCCCGCGCCCGGCTGCACCCAGACGGTGCGCCCCCGGTTCGTCGGGTACGCGGCCGCGAGCCGGGCCGCGATGCCGGCGAGGTCGCGCTGCGCATACTCGACGCTCTTCCCCGGAGCCAGCCGGCCCACGAGGCGTAGCCACCCGCCGCGACGGGACGACAGATCGAGGCCGTAAGCCACGGACGACGCCCTGCCGCCGACCACGATGGGGATGAAGAGTTCCATCGGGTGCTGCGCCATCGCGCCGATGAACCCGGGAGGCGCCACGCCGACGATCGTGAAGACGTGGCCATCCAGTTTGAGCGTCGAACCGACCGCGCTCGGCGCGCCGCCGAACCGGCGCTGCCAGAGGGCGTGCCCCAGTACCACGACCTGAGTCGCCTCGGCTCCGGGCGCGCCCGCGTCGGCAGTCCCGAAGAGCCGCCCCGCAGCGGGACGAACGCCGAGCACCGCGAAGAAGTTGTCGCTGACGTAGCTCACCCACGCGCGTGCGGAGCCCGCCGCGTCCTCGAGCGCCATGGACGTGCCGTTGTACCCCGCGAGTCCGGTGAGCGTCGTCGAATGCTCTCGCAAGTCGCGGTAGTCCGGGTAGCTGAACTCGGCGATTGTGCGTCTCGTCGGCGCCGTCTGCACGCGCTCGACGCTGACCAGCCGCTCCGGCTCGGCCACCGCGGGGAGGGGCCGGAGGAGCGAGGCGTTGATGACCGTGAACACCGCCGTCGCACCGCCGATCCCGAGCGCGAGCGTGCCGA